>JALQUC010000007.1 GCA_023268615.1 Candidatus Altimarinota bacterium | reverse complement strand
CCGTTGTCCAATATTCTAGTTGTACCATTCCTCCCCGTACTCTGTCAGCTCCACGAGCTTTAAGTGTCATTATACCGTCGCTTCCGGCGTACGGGGTTTCCTGGTGCCACAATAAAAAACGACCCTCACGGGTCGTTTTTTTGTATTATTTCAAAAATCTATCAATCACAGCTCGGTATTCGAGGCGGGATTTGATATCATTGAAGTGATCTGTTCCTGGTTTTGCCAGTTCAGTGAGTCGTTTCTCGAAATCTGCATCCCCAGCGTAGCGAGCAAATACTTTTTTCATTTCTGTCATGACATCTTCTTCAGTCACTTCGGGTTTGTAGTGCTTTTTCATCTCTTCGAGGATGAGCATAGATCGGATACGGCGAGTCGCTGATGGCTCGATATGTTCTTTTTTAAATCCTTCTTCAGAGGTTTTGAGATGATCTAGGTATGATTTGATCTCCATTCCCTGTTTTTCTATCTCGCGATTGTGATACTGCCAGAGAGTTTCGACTTCTTTTGCGAGGATTTTTGGACCGAATTCTATATCACTCACTGCGATAAATTCTCATGAGAGTTTTTCTTCTGCTTCAGAGCGAGCCTTGTCTTTTCTATCTGCGAGCATCGCTTCACGGTATTCTGTGCGAAATTCTGCAAGTGGGAGTTTTTTGCCCCAGACACGCTCGATGAATTCTTCGCTCCATTCTGGTTTGTGTGGATATTCGACAGTGAGAATAGTACATGAAAAGAAAGCATTTTTACCAGCAAATTCCTCGCTGTGATAGTCTTTTGGAAATGTGATATCAAATTCTACGACATCACCTTCTTTTGCTCCGACGAGTGCTTCTTCAAATCCTGGAATCATCATCTTTGACCCAATAGTGAGCTCAAAATCATGAAGAGCCATTTTATCATCTGTTTTACCACCTTTTTTATCATAGCCAGTAGCATTGATACGCACACGATCACCTACTTGAATAGCGGTATCAGTCTCCTCTGGGACATCACCATTTTCATCATGATGATGACCATGATGTGCTCCTCGTGGGTGAAAATGTGTCCCCCGGGCAATGATTTCATCGAGTTCTTTTTGGAGTTCTTCATCTGTCACAGAGACTTCTGGGACTTCGACTTTGATTTTCTCTATTTTTTTGAAATCGAGCTTCACTTCTGGTAATACTTCGACCGTGAGGACGACCTCGAGAGGACTCATGCTCACGACTTTGGTCAAATCCCCCATATCGATAGGATTGATTTCGAGTTTTTTGAGAGCTTTTGGATAGATAGCCTGGAGAGCGGATTCCAGTACCTCCCCCATGAGACGATCTTCCCCTATTTCTCGTGCGACGACATCAACTGGGACTTCATCACCCTTGCGAAATCCTGGAAACTGCCGAGCTTCAGCAATTTTTCGAGCAGCTTGCTTTTTATAGTGCTCCATTTCAGTAGCACTTTCTTTTATTGTCACTTCGTATGTGTGGGCATTGATTTTTTTGCTGGTTGCTTGCATAGTTTTTGTTATAAATTAATGTTTCAGAAAAAGTAAAAGGAAAAGAAAAACAAAGGAATTTAAAAAAATCCGTCCTCTATCTCTATCTTCAGACGAAAGTATAGAAAAAAATTCTATTTTGCAATTCATTGACGAATTCTATAAATGTATATCATAACATACATTATGACTTCTTCTGTTTGCGAATCGTGCTCTCTGACAGAACCTCTTTCTCTTTTGGAATTATTTCCAGAAGATATTCGCTGAAAAGTAAGTCAAATAATTGACGAAGTACACGACTGAGAAGAAAAGCGTATTTTTCTTATTAGAGCCTTGTCAATGGGTATTTTTCAGTGAAAACCTTTCGGAGACGAGGCTCTCTGAACAGTAGCATGACACATCTCATCTGTCTGGAATCTCTGAGATAGGGGCGTATGAGACTGCTCTCAGCATCACCTCCAACGAACTTACACCGAATTACATGGACAATCTTTTTGTGTGAGAAGATATATGCTAGAGGAAACTATTAAGCACTTCACAGGACTCTGGAATGAATCATCCTATAATGAACAAAAATTTCTAGAGCTCTCGCGGAATAGGATACTAGCATTCTAAATCTCGTTGCCGGATGAAGGCCTTCTCATAGACAAATAAACACTCCCGCTGAGGATACCCAATACTGCGAGACTCATTGCCAGTTTCTGCAATGGTGTATTCTCCTCTGGGACGAATCCTCCGCCTATATCCTGAGGAACATCCTTGAGGTCGAGGGTGTATTTGGAAGAACTTGTTGAAGGTTTTTTTGGTTTTTTGGGAATAGGTCTGTGATCGATCTGGATTGATAGTACTTGGATATCCTCGGTGATTTCATCTGAAGCAATCAGGAGAACTCTGTGTTGCCCATAATCGAGCTTGATCGCTCCAGGATTCTTCCTGTCATCTATAGAACCATCTGGAAATATCCAGAAATAACTCACATAATCCTCTCTATTCGTCTCCGCCGTGAGATTGATAGAACAAGAACCACGGCTTCGACAGTGAAAGGTATCACTTTCTCTCCATCGATTATCCGTTATCTGTCATTGGAGGAGGATTTTTGCCGTGAGAGTACTTGAGAAATGAGGTGAGATAGTTTCTATAGTGACCGTTTTTTCTTTTTGAACAACTTCCACATTATTACCTTCATTTTCTTCATTTTTCATTTTCTTCATGATACTTTTCACGGTGTATTCGCCAGCAACACGCGGAATCCATACGGTACTATAATCACCGACCTCGTCACTCAAGAGACTCAGAGATTCAATTATCTGTCATTCACGAAATATCTGAATCTCGACTGGAAAATCTCACCATGTTCGACCAGAAATTGTGACAAGTCCTGATTTTTTAGGATTTATAGTCAGAGTACTCATTTTCTCCGTGATGCTCGTCCATGATACCTTCTCAGTATCACATTCTATTTCTTCTTGGAGACACTCCTCGAGCAATTCTTCCTGCAGGAGGAGGTATTCTTTTTCTTGTTCTGATTCGAGTAATTCTTTCTCTTCAATCGCGAGCTTATTCATCTCTTTTGCTACTTCTGAATCACTCCATATGCCCCTCTTAGACTCTTTGGCTATTTTTTCATAGGCGATAAAGTCATCATACAATCGAAACTGAAATCTCCGCTCCATACGGCCATAACCCTGTGACACTATCTGGGCATTGAAGAGTGTACAAGCGGTCTCAGAAAATACACCGCTACACTGCCAGATATAGGCAAGTCTGCGGCCATAGTGATCAATTGGTTCATGATCATAGGTGAGCCAGACAGTTTTTCATTCAAGAGTGATTCGAGTAAAATCACTCGCTTTTTTTCAGAATTTCTCGAGAGGTTTTGTGGGATGAACTGTCTCTGGAGTATCTATACCCAGGAGACGAATACGCGTCTTTACACCAGCTATTATCGCATCTACTGTATCTCCATCGATAACCTTGGTAATCAGGGCCTGTTCTGGAGTTCAATAAAGCACCTCTCGACGCAGGATATAGTTCGTAGGGATTGTGAAATCCCAAGCAAACAAATCAATCTGCACTCCTCCACAGGTAAGGATAAGTGTGTCACGGGAATTTCCGAGCGTGATACCGGTGATAGCCTGACGCAATCGGAGGGTTTTTCCTGGAGCAAGAGCTCAGCTCAGATCATACGAGCGGTTATCATCGCTGATTTCACATGCGCCGAGGGAGAAAGCTTCTGAAGAATTATTTCTGATCTCTATCCACTCAACTGAATCCGCTCGTGGAGGATTCGCGAGGACCGCAGAAATCTGAACCTGTCATCGCATTCGCTCACACGCATCACATGGCTCTGCTGGAAATTCTTTCACTACTTCAACTTCATAAGTAGCTGTGTGTGACAAGTCTCATTCTGAAGCTATGAATCGAACTGTGTACTTCCCTACCGGAAAGCTGTGAGCTCCAGGATTTTTCCGATCAGCCGTACTACCATCTCAGAAATCCCATAACCATATTTTTCAACCAACACTATTTTCACCTGTGAAATTGATACTACACTTCTCCGCTTTCCCAAGAGCACAGATGATTCCCTTTTCAGTGAGTTTTTTATTGGCAGTAATTTTTGTTTGAAGGTCGATTTTTGCAAAAAGAGTCACATTTTCCACAACGACAGTTTCAATTTTTTTTCTTTGCACGGAGATTGTTTTTATGAGAGTATTGGATGAAGTATTTGGATCACGAACAGTGAGGCGGACTGTTGCATCAGAAGGGAATTTCACATACCCAGGATTGCATTTTTTATCAGTTCAAGTTGTCTCAAATATTCCTCCTCAGAAATCCCATTCACAGAGAGCTCCTGCTGGTACGACCGTATCAAAATTGACCTGACAGATGTCGGTTTTGCAGACATATAATTCATCGAGACCACTCTGTACAATAATCTGAGAAGAGCTGAGGTCGAGCAATGAGACACTTCCGCCTCATCACCCTCCCCCACCTGATGAAGGAACTGGAGTTGTGAATCCGATAATTTCAAGAATTCGAGTCGATACGAGTTCGCCTGTAGCTACTTCAATCACCTCTATTGTGAGAGTATGATTCCCCTCTGGGACATCGATGGTGCTCGGATTGCAGTCATTTTCTTCTGTGCCAAAATCTGTCGTAATTCTGCAAGTAAGCTCTGAAGTTTCTGCTCCGTCGAGTTTTGGTAAGGCTTGGAGATTGAATCTGCAGAGATCTTTGGTTGTATCGCAGGTATAGCTCTCGCGAGACACATCATCTTTTTCGATAAAATAAGTCGGCTGCTGCCAGACAATTTCCGTGACCACACGAGTTGGGTCTATCTTTTCTTTTTCAGGATTTTTGAGCGTGAGAGCACTTGTCTGGAGAATTGTTCCGCGAACTTTATCCAGAATATTGATCGTGAGCGTATGGTCACCCACGGGTACAATAGAAGTGTTAGGGTTGCATGGTTCTGTCGTGGGGACGAGCTCAAAATCAGTGATAATTTCACAGGTCAATTGAGACGATTCCACACCATCCAGCATCGGTGTCACTTTGAGATTTATCTTGCACTCAGCCTCTTCAGGGTCGCAGGAATATTCTGTTAGAGAGGTATCCTCTTTATTTAAGAGGTAACTTGGGGATTGCCATTCTCGCGTATGTGTCACACGAAGTGGATCAATAGTATCATCAGGGTGGACGATGGTCAGAGTTCACTCGTTCACGATGCTATCATCGGCTATTCTCTTTACAGTCAGTCTCACATTCCAAGTTCCGAGGGGAAACTCGACTGTAGCTGGATTACATTTAGCCTCTTCGCCCGTCACTCAAAATCAAAAATCTATGAGACACGAGTAATGCGTCGATGGCTCATCAGTCGGTACACTCATGGTGAAGTCAAGATTCACTTTACAAGCATCTTTTGTGATGTCACAGGTATACGAAGTAATTCCCGGCGTATCCTTTTCGAGGAGATAAGTCGGCTGTTGAAAAGACCAGAGAAAACTCGAAACTTCGCTCAATGTCAGAAATGGAACTGATACAATAAAAAATATCGCATATCATTTCCAGCCTTGATTTATTCGCCACAAAGACGAAAACATAGAGAAGAATTAAGAATTGAGCGCTGTCTGGAAATACTCCACGAGTGCCTCAATCGCCACGGTCTCCTGCTCAGCTGTATCTCGGTGACGAATGGTCACCATATTTTTCTCAAGCGTGTTATCAAAATCAATAGTCACACACCATGGTGTACCAATCTCATCAAATCGTGCATAGCGCTTCCCAATAGAACCCGTCTCATCGTACCAAGTCATGAAATGCTTGGAGAGCATATGAAATACTTCTTCTGCTTTTTCATTGAGCTTTTTCACAAGAGGAAGAACAGCGATTTTGACTGGTGCTACTTCTGGCTTGAGTCGGAGAACGATTCTCTCTCCACCTTCTTCTCCATCTGGCACAGTGTCATACGCATCACAGAGTGTCGCGAGGAAGAGTCGAGTGAGACCGATAGATGGCTCGATAACATAGGGGATAAATTTGGTATTTTTGACGGGGTCAAAATAACTCATGTCTTGTTTACTCTCGGTCATGTGCGCCTTGAGGTCAAAATCAGTTCTATCAGCAATTCCCCATAATTCTCACCAACCAAAAGGAAATTTATATTCGATATCTGTTGTTGCATTTGAATAAAAACTAAGTTCGTCTGCATCATGATCTCTAAATCTAAGATTTTCAGAATTTAGCGAAAGAGTATTTTGTAGGAAATTCATACAATCTTTTTTCCATTTTGCATGTAATTCTAAATCAGTTCCTGGTTCACAGAAATATTCTATTTCCATTTGTTCAAATTCTCTTGTTCTAAATATGAAGTTACCTGGAGTAATTTCATTTCTAAAAGCTTTACCGACTTGTGCGACACCAAATGGTATACGACGACGACAAGTACGAACGATATTTGGAAAATCGACAAAGATTCCTTGGGCCGTCTCAGGTCGGAGATACACCATCGCTGAAGAATCTTCTGTCACTCCTTGTGAAGTCTTAAACATGAGATTGAATTTTTTAATTTCAGCCCAATTACATTCCCCACAATTTGGACAAGGAACACCTCTTTCTTCTTTTAAAACTTCAAATTCTTCTAAAAATTTAACCTGCATTTCTGCTGACCAGGATTCAGAGATAAGATTATTTACATTAATTCAATAAATCGGTAATTGCTTATTCAATAAATCATTTTTTCGCTCGTCATAACTTAAGGTTTCAACTCAAAGTTCTCGTGCCCGAGTAGCATAATAAGAATCACTTGAATCATCTTTTAAATGATTTTCAATAAGCCCATCAATAATTTTATCAGCTCTAAATCTTTGTTTACAGGACTTGCAATCAACAAGCGGATCCGAGAAACCGCCGACATGCCCTGAAGCGACCCATACTTGCGGATTCATAAGTATAGCTGCATCGAGCAGGACCATATCTGGACGACGCTGGACGAACTCTCGTATCCAGAGATTCTTGAGATTTTCCTTGAGGAGAGAACCGAGAGGACCATAGTCCCAAGTATTTGCGAGACCGCCGTAGATTTCTGAGCCCTGGAATACAAATCCGCGATTTTTCGCGAGGTCGACGATGTGTTTCATAGATAAGAGGTTAATAAATATTTTAAGAAACGAGAGAAAACTGGATATTACTACCTCTTTCTTGTGTATATCATTGCTGTGCAAACTTTTCTAGAACAAAGGGGACTTGTTTATAAGGTATATGTTTTTTAGTGCCTCTTATGCTATACTCTAGTCAAGCAAGAATTTCATACTTCCCTTGTAGCGTAGCTAATATTATTTGTTCAGGGAATACTAACTGAGGACGAAAAATCTCTATTCCATTTCTAGATACCATCAATCGCGATAATACTGATTTACCATTCCACACATTTTCCTCAACGAGATGGACTTTCCCTGGTACATAATCATGTCGACCAGCGAGTGCATTCTCAGCCTCGAGGCATTGTAGTAGTGTCTCATGAATTGTTCTCAGTTTTTGTTGAACAATAACTCAATTATTAGAAAATCTAGTCAGATGTGAGCGAAGTGTATTCATAATAAAAAAATCCCCAACAATCACGCAAATACGGATTGTCGGGGTCTGTGGGTCAGACGGTTCCACCCGAGTGTTTCACTTTTTTGATGTTCTACGATAGTCTTCGTGCCAGGAAGATATATCTATTATATGAGGTAGCTCAGAGTTTCAAGTTTTTATCTACTTCAACCGCTAGTCCTTCGCTGTATGGGAATTTCTCTGAGCTATGAGTTCTAGTATTGATCTTGAAATATCCGAGAGTTCATATGGTTTTGCTAAAAACACATATCGATCCTTATATTGTGCTAAAAATGCATTATCTATAACTTCTTTGTTTTCTAGATTTCCACTCACAAATATCACAATTTTTCAAGCCTCTAGTGCCATTTTACCTCTGCGGAGTCAGCCCGAAGGATCTTCGACAGAATTTGTATCATTAATATCAGTAATAATAACATCTGAACTTGCTATTCTCTCAGTCTCTTCCGGGCTTGGGGTGTTTGCGCTTGTGTCAAATACGCTTGAATCCTTGAATCACATCTTCCCTATAACTTTACTCACCATGAGTCGTTGAACAGGTAAATCATCAAAATAAACACAAGTCATATCATTTATGCCTCGTTGTGACAAAACTTGCTCTACTTTTCATGTCACAGTATGATTTGGTAGGTCATGGTGGCTATGCTTTACTGCATGAAGCTCATTATCTGGCAAGGGAATTGGTTTTTGTAGAGTATTCATGAGTATACAATAACATACTTTATAAAATAAGTCAATAAAAAACCCTCCTAATTGGAAGGTTATTCTGGGTTCTCTTGGTGACCCCACGGAGAATCGAACTCCGATTGCAGGAATGAGAATCCTGTGTCCTAGCCGTTAGACGATGGGGCCGAAAATCTCCACCACCGAAGTGATGGAGAAATTTGCTACGATTCACACTCAATACCGATAGATCGAGCAGAGCCACGAACGATGTTCATAGCTGCGTCGATATCATTTGCATTGAGATCAGGCATCTTGCGTTCTGCGATGTCCTTTATCTGTGCTTTTGTGAGCTTACCAACTTTTACTTTATGAGATGTAGGTGACCCCTTATCGAGACCGATAGCCTTTTTGATGAGGTTGGTCATAGGTGGTTCACGAGTCTCAAATGAGAAACTACGATCATCATAGATAGTGATGATAGTTGGAAGAGTCCAACCAGAGCGATCACGAGTTTTGTCATTAAATTGCTTACAAAAGTCAGCGATTTGGATACCCGTGGGCCCAAGAGCAGTACCAATTGGTGGAGCTGGATTAGCTGCACCTGCGGCAATCTGGAGCTTCACAACTCGTTTGATTTCCTTCTTTTTAGCCATAAAAATAAATAATAAGTAAAAAGTAAAAGTAAAAGTAAAAGAGTGGAAATTTTATCAGTGAGAAGCTCCACCGAAGTGGGCACAAATAAACAATCCATTGTTTTCCTTTTCCTTTTTCTTCTTCTATTCGCCTTGGGCGAATGGTGGGTCCTCTGGGGATCGAACCGGAGAGATGCCTTGAATGGCATTTCGAGTAGAAGCGGGTTCGATACCTTGCTGTTCCCTGAGTTAATGGTGGGTCCTCTGGGGATCGAACCCAGGACCGCCAGATTAAGAGTCTGTTGCTCTACCGACTGAGCTAAGAACCCACACATACACTGTACGCGTGAGTATAATTGAAAATCTGAAAAGGCAAGGAAATTTATACACTTATGTACTTCTGAACCAGGTCAACAAACTCTTTTTGGAATTTCTCTCTATCGAATTCACTTGCTCGTGTTCTCAAAATATCCGCATTATCATACTTACCGTCCCCTATTTCATGGTCAAATTGGAGGAATCATTGCAGAAAACTGTCATCTGTTTCTTCTCTGAAAAATCGACCCGTCACACCATCAATATTTACTTCGAGAAGTCCTCATTTTGCAAGTCCTAATACAGGTACCCCTGCAGCAAGCGCCTCGAGAGGAGCAATCCCTGCGTCTTCCTTTTGTGGCATGAGAAAACCCCGAGCATATTTGTAGACCTCTACCACCTCTTCATCTGATATTTTTCAGAGGAATTCTATTGTATTCCCTGCTATTTTCTCGAGTTCTGGTCGCTGAGCACCATCTCCGATGATTTTCAGAGGAATTCCGAGCTTCGTCATAACACGGATGACTCTGTCAACTTGTTTGAATGGAGTTAAAGCACTTGTGACCACGAAGTATTTCCTCTCTGAATTTTTCATACATCCGTCATTCTTTATCTGGGCGAAACGAAGTGTATCCACTGGAGGCCACAGAACGACTGAATCTCTCTGATAATACTTCTGAATTCTCCCCTGCACTTCACGACTATTGGCTATGTAGATGTCTGGACTTTTCGAAGCCCTGAGGTCGACACGACGCAGCCAAGAAAATAGGAAACGAACCAGCGGTCAGAGAATAATTCTTCTCACCGACAAAACAATCCTTCATTTTTCATTGTTCATTTTTCATTGTTCATTTGAAATTCACAGTTCCCTTTGAATTTCAGTGGTCGCATCCCACAGATATCTCGCTGGAGAATGGCAATAACAGATATGCACCGCATTATTTCATTTTTTTACTCCGTGTGCAAAACCAGAGGAACTCGATATGACAAGGTCATACTCTGTGAGATCTATGCGCCTCACTGAAGCAGGCATCAGAGGAAGCGAAGCTCGAGGCTTGCCTGTCAGCCGGAAAAACCATTGAGCTAGTCATGTGCACCGTATCCGTGATTTTGGAAATACATCGCCTACTTTTTTCTCGTCGTACATAAGGGTAAATACATCAGCCTCTGGATAGAGATTGATGAGCTCGAGAAGCACTCTCTCGGCACCTCAGAGCTTGATCAACATTTCATGAACTATGGCTATTTTCATGCGGAGATTATAGGGATTTTTTATTTTTTTCCTTCTAATAATTTGACATCCAGATTTTTCGGTTATATTGCACGGATTATATATTTATTTTTTATACCGATGAACGCTTTTGTAGAAGAGCTCAAGCAGCTCCAAGTATCACCAAGAAATGCACCTCGTAATCAACAAATAAAAGTAGCCGAAAAACTCATCGGACTACTGTGTGAAACAGCAACAGAATGTATCCAGATAGATGATTATGATATTGATTGAAAAAAGGTCACTCTCCCCTCCCTCTACTCTTTTGATGGGTTTTCTCTGCGATTTCTTCCATTTTGGTGAAGCTGTTTTGTTGTCTTGAACGATAGGCAAATCGATATACGGCTTCCCTTTGAGTGAGAAAACTTTGATAGTTATATAAGTAAAATAAGTTCCTTTGCTCGGGAATATAATCGTTTACCTCGAGAATCCATCATGAATACTAATGATGAAGTAAAAGATGCTGAACACACCTGGCAAACTCCAGCATATAAACCTTTTCGAAAACTTTCTCGTAGACAAGAATTAAAAATACAATTTCTCAAAGAGATGGGACCACTGGTTACTGCTGATTCAGGCTCGCAATAATCAAAAACAGAACGAGAGCAGTGTGGACTGATTCAAATGAATGAAGGAAAGTATTCATGACGAGGACTCCAGCGAGAGCAGCAAGCATCGCTGGATATTTACGCAGGCTGATGAGGAGAAGCGCAAAGATAATCACAAAGAAAAAAAATCCTATCACACCACCCTCTATGAGCTGCTGAATATACCAACTCTCTGGTATATAGTAATGTTCGGTACTCATGATGAAGTCAGGATTGCGTGCGAAGAAATAATCACCCAACCGTCTCATCTCACCTTCGAGAGATGTCAGAGGAATAGGATTTTGATTTACTTCTGCAATAGCACGACTCGCTGGTCATGCTTGAGCGAGACCATGCCCGAGAGGCTGTTCGAGAAATCGTACAAAGCCAATATACATGCGTTCAAAATGAGCCGAAGTCGATCATTTACGAGTGATAACCTCGGTGAATTTTGGACCAAATTGAAAGACGGCGAGTGTTCATCCCAGGAGAATGAGAACGATGGTGGCGATTAATTTTTTCCACTGTATATGACGAGCATGGAAGTGTCCTCGACGAATTTTTCCAATAATAGAGTAGCTCATAAGAATACTCGCTCAGAGGATCATGCCGAGGAGCCCGCTTCTACTGTAGGTCTGTGTGAGCAGAAAAACGAGCAAGAGAAGAATGACTGAATTGATAAAACGGTATTTCTTAAATTTTGAAAAGAGTGAGATATAGGCCCCCATATAGACGAGGAGAAAGAAAGCCATCTGATTTGGCCCTTCGAGAAGACCCTGGAATCGGACAATAGAAGCACCTGGTATACCGTGGTAAATGGGTGGGGGACCTGCTCCATCCCAGACGCTGACCTGACCACTAAATCCAAATATCGTGAGAAATACTTCTCCAAAAACATAACGAATCAAGAGACTCATCGCGAGCATACATGCGCCAGAGAGTATAAATATTTTGCCAATTTGCCAGAAACGAATATCCCACAAATACACAGCCTGACGAAACAATACAAAGGCTATGAGAAATTCTGCGTCATATCTGAGTCCATAAATATATCAGAGAAGAGAAGTGCCAGTGCTCGCACTGATAGTAATGAGAACAAGTATATAAATACCAATCACTGCATCTATCTTATTGAAACGAGGATGATATTTTTTTCTCCACATATCTAGCCCTACCACGACGAGAATCGCCGCGAGAAGTATTTCTTTTGCAAATCGCATCAACTCAAGACCAAAACGCTCAGTACCTGTGACAGAAACAATAACTGACCATGGGAGAAATCCTACGAGAAATAATACGAGGAATCTCCCTATTTTTTGTAATAACATAGACTAAGAATTAACTTCTGCAGAAATAGTTGGACTGGTAACTACATCGGTGGTCACTGGCATCATCGAAATCCATGCCGTGCCTACCACTCCAAGAAGTATTCCAAAGAGGGCAAGAATTGCCATAACCTGGACCCAGGTGATTCTGATTTTTTTTGTCATAGAAAGTGTATAAAAACAAGGGGATTATAGAAAAAAAACTTCCCTTGTCACGAGAAGTTTTCTTGAGACTCTATGAGCGAGTCGTTGTACGACAGATACGGGGGTTGGTCACATATTCTTCATTTTTGGAAAATATACAGTTGAACCACGCGAGCTGAGCTCGGATAACACGCAAATTTTCTTCATTTTCTGAACCAGGATTTTGTATCAATGCCGAGGTATCCATTTGTTTGATGAGTTCTTGGAGATCATTGATAAATACCTGATTCTGAATTGTATTTCATTCCGTATCGAGCAGATCATCGCGCAGGACGAACCAATATTCTTTCTTTGTGAAATAGGTATTTTCGAGAATATTTTTGAGATTTGAGAGTGACTCTATAGCACTCTTTGTGAGAGTCTGGCGGACATCATCGGTGATATCAGGTGAACGCTGGAGCACATCTCAGATACGAATCATCTCTCTCACAATTTGCAGAGAATAGGCACTTCAGAGCTTCTGACTCGCGAGCATCTGCGTCAGATACCCCCATATCTCTCTACTTGAAACAGTGGTACCAGACTGAATCATCTCGAGAATTGCCTTGTCACGGATGACACGAGCGCGTGCATCTCAGGCGAGCAATTGTGCATGATAGATACGAAATACACTTGCCCAAGAATAATCATTATTTTCTGTACTCTTCCCTATCTGGAGCCATGCCTGAGTAGCGCGTTCGAGTGGGACAAATACTTCTGGAAAATTATCCCTCTCACGACGAAATACATCATCAAGGATAGTAAAACATGATACACTGTCAGCGCCACAACTATCCCCTGCTTCTATTTTGTTCACGAGTGACTGGATTTCTTCGAGAGCATTTCGGACACGAATATCTCGACGAAAAATCCCTGCCATTTTAGAAGTTGGCTCTCGTTCGAGCAGTCATGAAATCATCAAATCCAGAGATTTTTTCGATATTTTCCCGAGAGCTTTTTCCTGATCTCGAGCAAAAAATGATACATAAACAGACCACAATTCTGGTGGTATTATTTGGTTTTCTGCAAGATCAAAAAATTCTA
>JALQUC010000022.1 GCA_023268615.1 Candidatus Altimarinota bacterium | reverse complement strand
ACTCCTGATGTTCTGATCTGTTGATGAAGAAGAACCAGTAATCACCTTTCTCAATCCTGTTGCATTCGCAGCACTTAATGCATTCATGAAGTCACTATTTTCAGACATCTCACCAAATAAATCTCTAAACTCTTTTTGTCTATCAGCTCTCTGAATTCTTGAATTAAATTCTTGAAACTCCTGATTCCCTTGCAATTTATCAGACTTAGCCGCATCAGCAAAGAGGGCCTGAATTCACTTACGGTAGCCAGGGCTATTGAGGTCAACTGGGCCCATTTCATTAATGGCATTATTGTTTTTTTGTATTGTAGTATCGAGACCGTCAAGAGCACCTTCTAGGCGACGCCCTGTACCATTCCACATTTCTTCTCAGGTCTTTCTGAAATCATTTGTTTTTTCTTCCTGGAATTTGTTAAAAGTTGATGTAGCAGCAGTTACACCTCCAGGCGTCAATGCCGCAAACGCTGGATGCGGTGTTGGTAGATAACTCGGGATGTTTTGGACAAAATTACCCACACTGTCACCGAGTTTCGCAAATGGTGCAAAGGCTTTTTGGGTCACTTCATCGTAGCTGACCGCTGCCTTGACGCCCACCCACATGACTGCGATAGCGATGATAGACATAATAATATGTGCAAATATATCTGTTCCCGCTGCTGCGAGACCTCCTGCAGCTGGACCTATGACGCCGCCCCCTGCAGAATTACCAACAAAATCAGAAATCATCGATCCAAATTCAAATGTAATAGTATAATCTCCCCCTGATGGATTCATGCTGTTTCCTATAATCAGACGAGAGGAGTATCCTCCGCTTCCGTCTTCTTCTATACAGTATTTGACCATGAAATCACCCTTGGTACAGAATCCACCACTTCCTGTCGGAGCGAGTGCGCCAGTAGTAAATGTGTTATTCATGACACCGATAAAGAGAAGTCCAAATGAGAGAACTGCAGAAACAAGTACTGGGACCATCGCGAGCTGGAAAAATGGAACAAATCAGACCTTTCCGAGACTGACTCATTCTCCTCATCACTCGGATTCAAGAGTTTTTCAGAGTCACTCATCAGTGACAGCGTATGCGAGGCCAAAGAGTGGAGAAAACATCACATAGATCCAGAGCTTAAATGCTCGGGCGAGGAGTACCCAACAGAGCGCTATGAGGATAATAGCAAAAAATATTGTCGTGATGAGAGCAACTCAGAATTTTCGGAGGAGTTTACCAATAGAATTCACACATTCCTTCACATCAGCACCACCAGCACACACTGCTTCAAAATTCACTTGTTCTGTATTCTGAATCTTGAAAATATCATACGCGTAGACCATGATAATAAAAAATGGTCCTGATTCATTGAAAGCGATAAATTCTGCGGGAGAGATACATTTTGTTTTACCATCTTCAGTCACTCCATCCTTGGTACAGGTAGGTGTTCCTGGTGCATCACTTCAGAAATCCATCTCAAATCTAGTTGGAATGGTTTTTTGATGAAAGAGGCCTTTTTCTCCATCAGCACTGACTCATCCAGAGATTCCACCTATCGCTCCTGCTGGGATTGAGAGGACTGCAGCAACAGCCTGATTGGCAAAAGAAAGTGTCCAGCTCACAATAAGCCAAGTAAATGGCACCATCATGATACCGACGAGAAATCGTGGGAGTTTTTTCTTAAATGCATAGTTTGATTCCCCCGAAAATATCTGCATCACTGCCATCCAGAGGAGCATGAGGGCAAATACGATATAGACGAGATTACTGACGAGAACCCAGACATTGATGAAATAAGGTCTGAGACCAAAAAAGTCACCCATCGTCCAATCTGGAGAGAGGAGCCAACCAGCGAGGATGATAGCAGGAGTGAGGAGAAAGGTGATCAGCGTAAAGACGAGATTGAGTATCTGTACTATCGCACGGATAACATCAGAATCACTCTGTGGTTCACCAGCAGGGCTTCCCTGTGCCAGAGCATAACTCGTACCCATAATCAGTGCAAAAAATGCTATCTGCTTATAGGGGATGCGATTTATGAGTTGTCTGAGATGTGCGAGGAGTGATTTCATATTAGTTTGTTTGTTCGTCAAAGAGTTTGAGACTACGAAGTGCTTCTATGTCGACGCCCTGTGGGAGCTTGACTGTCACACCTTTTGAGAGAGGTTCGATATTAGCCTTGAGGACACTGATTTTCTGATTAGATGCATCTATGAGAGTTTTATACTCTTTGCCAATTCTTGTTGAAAAAATTGAGATATTTTTGTGCTCCTGTTCCTGTATATGGAGTTCTTCGAGTTGGGTGAGATACTGCATGATACTCTCGCCGTCACGATTATTATAGGCTGACTCCATCTGTGTCTGGATATTTTTTATTTCGAGAGCAACACTCTTCTGAGCATTGGTATGAGTAGCATTGAGCTGACCGAGAGATGCATAGGCTTCTTCTGATTCTATTTTTTTTTCTTCGAGTTGATCTATGTATCATTCGAGGGCTTCAGTTTTATCATCATGCAGGTTGAGATAATTGACAGTATCCAAGTTGAGAATCTCGGTGAGCTCACTGATACGGGTGAAGTGTTCAGAAAAAAACGACATATCACGGCCATCGCGGAGCAGTGCATCCTGCACGAGAGAGACATCGGCTGGGAGATCAACTGGTATCTCACTCGCTCGAGGGAGCTCTGTACCAATATTATTGACGAGAGCCACGCCGACGAGCGCAAGTGGTGATTCTGGAGCACTATCAAATGTCCGAGAATTGGGAGTAAATGAAACGAGAAATCCGCGGAGAGTGAGTGCTCCAATGAGGGCTACTACAACAAAAAATCCTATCCAATGAAGTTTTTCATGCGATATTTTAATTTTTCCCAGACAGAAGTGTTTCTTTTTCATATACCCATGCTACCATAGAGTTTTCACGAGCTCAAGGATAGACAGCTCAAATCATTTATGAGAGTACTTGACTAATACCGTACTTAGTATTAAGTATTAGGTATTAAGACAAGTTCAGAGAAAAATGTGACTTTTCGAAAAAAAAGACATAATTCTTTCATAAAAAGAAGGTAGAAGTATTCGTAGAAAGTAGAAAGGAATATAAAAAATCCTCTCTATTTCTATCCCTACATCTATTTTCTCTACTTCATTAGTTATTGAATTTATGCATAGGTCTCACACCTGCGGACAGCTCACCGCTCACCATATCGGACACACAGTCACTCTCTCTGGTTGGGTCGCAAATCGTCGCGATCATGGAGGTATCATATTTATCGATATTCGTGATAGATACGGGATTACTCAGCTCGTATTTGACCCACAGACACACCCAGAAGTCGCCAAAATCATCGAGCCAGCTCGCTCTGAGTGGGTCATAAAAATAGAAGGTGAGGTACGAGGACGCCCATCTGGTCAAGAAAATAGTGAACTCACGACGGGTGCTATCGAGGTTCTCGTGAATGAATGTACTATCGTGAGTCGAGCAAAGACTCCTCCTTTTGAGATATCAGATCATGCTACATCTAGTGAAGATATCCGCTACAAATACCGTTATCTCGACCTCCGTCGCGATATCCAGCGCAAGAAAATAGAATTTCGAGCAAAAGTGAACGCCTATGCTCGTGAATGGTTCAGGAACAAGGATTTCCTCGAGGTCCAGACTCCCCTCTTCACCGTCAGCTCTCCAGAAGGCGCACGAGACTACCTCATCCCCTCTCGTCTCCATCCCGGGAAGTTTTATGCTCTCCCTCAAGCTCCTCAACAGTACAAGCAACTCCTCATGGTAGCTGGTGTCGATAAATACTTCCAAATCGCTCCATGTTTCCGCGATGAAGATCCTCGTGCAGACCGTCATAGTTGCGAATTCTATCAGATAGACTGTGAAATGAGCTTTGTCCACCAGGAGGATGTATTGGAAGTCGCTGAGAATTTCGCCCGAGATCTCGTCCAGACAGTCACTCCAGAGAGGAAGCTCCTGACGCCTGTCTTCACACGCATCACTCATCATGAAGCGATGGAAAAATATGGGTCAGACAAGCCTGATCTCAGATTCGATTGCCATTTTGAGGACCTGAGTGAAGCATTTAGAAATTCTGGATTCTCAGTATTTCAATCAGCAGTAGAAAAATGAGGTGTCGTGAAAGCAATGAAGCTCGAATGAGTCGCTATGTCTCGAAAAGATATCGATGAAGTAACAGCACTCGCAGTTGAACAAGGAGCGAAAGGTCTCGCCTATATCATCTATGAGGAAACTGGACCAAAAAGCCCAATTTTGAAGTTTATGTCTTCTCAAGAACTAGAAACGATAAACGATAAACTCAACCCCCAGGTTGGTGATATGATATTCTTCTGAGCTGATAAACGAGAAATCACCAATAAAGTCCTCGGCGTCGTGCGCAATGAACTCAAACACCGCTACAATCTCGTCGATGAAAACACCCTCTCATTTGCATGGATTACAGACTTCCCAATGTTTGAAAAAGACGATAAAACAGGAAAGCTCGATTTTGCGCACAATCCATTTAGTGCGGTCAATGCGACACTCGAAGACCTCAGAAATATGAATCCTGAGGAGGTGTATGGATTTCAGTATGATCTCACACTCAATGGCTATGAGATACTCTCGGGTTCTATCCGCAATCACGACCTCGAGCTCCTCACCGAGGCATTCCGTATGGTGGGAAGAAGTGAAGAAGAAGTCAAAAACAAATTTGGTGGCATGTATGAAGCATTCCAATACGGTGTCCCTCCTCATGGTGGATTCGCATTCGGTATCGACCGATTTATGATGATCCTCCTGAACGAAGACAATATCCGTGATATGTACGCATTTCCAAAGTCTGGAAAAGCTCAGGATGCTATGATGAATGCTCCGAGTGATGTCGATGAGGAAAGTCTCAAAGAACTCCATATCAAGCTCAGAGGATAGAAAATATACAAAAAACACCTCCAATTGGAGGTGTTTTTTTGAATTAATTCAATTTATTAGAAAAGCTGTTTTCAGTTAGACATAACATGATCTTGCTCTTCTGTGACTTCTGAAGTTTGTCCTGGAGTTATATTATCCATATGTCCGTGCTCGATGAGCCAGTTGTATTGCATATGGTGGATACTTTGTTGTGAGACTCGACCTTGTGGTGTACCAATAATACCAATAATATGATCGCTCATTCTTTGCCTCACTTCTTCGCTAAGTCATGAGATAATTCCTGGAAGTCGAGCCTCAAGAGCTTGGCTCAGATTTGCTTCTTGTTGTGCTTCCTCACGAGTCAAACTTCTGCGTCCCATATAAATAAGGTTAATAAGTAAACAATAGTAATTATTGTCGTTATTTTCCTTTGTCAACTACCCGAGAAGAGAAATGATCAAGAGCACCACAACACCGACCGAAAGAACAGTACCGAGGAGCTGGAGGACGAGAGAGCCAAATTTTTTGCTTCAGAATTTACGAGCGAGACCGATTTTCACTGCCGTATTCGTGATAACAGCTATGATAATAGCGGTCGTGGCTGCGAGAGTAGAGAGTGGCTCAAGTGTGTCACTCGGACGAGAGAGTTCGGTCATCTGTTGTGTGATAGCATCGACATCAGCGAGACCAGAAAAGAGCGAGACGAGATAGATCGGGAAATTCTGAAGTACTCCGGCGAGAATTGGGGCAGACTGCGTCACTTGTGCGAGCAGAGCAGAAAATGAATCCTGATAGACAAGCGCAAAGGTCGAGAAAAATTTGATGAGGACGACGAGACCTGAGAATTTGAGAGCTGGACCGATACGAAATGGACTTTCTTGTTTTTCTGTGATGATTCCCTCTGTTTGGTGTTCCTGTGATTTTTGCCATATCCACCAGAGGAGTCCAGCAGATGCGAGAATCATAGATCCGATAGGCAGGAGGAGTGTACCGAGGAGAACAGGGTTAAAGAGTGCGACGATACCCAGTACACGGACGAACATGATAGAATTGGCTGCGACTGTCGCGATAACCGTTGGATAGGGAGATTTCTCAGAAGTGACACTTTTTTCTGCCATGGCAGAGGTGACCGCTGTCGAGGAGACGAGACCTCCGAGAGCTCCCGAGAGGATGACTCCCTTGTCTGACCCAAACACTTTTGAAAGAACATAACCAGTGTAACTCACCGCTGACATGACGACGACGAAGAACCAAATACCGTAGGGGTTAAAGAATGGGGTGAGTGTAAAATTATTCTGTGGGAGGAATACGAGCATCTGTACGAGGCTGTACTTCTCGTCAGGGAGAAGTGGCAGGATAATGAGAGAGATAACGGCAAATTTGAGAGTCGTAGATATCTCATTCTCCCCTATTTTATCAATCAGAGGGGCTACTCGTGATTTGTAATTGAGCATGATAGCGATAAATATTCCGAGGAATATAGCTACCTGAACCTCACCCAGCATCACGAGGGCTCCGAGGAGGAATACTGCGACAGCTGCAAATTCACTGGTAACGCCAAACTGGTGCTGACGAAATGCTGAATATGCGTATGAAAAGAGAATAAAGAGAAAGAGAATTGAACCAATAAAAATCACCATAGTCGAAGTATCCCCGAGCAGATCTCCGAGAAATACGGATACTGCACCGAGGAGTGCCATGAGCGTATAAGAACGAAGTCATCCAAATATGACTTGTGGGTTCTTATAATCTGAGATGATTTTGTTTGAGACGACTTCTCTCTCGAGGCCAATGAGGGCTCCAAGTGCTGCCGCTTCGAGGAGTCGAATAATTATATCCATGGTATTCATATCTCTATAGTACCATTTTGGAGACAAATTCGCAAGGATGGAGAAGATTTTTTATCCCTATCTATGCTTGCTTATATTTTTATTTACATTTTAATTAAAAAAGTCCTTGATTTTATAAATTATTGTATAATATATATTTTGATAAAGGTAATTTTTAACTCTTTTTATCTATGAAATACCTCTCTTCTGCTCTCGTCCTCTGTGGATGTCTCATGATGAGCATGCCAGCTCTGGCCTACACTAGTGCAGACTGTACCAATGTAGAACAACTCGCATCACAGGGTATCGTCAGCTATCGTGCTACTTGTCGTGAGTACAACCTCGATCGGAGCATCACTCGTCAAGAAGTCGCAGCTGTCGCTCTCAAGGTCGGCGAAGTCTGTGGTTCTATTTCAAATATTCCTCCGTCAGGTGGCTACGCTTGTGATAATATCTTTACAGATGTATCATCTACCTATCCAAATGACTGGGTCTGTCGTGTCGCTGAGACTCTCGCGCGTGATGGAGTCGTCTCACAGTCTGACACAAACCAGTATGGAGATGTATTTTTCCGTCCACTCAAAAATGTCACCCGTGCAGAAGCACTTGCTATGCTCCTCAATGGTGGTAATCTCGAATTCCAGGGCGTCACCTACGATGACTGGAGATTTACAGGAACTGGTGCTGTCTCATGGCAGAAACCTCTCATGCAGTACGCATACGATCGTGATATCATAAATTCTATTACTTCGTTTGGCCCAAATAGCAACGCGTCTCGTGGTGATGTATTTAACTACGCGACAACAGCTATCAATCTCTGCCGCGGTAATCAGGGAAACTACAATTACAACAACAATAATAATTACTACAATAATACACAGTGTGGAATAGGACAATATCGTTCTGGAAACTCTTGCTACTCTTGTAATACGCCTCCTGCAAATGCTTACTATGCTACTGCCAATACTTGTGCATGGACTTGTCAGAGTGGTTACTACAAATCAGGAAATACTTGTGTCTCAAACTACAACAATAATTACTATGGTGCAAATGGTCAGTGTGGTGTTGCTATCAATACTTGTATTTCTGGAACTTTCTACGATACAACAGACTACGGTAATTATTCTTACTGGAACTGTACTGGTTCAAATGGTAATACTGTGGCATGTTCTGCATACAATAGCAACAACTATTACGGAACTACTGGTCAGTGTGGAAGTACTATCAATTCTTGCCTCTCAGGAACTTTCTACGATACAGTAGACTACGGAAACTACGCTTACTGGAACTGTACTGGGTCAAATGGTACTGCAGTGTCGTGTTCTGCGTACAATAACAATTACAACTACAACAACTGTGGTGTAGGTCAGTATTACTCTGGTAATATGTGTCTCAGTTGTACGACAAAGCCGTCAACGGCCTACTATACAACTACTGGTACTTGTGACTGGGCTTGTAATAGCGGGTACTACCGTTCAGGAAATACCTGTGTCTCAAACTACAACAATACCTACTGTACTGCTGGACAATACCTCTCAGGAAATACTTGTTATTCATGTGGTACCGCTCCTTGGAATGCATACTACACTACTGCAGGGTCATGTACATGGACCTGTAATAGTGGGTACTACCGTTCAGGAAATACCTGTATCTCAAACTACAACTACGGAACAACAGCTCAGTGTAGCACGATTGCAAATTCTTGTATCTCTGGCTACGCATCAAATCACAGCATGGTAGGTAACTACTCATACTGGACTTGTAATGGTACAAATGGTACTGCGGTGTCTTGTTCTGCATACAACAACAATTATTACGGAACTACTGGTCAGTGTGGTTCAACACAAAACACTTGTACTGCAGGGTATGTCTCTGGTCAATACACTTCTGGGAACTACTCTTACTGGAATTGTGTTGGAAATAATGGTAACTCTGTTTCTTGTAGTACCTATAATTACAACAATAACTATAACTACAGTAATACTGTCTGTGACCGTCCTATCACAGCAAATGCGTACTACACAAACAATTTAAACTGTTGGTCATGTAATGCAGGATACACCCTCGTCGGTGATCTGTGTGTCTGGTGGTATAACTAGTCAGATTTCTCTGAAATAAAAAGCTCCATTTTTGGAGCTTTTTATTTGCATTTTTTATGTAATAGATATACTTCGCGGGTCGCTCGGAATATGAGCGATCCACGGAGTGAATTCTACGAACTGTCCTAATTTGAAAACGAGAATTTTCAGATCCTCCCAGTTCGGCTATGTTTCACTACGATCAGGAAATTTTCAAAAACAAGCAAGTCGAGAAAGCGAATTTTTTGACGACAGGAGTGTACAAGCTAGTACACGACTTAGCCAAAAAATGAAGCTGACGAAGAGATGCGAAGTTTTTCAATATTTCCTAAGGATTATTTTTTATTTTTCTCTTATATGTCTCTCCTAAAGGACATGCTGCACAACGCAGTACACATCGGTAGCGATGCAAAACACTGGTCTCCTGCTATGAAGCCATACATTCATGGCACACAAAATGGTATCCATGTATTTGACCTCACCAAAACTGAGGCTCATCTCGCAGAAACCAAGAAAGCACTCGAGGAATTCTGCAAATCAGGAAAAGAACTCCTCATCGTCGGTACAAAAGTACAGACTCAGAAAATCGCAACAGACCTCGCTGAAAAAACAGGACATGCATGCGTCACTTCTGTCTGGGTACCAGGTCTCCTCACGAACTACACGACTATCAAGCGTCAAGTCCGTGAATACAACAAGATCATGAAGGATATCGAAACTGGTGAAATCAACCGTCTCAACAAAAAAGAAAAAGCTATGACGATGACTCGCCTCAGCCGTCTCAAGAAACGCTACGAAGGTATCAAAGACATGAAAAAATCTCCTGATGGAATATTTGTCATCGATGGTCACTACGAGCTCCAGGCAATCAAAGAAGCCAATGTCCTCGGTATCACTATCTTTGCTATCCTCGGTACAACTGGTCAACCAAAACTCTGTGATCACTTCGTCCCTGCAAATGTAAATAATCTCAAGTCTCTCCTCTTCGTCACTGACGAACTCGCTCCATCTATGAAGCGTACTGTCCGTGAAACTGTCGCAGAGAAGATTGCAAAAAAACCAGGCGCTAAAAAGGAAGAAGCAACAGAAGAAACTCCTGCAGAATAATTAAAACAAGGATATAGAAATAGACATAGAGCGGATTATTATAACTTCCTTTCTATTTCTATCTTCTATTCTCTATAACTACTTTACTTATTTTTAATTTTCCACTATGACAGCTATAACACTCGAACTCATCAAAGAACTCAGAGATGCAACTGGTGTCTCTATCACAGAATGTAAGAAAGCACTCGAAGAAACAGATGGAAACATCGATGCTGCTATCGATGCTCTCCGTGCAAAAGGTATCGCAAAGGCTGGTAAAAGAGCTGAAAACGCTACTCACGAGGGTCGTATCGCGATCAAACACGAAGGTGGTAAGGCTTTCGTAGCCTCTCTCACATGTGAGACTGACTTCGTCGCTCGTACTGATAATTTCTCAGGATTTATCGATGAGCTCATGACAGCCCTCATCAGCGCTGGCTCTGTCGACGCTGCAAAGGAAGCATTTACTCCACGAATGTCGGATATCATCCAGCAGACTGGTGAAAATGTCGTCTTTGGTCCTATGGATATCATCGAGGCTCCAGTCGTCGGTAGCTATGTCCACTCAAATAGCAAAGTCGCAGCAGTCGTCTCTGCAAATGCAGGAACTGATGAAGAAAAAGTCCGTCAGGTTGCTATGCATGTGACAGCGACAAATCCTACTGGCCTCCGTGTCTCAGAATTTCCAGCTGATGCTATCGCTCACGAGCGAGCAGTACAGATGGACATGATGAAACAAGATCCAAAAAACGAAGGTAAACCAGAAAACATCCTCGCAAATATCATCGAAGGAAAGATGAAGAAATTCGTCGAAGAAGGAACTCTCCTCACTCAACCATTCGTCGTCAATCCTGAACAAACTATCGAACAATACCTCGGTGGTGATGTCCTCGTTGGCTTCAAGAGATACTCTATCTAATGCTCCTCTATGAGCTGAATGAGCTTACCGTATGATAATCCCGGAGATAAACTTTTCCTAGAAGAAGAGTCTGATTCAACATCTAGGACAATACAGAGAAGAATAGAGAAAATGTTTGGAATGTATGCATTTGAGCATATGACTACGAGGAGAAGAGTTCTTTTAGCACTACTTGTAGAAAGTTGACTCTACAGTGATGAACAATTTACTGGTGTAGATCAAGGTGGTTTTGTGTATCAAGGAAAGTTCCATTACACTTCAGAATGATTGATTCGAGTAGCAACTTTGAAAATGTCATCTTGACTCACTGATGAAGAAATTGATGCGATAGTAATCGGCATAACTCCCGAATGAGCTTATGTAGCGTGGTGAGAAGTAGAAGAACACATTTCTTGAATGCACAAAAATGGAGGAGACGCATAGTCCCTCCATTTTCTTATAAGTATAACAAGAAGGCTTGTTTTTTTTATCAGTCTTTCTACAATGCCAACACAAACAAGTACTAAGTATTAAGTACTAAGTATTAAGTAGAAGAGGAATTGAAATATTTTTTCCCGAACTACCTAATACATAATACCTAATACATTCTGCTTGCTTCGCAAGCATAGGGTGGTAGTACAACGGTTAGTATGGGGATCTCCAAAGTCCTTGATCTGAGTTCGATTCTCAGCCGCCCTGCCAGAAAAAATCAAAACTCCCCAATTGGGGATTTTTATAAATTTGAAAAGTTTGCTCGTATATCTGGATAATTCTCCTTGATCTGCTGTTTCCACCAGGATGTTTCTTGTCCTGTATAATCGTCTTTTGAGTACAGTAAAAGTATATGACATTCTCTAAGAGGTTCATCAAGGAAAATAATATATCTATTTCATGAGGCGTGTGAAGAATCACGACTATTGACTACACGAAACTCACACTTGGCAAGATGAAGATTTTTTTCATGCACAGAGAGAATCTTTTCTGCTTTTGATGTCGTCAGAAATGTATCTATGCGCTCCAGAGAAGCAGTAATTGCCTCCAAAGTAATATCCCAATATTTCCCATATTTCTTTTCAAAAGTTTTGATATAGTGTTTTTTGGCGTAATCGCGTATATAGACTTTGTATTTATGAGGGTTGATAGACATGCTCGGGATCTTCTTGAGTAATAAGTGAAAACGGTATTTCTTCATCCGGGTAGCATACTTTCCAAGGGAGCTGGTCATGGGTAAAATCCACTATTTCTTTTGTATTTCTGCCCTGCCATGCACGACATACATCCTCAATAAAACTCAATTCATCTGCACTGAGCTTACTTGTAGAAGGTGATTCGTTATTTTGAAGCATCTGAGCTACTCATTTGAGCTCGAGATTGATATCTCCTTGTTCTTGAAGTTCGTCGATTACACTAAAAAAAACATCCGGAACAGGTCACTGTGCTATTCGTCGATATTTAATCCCCTGTGTCATTGGCTCGAGGTGGTCATAAAACCATCCGAAATCAATGAGATACACGAGCTTCGCAAGCTTCGTTTTCGTAATTTTACCATCCTCACTCGCACCATGCTGGATACAAGCCGTGATAATCTGTTTATATTTTTCTTTATCAAATTTCTGCGCAGAAACCAGTGTATCACTGACGAGGACATCAAGAGATACCTGAAATTTCTCAGCAATTTTCTGAGCCTGAGGAAGAGTCATATCAGTCCGTCCTGACTCTATACGGACATAGGTAGGCCGTGATATACCGAGGTATACCGCCATCTGGTCTTGAGTGAATCATCGTGATTCACGGAGTTGTCGAAGTGTAGAAGTCATAGTGTAATAGTATCCACTATACAGTATATTGCAACAATTTGTCAAATAAAATGATACTATTTTGCCCTATAAGTTTTATTTTTTATAGTCTAATGTAAAAAATAAGAACACTTTTGTTATGAAAGTAAAAAACAATATTTGTGTTTTTTTATTTTTCTATACAATAGTGTTAATGGGCATAGATGCATTCTCTAGAATACAAAAAATGACCCGAGTATTTCTTAGGTCACTTACGAATACGAATATTCGGCTTTGTAGAGCCCGCATATAGTAAGACAAGTGGTGAAGAAATCAATTTTATTTCTTAACACCATTACTTATGGCAAAGACAAAATCTTCCGTCAGAGGCAAGCAACAAAAAAAGATTGTTGTGGTCAAACCTCATCGGAAAAAAGATGGAACAAATGTTCCACCACATCGGAGATCTACTCCAAACTAAAGAAAAACCCCCGATTCGGGGGATTTTTTATGTCTTCAAAAATCCTAACTCGTACACCATCGGTCGCAGTTTGTCACTCAACGCTTTATAGGCCTCCTCAAATTCAGTGAAAGAAACAGGTGGATAATCACTATTTTCATTGCGACGCTTGAGTGCATGACGAATCTGATACCATCCGACATCTGGACGATTGAGCTTGAGCTCATCTCGGATAACATAATTATCTGTATGTAGGAAATACGCTTGCCAGAGTCTTTTACCAGCTTCTAGGACAGCTTGTGCTTCGGTAGAAAAAACCTTGTCCTGCATATATCGAATCATAAAATCACTCTCAAATCTCTCCGGAGAACCTACTTCTGATTCGGTAAAAGGAATAAAATGATTCACGATAGACCATACACGACCATTCCATTCGAGATTATTTGCTGAAGCGGTCAGATTGGAACCATTAAAAAGCATCCACACGAGACAATCATTCTTAAATTCCTCTGTGAGTTCGCCAGTAGGCTGAAGAAATTGGTCTCTATCGTTTATCCATGTTGGCTTAATGAGCCGACGGACAGAAAATACTATTGCTCATTGCCAAAGATTTTCAGATGTAACAAATACAGCTCATGCACTGCAGTATCAAGAAGAGAACAAAGCGGTTCAAGTTCACGCATTTTGTAAATCATTTCACTTACACATCAAGCTACCAATTGCGCCATCAGCCCATTTATCTCACCGAACATCTTTTGTATTTGTTGTTGGTGTTATAGCATTTTTCAGTGGGAGAGCATCTTCTTTATTACTTCGGGGTCGAATAATCCAGTTACTGAGAAAATTGGTAGTTTCTATATTAAAAAATGTTTTTTCACCAATAGGTCTTGCTTCTTTATCGAGAATTTCTGTAGAAATTTCTCTAATTTGACTCAAAGTACCATCCCCGTGGCTCGTTTGCCAAATGAGGAATCCAATAGGGAAATTTCCTTTTAGCCCATCAAATGCTTTGCTATGAACAATAAAACCGCCCTTATAATCCGAGTCCCATGTTTTTCGGAAATCTTCAAAATTTGGAGCATTAACATATTTAAGCGTTGAGAACATTGCCAATGTTGCATTTGGTAGTTCTCTCTGAATTCTTACAAGAAACTGAACGAATAATTCCCGTGCAGCATATCACTGTAAATCCATTGTGGTCGCAACTTTTGTCTTCTGCACACCTTTCTTAGTCTCAGCATTTTCATTATCAGAGGTGTTATCTGCATTCATTGCCTCTGCATATGGTGGGTTAATTAACACTAGTATTTTCTTGCCATCTTTAATGGCTTTTTGGAGACTTTCTGGGACTTTGTTTGTGAGAATGTAGTCAATAGTTCCGTCATCAGCGATATCATCATTGAGATAGTCATATTGAAATCGTTCGGCTCAGACACATCTTTTGGATGCCTTCATGATATCCACATCTGCCTGATCCAGCGTAGACATGTAGAGATTGCGGGGGTAATTGTGTTTGACTTCGAGATTTCCAACACCACAACACATATCCCAGACGATGTAGTCTTTTTGCCAGTTATCGCCGAGGACATCGGAGAGTTTTTCATAGGCCTTATCCACGACATGTAGCGGTGTGAAATATGCTCATTTGAAGCTCCTCTCATCCAGTGGAATCAGAGAGTCACGGCGTTCGAGGAGATGATTTCTGTGTTCTTCTCGCGGTGGCTTGTGGTAGATTTGCCAGAATTGCCTCCACCCTTCTCTATCTCAGAGCTCGTAAAGATTCCCATTTAACGAAAAAATAGGTGTATTATTTTTATGAAGGAGTTCTGCTGGCAGATTAGCATGGGTTGAAACTGTACCATCATGCATGATATCAGCAAAAAAGAGAAGTGCATAGTCTTTTTCCTCAATTCACTGTACTTCTCGACCAATCATTGCTACCCACTTATCAAAGACAGATCGTAGATTATCGGGCGTTATTTCTGTTCGTATGATTTCTCATTTTTTAATAGCATTTTTGACTGCCTCTATAAATTCTTTTTCGTGCGTTTCGATTCTGAAAGATACAAAATGAGTTCCAATGAGGGTCGAAACTTCATCAATTGTTTCTTGAGAATTTTGACTCGCAGATGGTCACCATTTTATTTTTTTCTTTTCGAGGAGAGGTAGTACATCATTTGTTCTCATTATTGCAGCCTTCATACTGTCAATAACTGCAAGAAATGGTGGAATTGACCTACCCATCTTGATGCCTTCATGCACAACATAATGAAGAAGCTGTGTAAACATCTCATAAGTACTATGCTTATTACCAATCTTTGCTTCAAACCAAATCTCATCAGTCTGAATATCGATAAGATTCATGCTGTATCACTTGAGTCAAAGTGCCTCTACATAGAATCGTTTTACATCTTCTTCGGTGCGGGCTTGTTGGAGATTTTGATAGAGAGACATGTTCAAGAGAATTTTATGCTATAGTTAAGAGTATATGTATTTGGTTTATTTTTCTATCTTTTCTCCACCCACATAGCATCCCCGAAACTGAGAAATCGGAAATTGTTAGTAAGGGCGTATTGGTACGCAGCTTGCATATTTTCTAGTCACATAAATGCAGCGACGAGAACGAGGAGAGAGGTGCGCGGTGCATGGAAATTGGTAATCAGGGCATCGACGAGCTGGAATTCATAACCAGGTGTGACATATAGATCAGTATTTCCTTGATAAGTACAAGGTACAAAATGCAAGGTACAAAGTGATTGATTGTTATTTTCATTTTTTAGAAGTCCGATATTTTGTCCTTTGTACTCTGTACTTTGTATTGGCTGTAGTTTTCCTACAGCGAGCGATTCGAGCGAGCGCATAGAGGTCGTCCCGACGGCTATCACTCTCCCCTTTCGATTTCTGAGGAGTTCAAGAGTTTCGTGTGGAATTGTGACAAATTCTGAGTGAATCTGATATTCTGTCACATCGTCTTCGTAGATGGGCTTAAATGTTCCTGGACCGATATGAAGTGTGACGCGAGCGATTTTAACACCCATATTCTGGATTTTCTCGAGGAGTTCTGGAGTGAAGTGGCGCCCAGCTGTCGGTGCTGCAGTAGAGCCGAGATTTTCTGCATACACGGTCTGATAGAGCTCGGAATTGGCGAGGTGTTCGGTGATATAGGGAGGGAGCGGGACTTCACCATATTTTTGCAGGACTTCGAGCCATTCATGATGCGGAACAGGGACGCGAACAAGTCTCCCCGCGTAGGTCTCCCCCACTATTTCCAGTGTCATACCATTTTCGAGGATAATCGTTCGTCCAGTTTTGAGTCGTTCTCACGGGAAACACATGATCTCCCAGATATCTGGAGCAGTATTTCTGAGAAAGAGACATTCTACATCCTTTATCTTAAGCCCTTCTCTCTTCTCTTTTATTTTTTCTCTTTTATTTGATTCAAGGTAAGTAATACCTCGAATCCTCGCTGGCATCACTCTCGTATCATTGATGACGAGTATATCACGAGGACGAAGAAGCGAAGTAATATCTCGGAATATCATCTCTTGAAAAAAATTCCTCTCTTTTTCTTTTTCTTTTTCTTGAGAAATTACGAGTAATTTCGAACTATCCCGCGGCTCAATCGGGTGTTGGGCGATTTTTTCTGGTGGGAGATGGTAATCAAAGAGTTCTGTTTTCATAGAAATTGCACGGATATTCCCTATTTTTCATACAAAATCAAGCCAAATATTCAGGGGTATTATTCAGAGGTAAATACTCTCGGAGTCAAAGGAATCTGTTTGCATTAGGTGCAAAATGGGGATAATTCTAGAAACACATCTTATGAGCCATTATCAAGCAGGACCACTCCTCTCACAGATACAGTTCCCTCGCGACATGCGTGAGAAATTCAAAATCGAAGACCTCCCACAGATATCCGATGAGGTCAGACAGTATATCATCGATGTTATTTCTGAAATCGGCAATAGTCATTTCGGGGCGAGTCTCGGAGTGGTCGAATTGACTGTGGCACTGCATTATATTTTTAACACTCCGGACGATCAACTCGTCTGGGATGTCGGTCATCAGGCGTATGGGCACAAGATCCTGACTGGTCGGCGAGAGGTATTTCACACAAATAGGACGAAGGGCGGTATTTCTGGTTTTCCAAAACGAAGTGAGAGCGAATATGATGCATTTGGTGTTGGGCATTCGTCAACCTCTATCTCGGCAGCGCTCGGTATGGCTATCGCGAGTCAGTATCGGGGTGAGCACCATCGTCAGCATATAGCGGTTATCGGTGATGGAGCGATGACCGCTGGACTCGCTTTTGAAGGTCTCGAAAATGCGGGTTCACAGAATGCGAATATTCTCGTCATACTCAATGATAACAATATGAGTATCGATCCCAATATCGGTGCGCTCCGCGACTATCTGACAAAGATTACTACCTCACATACATTTAATTTCGTACGAAGTGAAATACGAGAACTTTTTGAAAAGGCAGGAAAACTCGGCTCTGCGACAAAAGAATTCCTCGAACACACGGAACAAGGACTCAAGTGAATACTCATGAAGAATAGTAACCTGTTTGAATCGCTCCATTTTCGCTATTTCTGACCAGTCGATGGACATGATGTCGTCGGGCTCGCGAAGACGCTCAGAGATTTGAAGGATATCCCAGGACCGAAGCTCCTCCATGTCATGACCAAGAAATGAAAAGGCTACAAATATTCCGAAGAAGGCAATGAGACGACTTGGCATGCTCCAGGAGTTTTTAACAAAGAAACAGGTGAGATATTGAAATCTGCCTCGACCACTCCCCAACCGCCGAAATATCAGGATGTATTTGGCAACACAATCGTCGAGCTGGCTGAGAAAAATGACAAAATCATGGGCATCACTCCCGCGATGCCATCAGGATCGTCGATGAATATCATGATGCGAGCTATGCCTGAGAGGTCTTTTGATGTCGGAATTGCTGAGCAACACGCTGTGACATTTTCTGCGGGTCTCGCAACACAGGGTATGATACCATTTTGCAATATCTATTCATCGTTTATGCAGCGGGCCTATGATCAGGTCATCCACGATGTCGCTCTCCAGAATCTCAATGTCGTTTTTTGTCTCGATCGAGGAGGATTCGTGGGAGCCGATGGTGCGACGCATCACGGAGCCTATGATCTAGCATACATGCGCTGTATTCCCAACATGATAGTCTCAGCACCGATGAACGAATCAGAACTTCGCAATCTCATGTACACAGCACAACAGGACAATATGGGACCTTTTTCTATCCGCTACCCGCGAGGAAACGGCGTGATGGTAGATTGGAGAACTCCATTTGAGCTCATAGAAATCGGCACAGGTCGATGTATCACAGAGGGCGATGAAGTCGCGATTCTCTCCATTGGTCATCCAGGAAATTTCGTACAGAAAGCCCTCTCAGAACTCGAAAAAGAAGGAATAAAGCCTGCTCACTATGATATGCGTTTTGTGAAACCACTCGACGAGAAACTCTTACATTGAGTGTTTCAAAATTTCAAAAGAATCATCACCATAGAAGATGGCTGTATCATGGGTGGTATGGGCTCTGCTGTTCTGGAATTTATGGCGGATAATAATTATTCTGCCGAGGTTATCCGTCTCGGAATCCCAGATAAATACCTCCATCACGGCACTCCTGCTGAGCTCTACGCTGAGTGTGGATTTGATGTAGCGGGGATTGTGGTAAGTGTGAGAAAGCTAAAAACAGAACTACTTTAACACAATTAAGTAAGTCAAACTTGTCAGGTAGTAGCAAATAACTGTTTTCTGTTTATCTCAGAGAGCTGGCATAGAGGCGGACGCACATCTAAAGTAAAAATACCTGGGTACATTGCAGCTAAAACTGTTTTTACTGGAACAGGGTTGCTCTCTATGAACAGATCATTAAATAATTGATTATATCTTAGTGCTACAGTTTGTGCTCACCTCAGATCCCCATCGCTCATCATTTGGACCATATGGGATACTTCTCTGGGTATAATATTTGATGCGACACTGATGACTCAGGTAGCACCCACGCTCATAAACGGCAATGTCAGCCCATCATCTCCAGAAAGTATTTGAAAATCCTCTAGCCCAGCATTATCCAGTGCTACCCTCATATTTCTCACCTTATTTACATCTCATCATGCTTCTTTAATAGCAACAATATTTGGACATTCTCTGGCGAGTTTGAGGACAGTATCAATATTTATCTCAATTCAACACCTTCATTGAATACTGTACAGAATAATCGGAAGTTTTGTATGTTGTGCTATCTCTCGGTAGTGCAGAAATACTCATTGCTGTGTTGGTTTATTATAATAAGGTGCTACAATTAGAGCTCAATCCACTCATGCCTCCTCAGCTCCATATGTATAGTCAATTGCCTCCTTTGTTGAATTTGAACCGGTCCCTCCTATAACCAGACATTTACCTCCTGCATATTCTACAGTTTTTTGAATAACAGATAAATGCTCATCGTGCATTAATGTAGGAGATTCTCATGTTGTCCCTACACTCACTATCCCTGTTACATTTCCAGCAACCTGCTGTTTTACGAGCTCATTGAGGGCTTCATAGTCAACTTCTCATTTTTTAAAAGGGGTAACAATAGCTGTATGTGTTCCAGAAACATTCATATTATAAATATTAAAATATAAAAATTCTTGTTTAAAGTACTCCCTTTATAAGAGACAATAGTTTTCCGCCTACAAAAAATCCATTTTATTGTTTTTGTATATAAAATTGTTACAATTATAACAAATAAAAATTATGCTAAAGATAAAAGACGCAATAAATACCATTGTTTCAAATAACGCATTTCTCGAAGATGCTCTTCTCCATTCCTATCTGAATATAAGTTCCTTTTCAGAATTTATCAAGCCACAAATAGAACTACTGACAAAAAAAGAAGTCACCACATCTAGCATCAAAATGGCCCTCTCCAGAATCTCGATACAAAATAGAAAAAAGAAGCAATATAGGCTCCAGGCTGATACTTTTTTTCTGAGAAAAAATATTACAGTACTCACTATTAATAAAAACCCTGTCGGTCATCTCTTTGTGCACAAGATATATGAAAGTGTTGAAAAATTCCCCGATGAATATATAGCAGTTATCGAATGAAAAAATGAAATTGATATAGTCTTTAGTAGTGGATTATCTGATATTATAAACACTATCATACCTGATGATAAAATTAAAATACAAATCGCAGATGCTGCTCTGATTGGAACAAGCCTGAGTAAAGAAGCAATATATAATCCATGACTTTTCTACACTGTTTCAAAAAAGCTCTTTTTCTTTGGTATAAACATACTACAAGTGATTTCAACATACCGAGAAATTGGCATCATAGTAAATTCCCAAGATACGAAGAGAGCCTTTGAAATCATCACAAACTAAAGAAAATATTATTGAGATCTAAATGACTCATATTATTAAGGATATATTCTACCTCGCGTTCGTAATCTCACTTGACTGGAATGATGGGATAGGAATGGGTTGATTATTGCCTATTTTTCCTATACTCTCCGCATGTCCTACGCCTCCCCTGTCATCCTCAGTTTCGATAAAGCCAGTTTTGCCTTCAATGATGGTAAAAGGGTTATCTTAAACGAAGCCAATTTCTCTATCCGTGAAAATACCAAGATCACTATCATGGGTCAAAACGGTGCTGGGAAATCCACGATGTTCAAGATCATCATGGGTGAGCTCAAGCTCCAATCAGGCAAGATGAATCTCGTCCCAGGAAAGACGGTCGCAATTGCGAGACAAGTCATCCCTCGTGATCAGATGCATCTGACAGTGAAGGAATACTTCGCAACAGCATTTAAAAATCCAGACAATAAACTCGAGAAAAAAATCACAGAAGTCCTCGATGAAGTGAATCTCGTGGCACCACTGGATAAGACACTCAAGCAATTTTCTGGTGGTCAGCAGGCTCGTCTCCTCCTCGCTCATGCATTGATTCAAGAACCAGATATTCTCCTCCTCGATGAGCCAACAAATAATCTCGATACCGCTGGTATCAATCACCTCATCAGTTTTATCCTCGGCTATGAAAAAACAGTCGTGGTTATCTCCCATGATGCGGACTTCCTCAATATGTTCACAGATGGTGTCCTCTACCTCAATGTGCAGCGACAAAATGTGGAGCAATACTGGGGGAACTACTATGATGTCGTCGAGCAGATAGCGGCTCAAATAGAGCGTGAGCGCCAACAAAACGCTCGAATGGAAAAGGAAATCCAGGATTCAAAAGATAAGATAAACTTCTTTTCCAACAAAGGAGGTAAAATGCGTAAACTCGCGAGCAAGCTCCGTGATGATGTAGCGGAGGCAGAGGAAAATAAAGTCTCAGTTCGAAAAGACGATAAAACGATTCCAAAATTTACTATAGAATTTCCAAATCTCATCGGACCTATCGTCCAGATCAATAGTCTCAGTCTCATGAGCCCCCTCACACATGAGGTCGTCCATGTACCATTTTCTCTCACGGTAAAAAAACATCAGCGATATATCCTCAAGTGACCGAATGGTATAGGAAAATCGACACTCCTGAAGCGACTGACAAGTGGCGAAGACACAGATGCTGTTATTTCGCCAGAGGTCTCTATCGGTTACTACAGCCAGGACTTCGATGCGCTCGATATGAATCAGACTGTCTGGGATTCTCTCCACTCAGCCACCAGCGAATGTACAGACCAGGATGTCTACAAAGTCGCAGCACAGTTTCTCCTCATTGGTGATCTGCTGAAGAATCCGGTGCATGCCCTCTCAGAAGGTCAAAAAGGTCTCCTCTGCTACGCACGATTCGTCCTCCAGAAACCACATCTCCTCATCCTCGATGAACCAACGAATCATATCAATTTCCGCCATCTCCCTGTCATCGCAGAAGCTCTCAACGATTACGAAGGCGGTATGATCATGGTGAGTCATGATGATGTCTTTGTCGAGAAGATTCAAAACCTCGACGAGATAGATCTGAAGAGACTATTAGACATCTAGAGCGTGTCATCCTCGGGCTTGACCCCTTATATAAACAACGAAGTTACAAGTCGTCATCCTCGGGCTTGACCCGAGGATCCAGGACATATACTTTCCTTATGAGAAACCATTGAAGACCATTTCAACCCTGTGTCTATATGATGGCAAGCCAGAAAAATGGCACAATTTATATATGAGTAACAAGTGATTTAGTAAAAAGAGTTTGGCAACACAAAAATCATTTGTTTGAATGATTCACTGCAGAATACGATGTCACACTTCTTGTATATTTTGAATGCACAGATACAATGGAAGCCGCTTTGCAGAGAGAAAAAACTCTCAAACACTGGGTACGAGATTGGAAAGTATCACTTATTGAAAAACAGAATCCGGAATGGAGAGATTTATATGAAGATATAATCTAGTTGACCTTTTATATCCTGGATTCTCGGGTCAAGCCCGAGAATGACACAACAAATAATTACTTTTTTATATGACTCACATAGGAACTCGCGAAGAATACAAAAAAATCCTCTGAGAAAGGAAAATGATTGGAAAAGATGATTGCCCATTTTGTGATCTCGAAGCTCAGAAGGATATGATTCTCTGGCGAGGAAAACACTGGTTTATCATTCAAAATAAATTTCCCTACACTGGGACAAAGGACCACATCATGGCTGTTCCCTATGAGCACCATGTTCATGCAAGCGAGTTTAGTCCAGAGGTATGGGCAGAGATGGAGCATGTCCACGCATGGATAGCTGATTTTTATGGTGACCAATGATATTTTTCTTTTACTCGTGAAACAGCCAATGATGGCGATAGAGATACACGGAGCATCGAGCACTACCATATGCACTTCTGTATCGGACGCCTCCAAGGAAAATACCTAAGAAATATGCTTCAGAAACAGGGATTTCCTGTGGAGGAGGATTGAGTTAACCCATGTCAACAGAATCCATATCATCCAACATAAGTTTCTTTAGGGCCAATAATTTTTCTAAATAAGATTTCAGCTCTGCATTTTCTGGTTTTTCGATATTATCTTGAAACCTTTTCTTATCTGCTCCTATAAGTCAAAATGGGAAATCGTCATATTTTATATATAAATCATCTAAACCAGCAGGTCCAACTAAATTATAAATTTTCCAAAGTAAATTGTCCATCTCTTCATGCTCGTTCTCTTCGGCTCGTTTTTGTGCTTCTTCACTTGGTACTGCGCTACGAGCTTGTTCCAAGTATTGGATAAACTCTGTAGCATTTGCAAGTAATAGAATCTTTCTTACTTCTTCATATTCAGGACTATCAATTGGTTCATTCAAAAATGAAAAAACTTGTCGTCGTGAAATAATATGTTTATATGTATCCGGATCGGAACCACTGATAAATCTATCAACTTTAGCCCAATCAACCAAT
>JALQUC010000013.1 GCA_023268615.1 Candidatus Altimarinota bacterium | reverse complement strand
CAAAATCAACGATTCCCGACGATCCAAATCCTCCATTCCGACCATCAGGTCTCCGTCTCGGTCTCCCTGCTATGACCACTCGTGGTATTCGCGAAGCTGACGCAGAACAAATTGGGGACTTCATCGACCGAGCCCTCAAGAATGTTGACAATGAAGAAGTGCTGAAAGCACTCCGTGAAGAAGTCAGAACTTTCTGTCGGAGGTTTCCAGTGGTGAGGGCTTTATAGTTTAAAAATGCAGTTGACATAATTCTTATAATTTTATAATTAATTTAAATTATAAAATGCCAATTACCCTTATACAACCTCGTCATTCCTATGCAGATGATGTTTGACAAGGCCATATCCACCTATCCGCTCCTCTTTTAAGCGTGAAGGCACGTCTACAAGCAGCTGGCATAACTGGCATTGGGTACATCGATGAAAATGTCACACCTCATCCTAGCTATCCTCAAGAAGGGGTAGTTGGGATAAATCTCATCGGATCACCTTATATACCGGTGGTGCTTGATATGATTAAGAGAATTCCCGAGCAAGTAAATATACTCCTTGGCGGTCAAATTATATGAAGCCTAACTCCAGAGGAATTTGATGCTATTTTCAGAAAAAATAATCCCAGACATACAATCCAAAATGGAAATAACCCTTCGATACTTGCAGAGACTGCCGGCGTATCTGCCGAACAAATACCTCCTGTAGAGCATGTGAGTCTGGAAAAAGCATACGCTGAAATACCCGATGGCACTCTTCACCTCTATCTACAAAATGAGTTCTCTGTCTATGTATCTCAGTGATGTAAGTATAATTGTAGTTTTTGCCAAGCAGCTAAATGACAGCCAGAAATCTATCGCGATTTAGAATGATTATCCGCAGAACTTCTTTTTCTTGCAACGAAAGCAGTAGGTTTTTGAGTCCCAAGTTTGAAATTTTACATGTCCAATCTAGATATTTTGCAGACCCCCGAAAAATTATCAGATTTTCTGGATGTCATAGAACATGTACAGAAAACATCTGGAATAAAAATATATTTTCGAGGACTCGCATGAGTAGAATCTTTTATGCAGTGTTATAATAATCACAAGGAACTTCTTCAAAGAGCACAAAAAATAGGACTAACCACTATTGGTTACGGTATTGATGGTGGAACCCCAGAAGTATGGAAGAGTATTGGAAAAGTACAAAACTTTAGAAAAATATCTGGTAATGCACATTTTGACGAGCAACAAAAAGCCATAAAAACTATTGAATTTACTCGTGAATTATGAATCCAGCCAGAAATACTCATGGTTTTTTGACATCCTAACGAAACGCCAGAATCACTTAAAGCGGCTTACAATTTTTGCCAAGATATGCATCATCAATTTTGAGCTCTCCCCAGACCACATGTGAGCAAGAATGTAATACCGGGAGCTCGCTGATGGAGAGATCCTAGAAATGCTAAACTAGTAAGGCAATTTATAGATGATCCTCGCTTATTCCAAGCACTGGATTATACAGCGCTTGCTTCTGAACTAAGTCATGAAGACGAAAATCTTCGTCGACAAACAAACTACTGGTATGAGAAAATTTGTGCTCTTGACCCTGGTTCAACACATGTTATCGTACCTGATACTCCAGAATTTCGTTCAATAGCAGAATCACGCTGACTCACAGTCAGACAGATGAATGCATGAAAATTTGACCGTTAAAACTACCCCACTATATCATAGTGTGCCTCTTTATCGAGGACTTTTGCCACTGAGTTTACTTTTGGATCGTAGTAACTGATCATGAGTTCGATGAGCTGATCTTTACCGAGAATCTGAGATTTGAGTCCGACAAATTCGAGACTTCATTTGACCATATTGGCTTTTTCTGTGAGTCGTTTTTTGAGATATTGAACA
>JALQUC010000025.1 GCA_023268615.1 Candidatus Altimarinota bacterium | reverse complement strand
TGAGCGCTGCTGTCAGTTCAAAACTCCCAGAACTTTTCGGTGCAGCGACCGACCTCTGGCTCGCAGAGGGCTATCCGACTGCAACTACCACGATGCCCTACGCTGCAATACTCTTCGGGCATAGAGATGAGCAGATGCTGGGACCTACTCGTGAACATGTAAAAGAACAATTCCAAAGTGGCTACCACATGCCTATGTTTGTCTTTATGCAGAATAAAGACTTTGGAGATACATTCCGTGAAACTGGCATCGCCTTTGCCTACACAATTAGCGAAGATTGTGGAAAAGAACTAGAAAGACTCACAAGAGAAGCCGGAACAAACAGACTTTCATGAGATAATAAAAAATGGAGAGGAAGTTTTGAGAAGTTCTGGGGAAAGTATGGTGAGAAACTCATGCATAAGATGTCGGGTATGCGAGATCCGATGCTCAACCTCATGATCAATGATCCAGCACTTTTTGATGAACTCCTCGAAAAACAACCAACAGATAAGAGAAAACAATACGAGAAAATCCGTCAAAATAAATGAATCATCAAAAACTACTATCAAAGACTATCAGATACTTATGGAGATAGTACAGCACATGCTGCAATGGATAGAAATAAATGATACTATTCTGGCGACCATTTCCGTTTCCGGGATAACTTTGAATCAGGTATTCCTATTGCTTGGGTGAATTGGGATAACTATATCGATCCGAATGTCGATGAAGACTATGCAGCAAACGGCAAAGCAACCAAAGGCGATGGAGTATTTAATGAGATGCGGTGATTCCTCTATGCTATACCAAAAATGGCTGAGAGAATGGCAGAACAAATGTGATTAAAATGAAATAAAGACTATATAGATAAAATCACAAAATCACTCTTTGAAAAAAATAGAGACCCCATGAAGCGTCTCTTAGAAGAAAAAATCGATGCCTCTAATCCAAAGGTGTGGTATTGTAGTATGACTGGTGTTATGCTCGGTATTATAGAGCCAAAAATGCTCAAAACAGGTGGTGATAGCCCTGAAGAACAAAAAAGATATGCCAGTTATTTTGAACAAATGAAAGCAACTCTCCGAGAAGCAGAAAAAATTGAAAAAACTAAATGAGCGACCGCAGCACTCAATTACAGGATAGAAATGGCGAAAAAATGGAGCGAAATAGTAAAAAAACAAATACCAATCGAGAAACTCTCTCTCGATAACATATACAATGGTAATTTTGATAGCGATGCTCTGGACGATGTGAAGAAAAAAACCCAAGCCCGATCAGGAACAGTTCTCACGAAAAAGAAAGAAGAATTTGATTCTATAGCCCGCATGCCAAATACGCAGACTGAGTGATCATCACAAGATGACCATCTCGGTCTCGCAGCCTAATTCACAAATTCGTACTGCTCTGCAGCGAGGAGCTGTGTATCGATGCGTTTTGTTCTCCAGTGTTGTCTATCAAAGACGACTCTCTTATCTGGAACAATACCGACCTTCTCAATAGATCGACGACTTCGAGGGATGAGCCACTCAGCTATGGTGTATTTGAGCATGGATTTGTCATCAAATGAGACGAGTTCTTGAACGGTTCATTTACCATATGAGGTCTCGCCAATTATGACGGTATTTCTCGGGAAATATTCACGGAGAGTCGCTGCTATGATCTCAGCAGCAGAAGCAGTATCAGCATTGATGAGGATGACAATTTCATATTTATTCCAGTCAGTGAGAGCAGGATTTTGAGCATAGTTGATGATTTCGAGTTTTGGGTATTTGAGGATGACGAGAGGATTTCATTTATCGATGAAATAATTGAGAATAGTGCGAGTCTCCGCCATAGAACCTCCAGGATTATTACGGAGATCGAGGATGAGTCTCTTTTTACCACTCGAGATGAATCCCTGAAGTGCTGATTCCATAGCAGCATCGACACCAAATGCGACCTCTCAGAAGGTTATATGATAGGCATGAGAGAGCTCATCTGTTTCGACTTGTTCGATATGAATAATCTCTCGGACTATGGCAACTGTTTTGGTGACCTTGCCAGACTGCACGGTCACCTCGACCTGTGTCTGGACCTGTCCTCTGAGTCGAGCGATATCATCGACGATACCATCCTCTGTGGAGACGACGATACCATTGATTTTGATGATTTTATCACCTGCGACGAGTCATGCCTTTTCTGCAGGACTATGACGGATAACATCAGTGATGGTGAGAGAACCAGTCGCATCAACATCGATTACCACACCGATACCGACGATATTGCCATCGAGTGAATTTTTGAAATCAGTCGAGGCATCAGGTCGGAAGAATCGAGTATGCTGATCACCGAGCTCGTTGACGAGTCATTCTGCTGCTCCATAGATGAGGTCTGCTTCACTGAATTTCTGACCACTGAGATAATTCTCTTGGAGAATAGAGTAGATATTTTCGAGGAGGTAATAATTATTGGATTGTGAGAGTTTTGATGAGCTCGATGGTGGTATCTCTGTTGGAGTATTTTCCTCTGGAGCATTCATGAGCTGCAACAGACGATAGGCAAATGATGATCGTATCGTCACCATGAATCGCTCATAGTCAGCGAGTGTCAGAGATGACTCGTCAGCGGTCACACGCGTACCAAAATGACGACGCAGAAGCTGAGAAAAAGCACGGTCACTCATCGGTTCATCAGGACGGAGTGTCACAGCAGAATTGGGCAGCATATCATAGTAGATAGCTCGCTGGAGAGCCCCTCGAAGAGCAGAACGGCTCCCTATACCATTGTATTTGACTGTCACATCATTGATTTCAGGAGTGAGAGTTGGGAAAATCTCGGTAAAATACAGGGTCAGTGTCTCTCCGAGTGTGAGTACTCTATCCTCATCAGCAAATACTGGATACGCGAAGAGGCTGAGGAAGACGACGACAAGTGAGAGAAGTTTTTTCATACAGAGAGTATACCCCGAGTGCCCCAAAGTACAAAATATTTGTTTGAGACACGAAATCACATACTATGTTTGTATGATAATACTTTTTCTCTTCCTCCTCGGTGGATATGGTGTCGGCTGGACAATCCGCCAGATACTCTCTCGGGTGCGTCCTGTCAGTGGAGCATGCAATATCGGCAAGCGAGGTGTCTCCTGGCGCTCTATTCTCGCCATTATCCTCGTAATAATAGGATTTTATTTCGAGATACCTCTCGTCGTCTTTTTCGCAGGATTTACCTGGTATGAATCGAGGTCAAAATGGTGCATAGTAGAAAGTGTAAAAAAATAATATGAAAGATTTTAGAGCGGTCCTCTTTGATTTTGATGGCGTGATAGCTCATACGCTCGGTATTGTGAAGCACTCACTCATACAATTGTTTCAGAAAAACAATCTCCCTCTCGATGAAGATGAATTTGAGTCGTGAAAATGGGGAACGAAATCACTCGTACAACTCTCTGCCATTCTCAAGGAAAAATACAGCATCGAACTCGACCCCACTGCTATCCATGCACATATATGGGAGACACAAAAGGCTCTCTTTGAAGCATGACTCGAATCAGATCCGAGCCTCATACCATTTCTCGAATATTGCAAAAACTGTGATAAAAAAATAGCCATTGGGTCAAATTCTGGAACCAGTCGCATCGAATGGGTCGTACAACTCCTGCAATTGGAGAAATACTTCCTCAAAAACTCTCTTCTTGAAGGAGGAGAGAAAAATCAGAATGAAGAAAGGGGGATTTATTGAAAAACAAATCCTCCGCCCTCGCTAGACTCGGGCACCTCCTTCAAAAAGGAGGTTGAATACACCATTATCGGAGCAAATATGCTCACCAACCACAAACCTGATCCAGAAGTCTGGCTCAAGTGTGCAGAGATGCTCGAAATCCCTATCACAGACTGTCTCGTTATAGAAGACGGACTCCCAGGACTCACTGGTGCGAGCCAGTGCGGAGCACGAGGTATCTATTACCACCGATTCTGTCGACCAGAAAAGGCTTGCATCGAACTCGCCGAGAGAAGCGTGGAGAGCTTTGAGGAATTACTGAAGTAGGTATTGCAAATAAGTAATTATAATTTATAATTCTAATATGAGTACTTCACTTTTGGAAAGAGAATTTCAGAAAATAATGGATAACTTTAAAGAAATAGGGTGATTTTGAGGTGAGGCCATTCCTAATAGAGTCGATCAAATCATGCGAGGAGAAACGGCTCAAATCGACTATGAAAAAGCATTAGAATCAGAAATACAGAGAATGACTACAGTTGCAGCGCTTCAACGACTAAAAAGAAACTACGAACGAGTTAGCAGAAAAAAACTCGATAAGAAACATCCTCTCTATACTCTCTATCAGGAGAGAATGAAGCAGATAATTGAGACTCTCTAGCTCACAAAATACCGCAAAAAATCCCCGTGATTCTGAAATGCCTTCCGAGAGTAGCAAATCTTTTTCCCTGACATAACCTCAGCACACTGTTTGGTATCTTTCTTCAGGAGTTCTTTCATCGCTTCGAGTGTTTTTTCTCCTTCACCACCCCATTCGAGCGTGTATTTGCCGAGTTGCATATGGACACGACGAATACCGAGAGATGATAATCGAAGTCGAGCGCGAATAAGCAAAAAAAGGTGGTCTACAGCAGACTGTTTTACATCAATACGCGTCTTGAGTGGCTCGATGACTTCCATGAGTTCATCTTCGCTGCGAACTGATTCGAGTTCTCGATAAAAGTGAATCTTCTCGATGTCAGAGCTAAATGCCTCATCAGGAATATACGCACTGATAGGCAGATCAATCGTGGTATCCACTTTCATTTCTTTTTTTCAGGATTGCAGTTCTTCGATTTTTTGTTCGAGAAGTTTCAGGTAAAAACTCACACCCACATCTCGCGTCTTCCCTGACTGTCGGACGCCAAGCACATCACCAACACCACGGATTTCCATATCGCGAAGCGCTATCTCAAATCCTGCACCGAGATGTGTATGATTGGCGATAGTCATGAGTCTCTCTCGTGCCTCATCCTGAAGCTCGGGCTGTCGATACATGAGATAACAAATCCCCTGAATCTGTCATCGCCCTACTCTTCATCGAAGCTGGTGCAGCTGTGCAAGTCCGAAATCTTCAGCTTCATCGATGATGATGGTGTTTGTATCGAGGAAGTTGATTCCATTCTCTATCACCGTCGTCGTGAGGAGGACATTGTGCATACCGAGCTTGAATTCCATGATGCGGTCTTCGAGTTCATCAGACGGGAGCTGTCCGTTGGTGATGACGACTTTTGCCTTGGGAACGAGTGACTCGATTTCTTTTTTGAGAATAGGGAGTGTCTTGATGGTGTTGTGGACGAAGAATACTTTACCACCACGAGCCAACTCTTCCTCAATTGCACGCTTCACGATAGTCTGATCGTAGCGAGCGACTGCCGTATGAATGGGCTTTTTGCCGTGTGGTGGAGTAGATAATATTGAGAAATTTTTCACACCGGAGAGGGCGAGATTGAGTGAGCGAGGAATAGGAGTTGCAGAGAGTGCGAGGGTATCGACACCAGCCTTGAGATGCATGATTTTTTCCTTATCTGACACACCGAATTTGTGTTCTTCATCGACGACAACCAGTCATAAATTCCGAAATTTGATATCCGGTGAGAGAAGTCTGTGCGTCCCGATAACACAATGAATCGAGCCGTCTTTCAATCATTTCAATACTGCATTGATCTCCTTGGTTGTGCTCATACGGGTCATCATCGCCACATTCACTCCAAACGGTTTGAGTCGTTCACGAATAGACTCATAGTGCTCGTAAGCAAGAACCACGAGCGGTGCGAGAAATATCGTCTGTTTTTCATTGAGAAATGCTCGATACACCGCATGGAGTGAGACTTCCGTTTTTCCAAATCCGACATCTCCCGAGAGCAGTCTGTCCATCGGTTTTTCACTACTCATATCCTGCATGATACCATGAATCGCCTCTTCTTGATCGAGCGTATGCTTGTGCGGAAATGCGATATGAAAAGTTTCTTCTTTTTCCGGGAAATCCATCATCGATACACCGCCAGCCATCCGACGAGCAGCATGATTTGCGAGGAGTTCTTCAGCAATTTTTTGAATCTCTTCATTGGTCTTCGCGAGTATGTGTTTCCATGTCGGAGAACCGAGTCGAGTGAGTGTCGGTGTCGTCTCTCCAACGAATTTCGACACACGATGAAGCTCCTCCACTGGTACGAAGAGTCTGTCCCCCTCCGCGTATTCTATCTCGATATATTCGCGCTCCGTTCATGACAAAGCATTTCGGACGATGCCCTGGAAAATCCCCACTCCATGAAAGAGATGGACAACAGGGTCACCTACCTTTATCTGAACCAGCAAATCCAATTGTGGTCTCTTTTTCCGTCGGAACACTCCACCCAGAAGTGGTCAGATAAGCTCGTCTGTAATAACACAGATGTCCCCGTCATTGCGAGCATCGCGAAGCAATCCATTACTGTCTCATGGATCGCCGCGTCCTCCTGCGTCGTCCTCGCGATGACCAATTCCTTCATTTTGCTTTTTGCCTTTTGTACTTTGTCCTTTTAAAATAAATGATGGTCAACCTAACTTCCACGCATAAATCTCTGCTTCGATATCATTATCCACACAAAACTTCTCCATCACAGGCGTCTGTTTCGTCAAAACAACGATTCCTCATTTTTTCTCTTTTCTCTTTTCTTTTTTATCTTGGAAGTCATGTAAGAACTCCACCAGCTCCGAAAGCGTATCGCACTCGACATACCCTATCCCCGCAGGCGGATGCGTCGGATCAACTATCTGATTCACCTCTATAGGACTATGCTCACGACGAATCCTCTCAAAATCAGGTGCGAAATCGAGACCAAGGGCGAGGGATTGTGGGTGTTTATTTGTCATGAATCGTTTGCAGAGGATAGTATCTTGGATACAATAGAAAGCAAGTAAGTTAAAACTATGAAAAAAATACTCATTTTACCTTTATTAGCATTGTTTCTAGCGGGGTGCACAAATACAAATTCCGTAAAATTAAAATTAAATGAAAATTATATTGAATCTAAACCTCCTTTTTCAAATAGCGTGGTCTGTACTTTACAAATCTCAACTGTTGGCGAAGTTAATGAGGGTAATTTAGAAATGCTGTCTCAAGTAGATAAGAATCCCATGAAATTAAGTTTTGGAAATTTGAATACAGAATCCCCAGTAATAATATGAAATAACTGAGACCAATCAGACTTGATGAAAATAGATAATTGAAGTTTTATATACTTATTAGAAGAAACTGATGTGTGAAATTTAAATGTCTTTACTCTTTTTAGAGACAAAAATATTATGACTCTAACTAAACAGTACAACTTATTTGGAGAACCTTTCTCATTACTAATGATCTGAGATTGTCTTGCATGAGTAAACTAGCAGTATTTTATATCAGAGAAAAATCAGTATAATCTCCCTGCCTTTATTTCCTTATTATTTTCCTATGAACGCTGCAGTATTTCTGGCACAGTTTTGGGGACTTTCTTTTTTCATCCTCGGAGTACTCTTCCTCCTCCGACGAGAGGTCATACTCGGATACATGAAGTCAGTAGTAAGTGAACCAGGTATCATACTCATCGCTGGGTATGCGTCACTCTCGATAGGTTTAGGAAGTATCCTCGTGCACAATGTCTGGTCACTCGACTGGAGAGGAATTGTCACACTCATCGGTTGGCTCTCACTCGTGAAGTGAGTTGTCGTCATAGGTTTTCCACGCGTCACAAAAAATGTCATAGCATTCTACAAAAATGATACCGCTCTCTCTGTTGCGCTCTTTGGTATCGTCATCATCGGTATCTACCTCATCATCAGAGGATTTGGACTGTAGGTATTTCTTTTTTAGAATCCCCGCTATAATCGGCACATGATTATAGCTCTTCTTTTTATCGTCGTCGGGCTCGCCGTCCTCGTCAAGGGTGCAGATTTTCTCGTCATGGGATCTGCTTCTATCGCCAAACGATTTGGTGTCTCAAGTCTCGTTATCGGTCTCACCGTCGTGGCATTTGGTACTTCGCTGCCTGAGCTCACTGTGAGCGTCATGGCGAGCCTCCGTGGCAATAGTGATATCACTCTCGGTAATGTCGTGGGTTCAAATACAGCAAATATCCTGCTCATTCTGGGTGTGACGAGTCTCCTAGGTCTCATACCAGTCAGTCGTTCAACAGTCTGGAAAGAAATACCATTTTCTCTATTAGCTATCGTCCTCGTAGGTCTCCTCGGAGCTGATATGTACTTCAGTCAGTCAGGGACGAATATTATTAGTAAACGAGATGGTTTTGTGTTGTTATTTTTCTTTGCAGTATTTCTCTACTATATCGCGAGCATCAGTAAGAGTGAAGAAAATACTGATACAGGGATCAAAAAATATAGTAATTCTATGTCTCTCCTCATGATAGGTGGAGGTCTCGCAGGTCTCATGGTAGGGGGAAAACTCTTCGTCGATGGAGCAGTCGACATGGCTCATCTTCTCGGCATGTCCGAACGAGTTATCGGTCTCACGATTGTCGCAATTGGTACTTCTATGCCTGAGCTTGTCACCTCTATAGTCGCTGCTCGCAAGGGTCAAAACGATATCGCTGTTGGTAATATCGTTGGTTCAAATATTTTTAATATCTTTTGGATCCTCGGACTCTCGGCAGTGATTAGTCCTATCAATGTACCAGAAGCAAGTTTTGCTGATATCTATATGTGTATTGGTGCCACTCTGTTGCTCTTTTTTGCTCTCTTCGTCGGTCGCAGAAACAATCTCGAGCGTTGGCAAGGTATCATCTTTGTGATGGTCTACGCATCGTACCTCACCTATCTCATCAGAGGCTAAATAGAGCTCCTCTCAACTATGTCTCTCCTGCATAATCTCAAAAAAATTCACAGCATAAAGAGTGAAATAAAAGTTCTCTGGCATGCATTTCGTGATGTACGCACACCAACAGCAACTAAAATAGCGGCTGCTTTTATCGCGTTTATCTATATCACTAGTCCTGTCGATATAGCTCCTGACCTGCTCCCTCTCATCGGTATCACAGATGATATCATGATTATCCCGCTCTTGCTCTGGATTTTCATACCAAATAGCATTCTCGATGATGCACGAAAACATGTCGCCCAACAAGAAGGAAAAAAGGTGCACAAGCATCACTGGATGCTCTGGAGTATCCTGACTATCCTCGCAGTATTTCTCCTCTATAGCATCTATAAACTCGTCCAATAATATGCCTCCAGAACTCGTCGTCCTCGTGGATGAAAATAATACCATCCTCGGCACTATGCCAAAATCAGAAGTGCACGGAGCAGTGACACCACTCCACCGAGCATTTTCTATTTTTATTTTCAACAAAGATAAGAAACTCCTCCTCCAACAGAGGAGTCATGTAAAAAAAACCTGGCCACTCGCCTGGTCGAATAGCTGTTGTGGTCATCCAGGGCTCGATGAATCAAATATTGACGCAGTAAAGAGGAGACTCAGAGACGAGCTCGGTATGAGTGTCGTGTGGGCAGAAGAAGCATCACCGTACAGGTATCAATTTACCAAGGATGGCGTGATGGAAAACGAAATATGCCCGATTCACATCGGCTACACCGAAGACGAACCAGTCATCAATCCCGACGAAGTCGAAGCAATCTCATGGATCAGCTGGGATAATTTTCTCACAGAAATAAAAAATAACACGGATAAATATTCTCCATGGTGCATCGAAGAAGCAATGATTCTCGAAAAATCTGGGATTTTGAAAGAAAAGAGTCTAATCTAGCCTCCGACTGATGGAAGAACAGAAATAGATTTTTAAGGGAAAGACTGTTTGAGCGGGATGAATACAGGTATCAGATGAACCTGGTCTACAGCGAGTTTCTTTCCCTTGAATGGTTTTGGGTACTTTTTCCATAAAAAGTACCAAACGAATCATGTATTAGCAGGCAAATAATTTGTATTCGTCTTGTTCTTCTCCATCGAGATACAGTGTCTCGAGCGTGCTTCAGAAGAAATTGACCAAGAGAATCCCCTTCCTCGTCTGAATACTCACCGTATCTCCTTGACGGAAAAATGTATGTTCCTCTTCTGATTTCTGAGCTCTATATCCATGATCTGTGAGCCAAGTGACCAGTAATTCTTCCGAATATTTCATACCCTTGGAGAGCCTGAGAATATGAGTTTTCTCGAGTTCACTGACATCCCAATCCAGCGTCTCAATTGAAAAAATCCCAACAAGGTCAGGATCATGCATCACTTCGAGAACATCAGTTTTTGTTGTGATAAGTCTATAATTTTTTCAAAGTCCTGCATTTGTCATTATTCATTTTTCATTATTCATTATTGAAAGTTCTGTAAGAACTTTCAGAAGTTTCTCTCCTTGTTCCTGCGTCTCCACGATGAGCCTCTCCACACCCTGAAACTCTTCTCTTCGGAGAAGGAAAGCATGAATCAGAGGATGGGATGGAGCAGAGAGATGGTGCATAGAGTGACTATACAGAAAGATGAGAAAAATGTGAACACTAAATATTTGACTTATAGATATTTATTATAAAATAATAAAATGAAAATGTCGGAACATACTACAGAAATAGAATTGCCGTTAGATTCAAATGAAACAGAAGTCCACAATCCTCCAGTAGATTGAATCGAAGAATTGGTAAGGAAAACTCAAGAAAAAGATCATGATGCATTTTCTATTCTTCGCGAAGAATATGCAGCTCGACTACACTGATTCTTATCAAGAATGGTACCACATCATCATGACCTAGAAGACCTCAAACAAGAAGTGTGGTTACGGGTTTGGCAGAATATTGGACGATTCAAAGGTAATAGTAGTTTTTATACTTGGCTTTGTGCTATTGGGAGAAATCAAGCCCTCAATTTTTTAAAAAGAACCAAAAAGTTTGTGAACGATATAAGTCTCGACGAAGAAAGAAAAGATTCTTATTCTGTGGCATGAGAATTAGCAGTCATGAATACTGTTGTCGATTATATAGATAGAGAGGCTCTGCTGAGGAGAGTAGAAGAATTTTCAGCTCAAAGATTTGATACACAAAGACAGCATATACTTGCTATGCATTTAGCAGGTATATCTCATGGGGAAATTGGGAAAAAATTTTGATTGAATGAAGGAACTGTCCGGTCAAGAGTTCATTATATGAAACAGACGCTCTCCTTATTGTTGTCTGACGAAGAAATATAGGAATACTATTTGCCCCTCTATATTTTTCCCTATACTAGAGACAATTCATCTCCCTCACTATGCAGTCCAGTATCCTCCGAGAAGCTCTCACAAAATATCTCGAAACAGCTCAGAAAGAGTGTTCCGCTGATGTGTTCCAATTCACGATTCCTCCAGATCGAAAATTTGGGGATATATGTATCAATATATTTCCGGCGGTCAAAGCAACAAAAACACCTCCACCACAACTCGCAGAGGAAGTGCTGAGTTTTATGAAAAACGAGAGTTTCGTGACGGACGGAAATATCCAAGGCGGATTTGTAAATCTCTTTGTGACAGATGCATTTTATGCAACCGAGCTCTCTGATTGGGAACTCCCAACCTACGAAAAAAAGAATGAGAAAATCATCATCGACTACATGGGGGCAAATATCGGAAAGCCACTCCACATAGGTCACCTCTGTACACCTCTCTTTGGACAAGCAACGATCAATCTCCTCCGCACAATGGGCTATGAAGTCACCGCTGATATGCATCAGGGCGACTGGGGTGGAATATTTGGCAAGCTCATTACTGGTTGGAAATATTTTGGTGATAAAGAAGCATTTGAGCGAGATCCTGTTCATCATCTGCTCGAGATATATGTCGCTATTACCGAAAAAATAGAAAAAGAAGAATCAGTCGACCAGGAATGTCGCGATGCCTTCAAGCTGCTATCAGAGGGTGACGAAGCATCTGTCAAATTATGGCAACAATTTACAGACAAGAGTCTCGAAGGGGTACGAACTATTATGAGCGAATTTGGAGTCCATCCTGATATATGGATTGGTGAGAGCTTCTATGAATGACTCCCCCTTCCAAAGCTCGGCAATTGGCCAGATCTCACACCAGATAATACAATGTCAGCCGTCGTCGATGAGCTCGTCGAGCGATGAATCGCAACCAAAAATGAAGACGACAGTGTGGGTGTTGTTTTTGAAAAAGAAACGAAGCTCCCCTCATGTATTCTGCAAAAGAGAGATGGCACACACGGCTACCTCGCGAGCGATCTCGCAGCCATCAAATATCGTCTCAAAAACTGGTCACCGAGTCGAATTGTCTACTTTGTCGATAATCGACAGGCACTTCACTTTCGCCAACTGTTTTCTACAGCAAAATCCGCTTGGCTCACTGACACAGATACTGAGCTCACGCATGCAGCAAACGGATTTGTGAGCCTCCCTGATGGAGCCATGTCGACACGACATGGACGAGTTATATTCTTGAAGAACCTCATTGATGAGAGTTTTGACAGGGTCAAAAAAATTCTCACGGAACGAGAGAGAGATATCTCAGATGCAGATACCAAATCTGTGGCACTCGGAGCTATCATCTACTCTTTCCTCAGTCAGGATCGTGAGCGAGACTGGGTCTTTGAATGGGACAAAGTATTGGCATTTGAAGGAAATAGTGGACCATACCTCCAGTATACCTATGTGAGATGGAAAAAAATTCTCACAGAAATCGCTCCTGTTTGAAGTTTGAAGTTTGAAGTTTGAAGTTTGACTGTATACGATCGTGAAGTCGTCATGGATATTTTGAGCTTTAACGAGCTCCTAGAAAATTGTGGAGAAACATACAAATTTCACCTCATGGTCGCTCATCTCGCGACAATGGCGCGTCATCTCAATGCTCTCTATGTGAATACTCCAAAACTCAAAGACACACCAGAAAACGAACGACATATGCGTATGCAGATAATTCGAACAGCACTTGAAATCATAGCATTCAGTTGCCAAATTCTCGGCATGCCTCTTCCAGAAGAGATGTAGTTACTTACTGACAAATTCCATTAATACAACGGAGTTCTGCTGGTGGCTGGACGAACATACAGTCACTCATGATACCATAAGTCTCATTAAATTTTTTCTCAGCATTGGTGATATAGGTACCCTTGCTGGTGACGAGATTTGTATCCACATTTTTAGTAGAGAAAGCTATAGCAGAACTCGGACCACCACATGCCTTGTATCCTACCATGCTCCACTGACACTGAGCATTGATACTACAGGAGAGATCCTTGGTATAGTTACGCATCTCTGAGACAACTTTTGCTAAAAAGGTACTATCCTCAGATTGTGTTTTTGGTACATAGGGAATGTAGGTCGTACAATACGCTGGTCCATTGACGAGGCAGGCGCGGAGTGTACAAATAGTCTGACCATTCTCAGTGCGAGAACAACTATTGCATCCATCATAATAATTCTGACAGACAGAAGTATCAAATGCGACATCAGTACGACAATCAACAGAATTATAACTACTCTCGTATCGAGTATCACAATAATTATCTCCTTGTCGGATACAGGTATATCCTGCATCGGCAAGAGTTGATCCATCTTTTCTCTCGGCACGAGTGAGTCCAGCACAACACTGAAAATCATTCATATTCTCTGGGTACATCACGAATCCTCCACCAGCATATTCACCCTCCGCTATACACGCAGTTTGTTTTTTAACACAACGATTATTCTGGAGTGTATAGCCTGCCTCGCACTCAGAACACGATGGAATCCCTTCCCAGAAACATGCTCTCTTGGTACAAGCAGGCACACCATTTACACGAGTACAATCATTGCATCCGTCATTATAGACAGTACAGTGAGCAGTTGGTTCAGCATTATCCCGATAATCTAGGAAGGCTGTCAAAATCTGGAAAAACTCACCTCGAGTCAATCGATGTGACATATCAAATCCAGAGAGTGTCGCACCGAGTCGAGCATCATAGAGTGCGATTCATCGTCCAGTATTATCCCGTACATTGAGAGCAATTTGATTTTCAGCTATCGTGAGGACGAGTCGTTTTTGCCAATCAGGTTCAGTACCTGCAATAGTGCTCGTAGGAGTCGTAGAGAGTGGTATATTGAGAGCCTTGATAGTAATACCGAGAGCCTCTGCGAGAGTGAGAGTATCGCGTGGTCGGAAATGGAGATTGGCACGAGTGACGATATCCTGATCTGCAGACAATTCTGCTGCACGACAAACCCACCACTCTGCTGTATCACGATAGTAATTACGACAAGTATAGGAATCTGGCAATACCACACCCCTGAGCTTGAGTGCTATTCCCAGAACTTCCTGGCGAATAATAGTGTCATAGATTCGGTACATGGTCGCTTCTTGGATATCCTGTGCCACTGTAGAACCAGCAACAGGAGCCATAGTTGATTGATTCACAATAATTCCCTGTTCAGCCAGAGCACGAGCATCAGACAGACCATTATCAGTCTGTGCAAAAACAGAGAAACTCAGGAGAAGAAGAGAAAATATTATTTTTTTCATAGAGAATTTGAGAGAAATATCGGAGAAAAAGTATAGGAAAAAAGTGTGTTTTTGAAAGCGTTCTTCACCAGCTCTTCACAAAAATAAGAAAATCAAAAATATTTCAAAAGAGAGATTGAACCATAATCAAGCGGAAATAGATGGCTGATATTTGATTTGAATAATTTTTTTGTACACTGAAACACAGTTGCCAAGTGCATAAATCTATGATTCGATCTTCATTGTTCGTCGGGGTATTGCTCATCACAGTTCCCAACATCCTCATATCAGAACCAACAGTAGAATTGGTGGCGGCTTCAGAAGCTCCTCCAATAGAGATACTCTTCTCGTGAATCACGCCTCTCGATGATGGTGCATCAGTGCTCCTGAGACTCGATGATGCAGATGGTGCCCGACTGACCTCGGCATGTCCTGATACACAATCAGTGATGAGTGAGTCAAATGGTGACAAAGTAGTCCGATGGAAACTCACAGGAAAATGTCGTATGCCAGTTGTCACTTATCGAGGCGTCAACTATATCATGCCTATCAGCGGATCTCTCCCTCCGAGAGAAGCTCTCTCAGATGTAGCAAGTGAGACGCTCAGAAACACACTCAAAGCCAGCTCAATTATCAAAAATGATTACCGCCTTTCTTCACTCCGTTTGAGACAATTTTTTCGAGATATAGAAATCATTCTCGCAGCGAGAAATACTAAATTTGCTCTCCCAATTCCCGAGAGCCCTCTCCCAACCAATCAATCTCATCTCCCAAATGCTGCACGACCATTTCGCGCAGGCGTAACTGATGGTGTGCACCATGGATGGGACTTCTATATCAGTGAGGGAACGCCAGTGAGAGCGATAGAAGAGTGAACAATTATGCATGTGAAGAGAGACTTTACCTGGAGTGAGATGGAGCACCTACACAAATGAACAACAGAGCTAGAGCGACAAGAAAATCTCGATACTTACCGTGGGAATACCGTCTATCTCAAAACTCTTTCCGGACATGTTGCCATCTATGCACATCTATCAGATATTCCTGATAACATACAAATAGGTACTAAAGTAAAAAAATGAGAAATAGTAGGCCATGTGGGTGACTCAGCAGTTCCTGATAAGAAATACCTCTACCATCTCCACTTTGAGCTTGCGATGAATCCAATGAGAGACGAGCAAGCAGGAACACATACCTTTGAAGATGTCCTCTTATGGCCATTTTGGGGCAAAGGAAAAAGTATCACTTGGGTGCGGGAAAATGGTAAAAATTTATTTGAATAATTTGCTTTTCGATAAAAGCATCTATAATTTCTATGCTATCTCAGAACACACAAAGACAAGAAATCAATACTCAGACACTCGCACTCCTCAATAAAATACGATATTATATTCTCAGTCATACGAGTCGTGGTTATCAATGAAGCTCATACGGTGATCTTTTTGATGCTCATGTCTCATAATCCTCTAGCCATAACACATGCGCTCCTCTTCGTTTAGGGTATTGTTGTTGTCTCTAAACACGAAGAGGTAAGAGTAAACAAAAACTCTTTTTCCCAATTTTGTAATCAATTTTAATCTTTATTCTTTCTTTTATGTCCGATAATTTTTTTGCTGAGCTCGACTCAGAACTCTGACAGGTGAACAAAAACCCACCTTCAGAATCAGCATCACCGATGATGCAACCAGCACCAATAGCGCCAAAACCAAAACCTCAACTCAAACCTACCACACCACTCTCACCGAGACCATTACATGGATCAAACGGAGGTGCAAATCGTAGACCTCTGCCACCAAAACGACCACCTGTACCAGGAAAACCTCTGACTAATCGTCCGATGAAACGGCTCGAACTCCCACCATCACCAGCTGGAACACGGGCGCCAGAGCAAACTGTTGAGGCCCCAACTCAACTCTCACCTGCCGTCATCAAGGGTCTCAATGTACCAGTTATTTTCCCAAGAGCACTCGAGCCACAAATTCTCCCAAAAGTAGAAAAAAACCAAACTCGTATAATACCTATTGGTGGACTGCGTACAGTTGGTGCAAATATGACCATGTTTGAACATGGAGATGATATCCTCATCGTCGATGGTGGTCTCGAATTTGCCAGAGGTGGCAATTCTCCAGGGTTCAATTATCTGCTGCCTGATATCCGATTCCTACAAACACACCTCAAACGCATCAAATGAATGCTCATCACACACGGCCATCTCGACCATATTGGAGCACTGAAAAATCTCATCCCAGCCCTCGGATTCCCCCCTATCTATGCAGCGCCATTTACCATAGCGATGGTCAAAAAAGGTCTCGAGGAAGCGGGTCTCAAAAACAAAGTACAATTTTTTCCAGTCAATCCAGACAGTGGCAAAATGTCCAACATTGGCATATTCAAATACGAATTTTTCCGCGTCAATCATACCATCCCAGATAGTTGTGGTATCTATATCGAGACCCCTTCAGCTCGTATTATGCACATGGGTGACTACAAGCTCGAATTTTTCCCTCGCATAGACAAGCCTGTCGATCTAGCAAACTACGCACGAATTGCCAGTCGAGGTATCGATATTCTCCTCCAGGAAACCACAAACTCATACAAGCAAGACTGGACGACTTCAGAAACAAAAGTCACCGGAGAGCTCAAGCAACTCATCCAAGATGCACCAGAACGAGTCATTATTGGTAATTTCTCAACGCTCATTAGTCGTATCCAAGATGTCGTCACGATAGCAGAGCAGCTCGGTCGCCATGTTCTCGTCAATGGTCGCAGCATGGTTGATTGTGTCGCCATTGCTCGTGAAATGGGCATCCTGAAGTGTAAGGAATGAACAGTAAAACCTCTCGATACAAAGACCATGGAGAGCATCCCGGAAAGCAAACAAATCATCATCACTACTGGTGCACAAGGAGAAGAATTCGGTGGTCTCAATAATATCTCTCGTGGAGACCATCAGACTATCTCTATCAAGCCCCGTGATACTATCATTCTCTCTTCTTCTATTATTCCTGGTAATGAGCTCGCTATCATCGATATGATGAATCGTCTCAATCGATTTGGCGCAAAAATCATCACAATCAAAGAAAATGAAGTCCACTCAGGTGGTCATGGTGGTATCGCAGAACAGCGAGTCATCATCAATCTCGTACGACCAAAATACATCATCCCTGTTCACGGTGATATCACCCAGAGACTGACGCTCAAACGAGAAGCGGTGAAGATGGGATGGGATCCAAAAAATGTCCTCATGCTCGAAGATGGTTCTATCGTAGAACTCGATGAGCGACACGAACTCGTCTTCTCTCGAAAAAAAATCCCTCTCGAAGCACTCGGAGTCGATGGTATGAGTATTGGTTCGCTCGAGACTCGCGCAGTCAAAGAACGAATCCAACTCGGTGAAGAAGGTGTACTCATCGTCAATACAAAAGATGCTACGGTCGAATCTCGTGGTCTCTTCTTCCCAGATGAGATAGCAGCATCACATGCAGCTATCAGTGATTATGTGAAAAAAGGATGAAAGAATAGTGACGGAAGTCCTCTCGATAAAAACGCAAAAGACGCTCTCGCAAAAGACCTCGGAAAAATGGTGCTCAAGGTCTGGGAAAGAGAGCCGCTCGTGGTGTGTATTTAATACTGCTCAAAGAATACTTTCTCTTTGGAAATCCCGTACAATTCGAGCATAGATCTAACTTCTGTCACCATCGCTGGACTCCCGCAGATATAGAATTCAGTTTCTCCAGTTTTATTCATTTCTGAGATATTTTCAGGGGTGAGGCATTCTGTCACCCGTCACTCACGATGTTTGTCTGGGAGTGATGAGGATTCGCGTGAACAACAAATCTGATAATCAAAGAAAGATTCTTGCGACCATTGTTGGAGCTCTTCTTGATAAAAAACATCTCGTAATTCTCTGACCCCGAATAAAAAAAACATTCCTCCATTATTCATTATTCATTTTTCATTATTCATTTTTTTGAGAGAATACTTGAGCATAAAGTAGAGCGGTGCAAAACCAGTACCAGTCCCAATAAAGACCTTTGGAAAAGTATTTTCTTGGAGGATAAATCGTCCCATAGGTCACCACACTTGCATCGTATGTCCTATTGTCTGGTCACAGATAGCCATACTACCACCTTTCCCTTCAGGAAGGCGCTTGATAATAAAAAAAACACTCGTTCCCGCTGCCCAGCTCACAGAGTACGAGCGACGAAGTTTTGGGTCACCTGCAGTATCGCAGAGGAGAAACTGACCTGGTGTGATATGGAGAGACTCAGAGGAAGTATACTCGAGCTCAAACACATCGTGAGTGAGCTGTTTTTTGTTCTGAAGAGTCAAGAAAATAGAAACAGGAGGCATTGAAATAAGCGTTATAGAGAGTACTATATGAAAAACTCTATTTTTCCAAATTATGAAACGACTCATCATCATAGCAGGTATACTCTTTTTCGCAGGAGCAGAGGCTCTGACTGGCTCTGCACAGATCCGTGTCGAGGCTCTCTACGATATGTATAGAAAACAATATCTCGCACCCGTATCAACAGAAAAACAAATCGAAATCCTCTCAAAAACTCAGGCAGCACTTTCTCAATACAAAAAACGCCCATCACTGTCCCAGCCAGCACGAGACATCATCTCCTATCTCGAGCATCTCTTTTGTCATACTCAGAGCCTACTAACAGGCTACTATTGTGAGGATAATTACCACCCAGCGAGTCTCCTCACAAAAAATAAAAATGAGCTCACGCTCTCTCGGATTCGCAATCTCCTGACCCAAGAACACAGTAAGAGAAGGGTAGATAGGGGTCTGAGCCCTCTCGTTCGTTCGACAACACTTGATGCGATAGCACAGGAGTATGCTCTGAAGCTCTGTGCTGTGGGAGAAATCACTCACACACTGAATTGAAGTACCCTACAAGAACGATTCCAGAGCGGAAATTATGACTATACTTGGTGAGGAGAAAATCTCGGTCTCGGTCAGGAAAGCATCATGGAACTCCTCGATCAACTCACCACCAGCCTCTACCATCGAGAAAACATGTACCAGGCTGAATTTCGAGAGCTCTGAATAGGACAGTGTGATAATATATGGGTACTCAATTACGGAACCAGATAAAAAGAGGGAAATAATTTTACTCAAGCACAAAAGTGTGCTAAAATAAACCTATGACTCAGATAGTCACACCAGAACTACCAGAAAAGGCAAAGCTCCTCAAAAATTTTTACAATGTGGTAAAGGTCTACGGAGCTATTTGGGTTATTTTTCACCTCACAACAGTCTTTTTCTTCGGTTTTATCGTTGGTTCTCCTCTTCTCGTAGGGATATTTCTCGGTATAGGAAATATCTGGTCTATGCTCATATCTGTATCAATTGGTACCATCCAGCGACATATTCCCTCAAAAACGATGTTTGGGCTCGGAAATGCCTGTATGATAGCGGCGGCAATAGTCTTTCTCTATCTCATCCGTACAACAGATGGTCTCGATTTCAGTCTCGATGGTTGAATAGTGGAAATCACGCGTACATTTCTCTCGACGGGGATAAATATGGTACTGCTGCTCCTAGCCGGAATGCTCTACGGAAGCGTCAAGGAAATATATGAAATAACCTCTATAGCCTACCTCCTCAATCATTCAGACTCGTCTGAATACGACTCCGCTCTCTCCAAAAACAACATCTCAATGGGTATTGGTTCTGTCTTTGGTGTGCTCTTATCGATTATTATCCTGTCATTTCGTACAGATTCTGTCCAGCTCATACTCTTTGTACTGATATTTCTCATCGTATGTGCATGGGTATTTATCTACAACTATTTTGATAATGATCATGAAGTATTCAATCTAGGAACTGTAAAAAATCTCAATATTGTTGAAAAAACAAAGAATATAGAACAAAACACTGTTTCTTATTTGAAAAACACGGTCTCTACACTGGATTTCCAGAAGCTCAAATGATGAATGGACTACATCATCATGAAGCCAAAAGAGATAACAAAAGAGATAAACTGGGGAGAAATAATCGAGAAAACAAAAGAAGAATATAGGATGATATACAAACTAATTTTTGAAAAAACAACTCTTGTCCCCATACTCCTGTGGTCGACGGTATCCATCATATTATTTGGCTGTTGGGATACGATTGTGATGACATTTTTCATCACTTTTCTCGATGAATCTCTCAAGGATTCTGGCGTTCAAAACATCATTCGAAGCGGTTTTATACTCATTGGTATTCTCGCTGTACCTGCCTATGCTCTACAACTCTTTTGGATCAAAAAGGCAAAGACCTATGGAAAATTTAACATCATTGCAATGGGTATATTTGTTTCTGCTGTAGCCCTTTTTGGGCTTTCTATAGCCGGAAATTTTGAAAATCTTCTCGGACTACTCATTGTGGTAGGACTCGGTATCATCAATAGTACGGGATACGCAGCATCTTATCCAATGAGTCAATCGATATTTGCCGACGAATACAATAAAGCCTACGCCAAAACTGCCCAATCAAATGTCATAAATGCCGATGTATCCGCGGCTCCGCTCAAGATTTTAAATAACTTTGCCAATGCTGTAGGATTGATATTTGGAGGGGCTCTGATCTCATTTGTCGGCTTTTCTGGGATGTTTGTGGTCTACGGCGCAGCGATGCTCTCCTGGGGCATCATGAGTCTGCGAAAACGCAAAATCTGGGACCTCGAATAATAGAGAGAAAAAACACGCGAATTTTTGCTATCAGAAAAAAGATATGGTACGCTGATACCATGACACTGATGAATGATATACAACCGCGAAAAAAGAACCTCGAACCTACCAAAATTGTTCAGGAAATCTTCGAAACATCGCACGATGTCATCGATTGGGCAAAAAAAGAGGAAAAAAAGATAGAAAAAAAGCACAAATGGCTCAAAAATGTCCGGGCTATTATGCATTTTATCTTCTTAACTGGCATCATTTTTGTCATTCTCATTCTCCTCTCCAATTGGTCAGCCTATAGTGCATTTGCCAGAGCCATACTCATGCCAGAACAGCTCGAGCAAGAAAAGATAGCCATCGAGTGAGGACTTGCAAATACACATATTACCGATCAAAAGAGTGCCAAAGATGCACGAGAAGAACGCAGAAAAAGAATTCTCAATCAACAAATGCAAAAAACTGAGAGTGAAACACCAGAACTCGGAGCATCATATTTTGACCAAGATGTTTCACGGGTGAGCCTCTCCGTGAATATAGCGCCTTATGAAAATAGAATCATAATCCCAAAAATTGGTAAAAATATTCCTCTCGTGAATGTAGAACATCATGAAGCAGATACATCAAATGAATGGCACAAGATTTTTATGAAAGAGCTCGAGAAGGGTATCGTAAAATATCCATGATCAGCAGATCCAGGACAGGATGGTAATAGTTTTATCTTCTGACATAGTTCCAATTTCCCATGGGCAAAATGAAACTATAATGATGTATTTGCCCTCCTCAATGAACTCACTAATGGTGATGAAATCATCGTCTACTTCAAACAAAAGAAATATGTCTATGTCGTGAAAAACAAGCTCGTGGTCAAGCCTGGACATGTCTCTTCACTCGGATGAGATTCAGCCAGCAAACAACTCACGCTCATGACTTGTTGGCCGCTTGGTACGACACTCAATCGTCTCCTCGTCGTCACAGAACTCAAAAATAATCCCTAAAATATGGAACTACTCTCAATTTTTCTCCAAAATCTCTACTGGATAGACATACTCTTGATCCTCAGTTGTGTTTTCTGATACTACCTCTTGATACAGAAAAATGCAGCAAAAATACAGAAAAAAAACTCTCTCTACAATGCTGAATTACTCGCTATGAGAACAGAGATATACACAGAATACGAGAAAAACTTTTTCCTCTAGAATGCCTCGGAAAAATTAGGAAATGGTAGAGAAAAATCATATTTTTCACCACTAAATCAAAATTGTTTCCATCGGTAGTAAATGAGCTGCGAGAGCTGAAATGGGGTCAGAATTTGTTTCTGAAATATTTCTCCCAAAAATTGCTCATCACGAGGCATAACCTCTATACCCAAGAGCATATTCATGCGCGCTGATTGCTGCAAAACACGGAGATCTGAAGGAAAACGAACCGGTGGACAGGTGGCATAATAGGGCACTCATTGAGTGTCTTTTTTTCAGAGAAATTTTTTATCTTTTTCGCACCAGAGAATATGGCGAAGTGTAGTACTAGCAGTGAGAGGTGCCTCAGTAGGAATCTGATACTGGTTCATTTGATCATCATGATATCACTGGAGTCTATAATACTCACTTATGAGATCAACACTTTCTGCACAAGAAATACCCGCTATATGAACGCGTCGTGTGAGAGTATCTCAGAGTGATTCAATACTACTTTGAACCAATGAGATCTCCTCTTCACGATTATATTGGTGCACCCATGCATCATAGCCTGTATAGGGAGAATTGGTCTGTGGAATGGTAATAATCTCTGGTGCAGTCAGAGAAAAATCTGGCACAAAGTATGAAAAATGAAACGCATCATCTCATCACGGATAATAGCGAATCTGAGTGCTATCTGCATGCCACATATTTACTGTGCATTTTTGAGGAGAGTTCGCCTATAGTGCATCCAGTCATGATAAAATATATGCAGAATGGAAGCAAGAGGAATAGCGAGGAGGACTCAGAGAATGCCGCCAAGTGCTGCACCAATAAGGGTCACAACGAGTATGTAGAGTGATGAGAGGCTCAGGGTCTTGCTCATAACGAGAGGCACCATGATATTCCCTTCTATCTGTTGGAAGAGGATGTAGAGACCAATAACACCACCAATAGCCCAGACGCTCACTTCAGGACTCACGATAACCATGAGAAACGCTGGAATAAATGCTATAACAGGACCGAGATAAGGGACAAATTCCATAGCACCAGCTATGAGAGCAAGTGAAAATATATGATCAACTGGGAGACCAAGAAGCTGAGCAATAAAGAGTCCTATGAGATTGATAGCAAACATGAAGACTGCGAGAAGAAGCTGACCTCTGAGCCATGCATGAATAGCATTGGATATGGTTCTCTGCCGACTACGGAAATAATGACCCAGATCAGACGGGAGAATAGCAAAAAACCATCGGAGGAAGACCTGTCGTTCAAGTATGATAAAAAATGTGAGGAGTACAAAGAGTGAAAAAGTCGTCACCGCAGTCGTCACACCAGAAGCAAATGAGAGACTCACAGTCGAGACCTGTCCGACTGATTGCTGAATAAAATTTCTAACAAGATCTATATTGCCAATGAGTCCGTCCATGACAAACTGTGCACGATTTTCATCCACGATAAATGCTCGAATACCATCAATATTCACTTCATTGCGGACGAGATTACCGAGATTAAATGGGAGGCTATCTATAACAGGAAAGTTGGCGAGAGCTTGTTGTTCAAGCGCATTGGCTGTATTCACGACATATACCTTGGAATCCTCAGCAAGACCAACAAAAACAGGAATAATAGAGATGAGAAACAGGCTCACTATCAGAAATAATCCTAAAAATGTTATAAGTATACCGAGAACATCAGGGATTTTAATTTTTTTGAGACGACCAACAAAAGGACTCAAAAGAAGTGCAAAGAAACAAGCCACTAAAAATAACCCTATCAAATCACGCAACAGATAAACAATCCAAACCAAAAGTACTGAGACCAAAGTGACAAAAACATAGACAATAAATTGTCGTGTTTCAGAAGTGAGGAGAGATTTCATACAGACATTATACACAAAAATAGTTCTTTTGTGGTATAGAGAAGCTCTTTTTTGAATGCAAATAATTGACTTATAATAAAAATATTTATGAAGAATACTCTGATGAGTGCCTGTTTGTAAAAACAGAAAAAAGATATACCATGGAGCAAATCCATGTCCACGAAAATTGATCTCAAAATATTCGCTGCAGTCAGTCTCACAATAGTGGGTTTTTTGATGACTATTACTATATTTGCCATGTCTTACCGAGCACACCAGAAGACTTACCCCGAAGCACAAACAATAAAACCAGATATTCAAGAAGTAAATTTTATTGCTGTTGGTGATATCATGCTCTCTCGGCTCGTCGCGAGACGCGCAGAAAAAGCAAACGATCCCTACTGGATGTGGAAAAATATCAGAGATTTTATGACTCAGAGCGATTTTAATATCTGAAATCTCGAATCCCCAACCAATGGTACACCACTGTATTCCTACGAAGAAACAATGATATTTAATGCGCCACCGAAGCTCATAGAGACACTTTCTGTGATGAATTTTCTCCTGCTCAATCTCGCAAATAATCATGCACTCGATCAGGGGGAAACATGACTCAAAATAACACAAAAACTCTTGAGAGAAAAAGGCATGATACAAGTAGGAACGGGTGAGAATCTCCAGGAAGCATGGACTCCGAGAATAGTAGAAAAAAATGGGATAAAAATAGCATTTATCAGTGCTTCCTATGCCTCTATAAATGATGACGGAACGACCACAAACGAGTATGTCGCACGAATACAACACACGCAAAAATTAAGAAAATCCATCGAAACAGCAAAAAAAGAAGCTGATTATACCATCGTCATCATGCATGCTGGCAGTGAATACACTAGAACACCAACACCTCTTCAACAAAAATTTGCACGAACAGCCATAGACTCTGGTGCAGATATGGTCATAGGTGGGCATCCACACTGGACTCAATGAATTGAGAAGTATGGTGATAAATATATATTCTATTCTCTTGGAAATTTTATTTTTGATCAGGATTTTAGTTATGAGACAAAAACTGGTCTAGCGCTACAAGTATTTCTAACAAAGACTGACGCCATCACCAAGCTCGACAGAGTAGAACTCCACCCTATCACTATAGAAAACTATGGTCAACCGAGACTTCTCTCATGAGAGGCAAAAAAACGGGCACTCAATGACATAGGGCAGATAGATACTATAATCCGCTAATATGGACAAGCTCGAATCTCTGTTTCAGACACATCAAATCACCTGCATCGAAGAGTGCGGAACAATAGATTTTCGAGAAATATGCGACGCATACACTTGCTCTCTTCTGGGAAAATGATTCTTTTCACGAGCATTTCGAGTAGAGGGATCAAATTGGGTTATCAAGGAAGGTCGGTGGGATATAGATATTCCTACTATTTTTGGAACAAAAAACATTCACGGTCAGCCACTTCAGAAACTCTTGAGCCCTTTTTCCTATAAATTCCTCCCAACACGAGAAGAAGCATGGAGACAGTATCAAGAATATCTCCTGCTCTCGAGATATTTTGGTTTTTTTGATGAGAGTTTTCGCTACTATCAGGACTACGAAGCTATTACGCATTTTCAAAAAGGTCTACGATGGAATATCGATATATTTGCAGGAATACTTCGTGGGAGATTTGATATACGCATTCCAGAAAATATGCGTGAAAATTTTCCTGTGTTTCATAATTTTCTCCCTCGAGAATATATGAGCTATGGCACGGCTATATCACCAGAAAACAGAGGCAAAGAAACATCCTATATCGCGCAACAATATATCTCAGGACATCCTCTGTCTGCCAAAAAAATAGAGGATTTCACGCGGGAAGAATTATCTCAAATATACCTCCTGTGTATTATCATACTCATCTTCTATATACAAACTGGTAAAATCCCCGACACCAGACCAGCCAATGATCCAAAACATTGGTGACAGTGGTTCCTCCATACAGAAAACATATTTGTGACGCCGTGAGAAGGTATCAAAATGGTGGACACGCGATGGCTCTGGAATATCGATGAAAATCTCATCAAACGAGGCATCATCATACCAGAACTGATACTCCAGAGCGTGATAAAAGCAACAAAAAAAATTGGTAAAATGCTCAGCTAAAAAATAAAAAAAGAGGAAATATAGAGAACTGAGTTTTGAGAATGAATATTTATACAAATACTAGAGTTATATTATTTTCTCTTATGAAAAAACACATCGCAAATATCATCACAAGTATTGGAATAGTGTTTGGTATACTAGCATGTTACCTCGTCATCACACAGCCATCTTGGCTCTCAGCAGAGATACTCCTGCTCTGAGCACTCTTGATGGACGCTCTCGATGGGAAGGCAGCACGCAGATTCTGAAGTACACACCTAGGACCATACCTCGATGATGTAGCAGACTTTATCAATTTCTGACTCCATCCTGGTCTCTGGATATGGTCGATCACAGGAAGTCTCTCGCTCGCAGCACTCTACATGTGTTCTATATTCTACCGTCTTGTACGATTTACGATGCACAAACAAGATTCGGGCACTTATTTTTCTGGTCTCCCGTCACCTGCAGCTGCAATAGGTATCATGGGTATATTGATTGTCTACCCAGAACCACTCATCCTCATACTCAGTATCGGGGTAATAGCATTTCTGGCCATATCACATATTCCCTGCATACATATTATGAAACAAAATATCTCTCAAAAATATCTCTGAGTCCTCCTCCTCGGCTGTCTCGCACTCCCAGGAATATATGGTGGAGATGTCTGGGCAATATGACTCGCACAAACTGTCATCATTCTCAGCTATATAGTAGGATCCATCATACTATTGCTCATTCCGCATTATGTTCTTCGCTAATCTGCTCCAGATATTTGTGATTTTCTTTCCAGCATTTATCGCAAATGCAGTACCCGTAGTAGCAAAAAATATCCCCTACATACAACAATTCTCTCGTCCCATACATGCACGATTACTGTGAGCAAACAAGACAGTACGAGGGCTCATAACAGGAGTACTAGGTGGCATGATTGCAGGACTCTTGCTCTATATTGGGCGATGATTTCTCGTCACCTTATTACCAGCGTACAGTGAATACTACAATCTCTACTCGAGCTGGAGCGTATCAGTATTTCTCTGATGATGGCTCGGGCTCGGAGCACTCGTCGGAGATATGATAAAGAGTTTTTTTAAGAGAAGACTGGGCATAAAACCAGGCACCATGTTTCAACCATGGGATGGTATCGATTATATGGTTGGTGCAATTGCTTTTATGCTACCTTTTTACTTTGCTAGCATCGGAGGAAGCCTCTTTCTCCTCATCATCTGACCAATTCTCAGTCTCATAACCAATACAATTGCCTACCACATAGGATGGAAAGAATGCTGGTATTAGAATAAAACTGTCGGTCCAGAAGAAAGTCAGAAAATGGGTTTTTAGGGGTGGAGATATGCCTTGAATGGCATATCGTAACTGTCTGAGCGTCATGAATATTGGAATATAAATTGCTGAACTGGAGAGCGAGTTTGTGTCCCCTGAATGCTTTTGGGTACTTTTTGCAGAAAAAGTACCAAAAGAATCGTGAGTGAGGAAGAAAAAAGATACTGTTATTGACGCCTAATAATTCCAATTACATTCCCCGTCATCACTTCGTGCTCTTCTTTTTGAAGAGTTTTTTCAATGAGAGTTGGAGACCATTGAATCATACCTTTTTGAAAGACAAGGAGGACAGCAGAACCGCCCAGCTCGAAATATCATTTTTCCTCTCATCGAGAAAATGTTTCTCCTACTGTTTTATGATTGGTGATTGAGCCGACATTGGTCGCACCCACTTCGAGCCAGAGCATGTCTCAGAAATTCGCTGTACGAAGCCGCATGAGATGAGATTTGTTGTACATCCAGAATCCCGTATCCAGGACGCGATTATCAACAGAATACAGTGGTCCATTTCGCGAAGTAGAGGAGAGAATCTCTCCGTCGTCCAGGAAATGAAATCGATGGTAATCCGAAAATCTGAGTCGACAAAAACATATATCACCCCCGATAAAATCTCCTATATCTGGTCAGAAAAGCTTGAAAAGATTGGCACGATATCACTTCACCACAAAATCATCTGTCGTGGAGATATCTCGGAATAATTCTACACATCCATCAACCGGGCTCCCAAGATCTGTCTCAGGAAATTGCCTGTAATTTTCGTTCGATGCTCGAATGAAAAATTGATTGAGCGAACGAAATCAACCTTCTGGGATTTTATAAGTATCCAATCTGATATGGTACAGAGCAGAAAGTGGACGAATGAGATATCTCGAGATAGGTGCTCGAAATATCCACCCCATCACACGAGAAAATCACCGTGTCCGAAAGAGGAGGAGAAGTGGATATCAGAGACGGTGATGGTAGACAAAAGAAAGAAAAGAAATGCGACGCATGACCTGATAATACCGTGAAAATCTAGGAATCAATCTAATCATGCACCAGGAATTCAAGTGCTTCATTGAGTATTCTTCTCATGGCAACAATTGGCTCTTCTCTTGAACTGCCTAACTGATTCCAGCAGCGCTGAAGTGTTGCATGAAGAGTACTACGGAGAGAAACAAGTATTGCTTCTTTTTGTTCTTCAGAAGTCTCCAGGGCAGACAATCTTGACCCTACTGTATCTATAAACAGACTGAGAGATTGAGAGATAGTATAAAAAACTTGTGAAATATCATACCCAGTTTGAACAGCAGAATATTTACGACGAAGAGACTCTACCCGATTATACAGCATCTCTACCCTTGCGATATCATTTTCAGCAATACTTTCTTCAGACATTTCAGGTTCATCAGAATGAGCATCTACAGATTTTTTACAAGCCTTGATTTCAAAACTGAGGTCGGAAAGTTTTTGTCTGAGTTCAAAATATGCTACTTCTTTCTTTTGCTGAAGTTGTCTCGATGCATAAAAATATATGAGCAATTTTCGTTCATAGATTTGTTCATAGACAGCAAAGCGTTGTTTCTCAAAAGAAGCTTCATCAAAAACATCTGAATCATCAAGAGAAAAATAAAACAGATACGACTCTTCTTCTGGGGTATCTTCTGGGAGAAATTGCTTGAGAAACCTTTCGGATTTAGAAAGAGCAAATATTTCAGATAAAGTACGCAAATAAGGAGTATCATCTGAAAAATTCGATTGAGAAGAAGTATGCTCAGAAGAATCAAAAGGATTCTGCATGTCATTTTTTGCACAAAAATCACTTATTTTTTCTCGTGCTCTCCGGATATCAATACCACACTGAAGAATTGTGTCAAAAGCGTTGTCTCGGTCACGATCAGAAGTGGCATCAAAAAAACTCTCGAGATAAACAAACCTATCCAATATATGTTTTGTGAGTTCTTGATTCATTTCCGAGAACACTTTGTCCAGATGAGTCTGTACACGATTGTGATATTCGAGCGTATCAGATGGCTCTCCGAAAACCTCAGAAAGCTCTGCATCTGGACGATAAACTGTTACCTTGCCGTGTTTATCCTGCTCTCTTATCGGATGAAGCTTGAGAGATCAAAATACCTGCCATACCATCCGTTTGAGAGATTCAGGCTCGACAGTAACCTCACAATTTGGTACGAGCTCTCAAAGAGTATGGCGAATGGCACCTACGATATATTGGAGATATACATTGTTATAGTTTGTATTGAGCGCACTAACCTTCTCCTGTCAGAGTCAACTATAGTCTCATAAAGGTATCAAATTTCTATCATAAGCATTCAGTATCAGACCTGTTGCCTGATTCACAACCTCTGATTCAACAAAAAAATATCGTTCTGGCTCATTCATAAAGCATATTTTATCGTATAAATATATAAGTCAAATAACAAGAAGAATTTGCGAAGAGCGATTTATCTCTACAATGGCCACATTATGACGGATTATTCTCACCTCATCACAGAAATACCAGATTTCCCAACACCCGGTGTGCTCTTCCGAGAGATATCTCCACTCCTAGCAGATATAAATGCACGAGATGAAATAATTCAAAAAATAGGGGTCTTTATCCGGGAAAAAAACATCGAGGTCATTGCTGGTATTGATGCCAGAGGATTCATTATAGGCTCTCTCCTCGCCGAGAAATACCATCTCCCGTTTGTGATGATTCGTAAAGCTGGGAAACTTCCAACTAACCTCACAATAGAGGAATCATACACCTACGAATATAGCGAAGCGACTCTCACCGTGAGAGGTGAATTCTTGAAAGAGAAAAATGTCCTCGTCACGGACGATGTACTCGCAACTGGTGGCACGCTCGCTGCAGCACTCCGGCTCGCCGAGAGAAGTGAAGCCCGAAAAGTCTACTGAGCAGTGCTTCTGGAATTAACATCGCTCTGATGACGAGAAAAACTCAGAGAATTTGAAATTTTTTCAGCTATTCAATATAACTAATTCTATGGACCACAAAAAAATACTCATCATCTCTGCCATGGCCGAGGAAATGCTCCCGCTCACGAAGTATCTCAGCTATGAGAAACTCCTCTCACCGGGAGATATCGTTGAACACGGTAATTTCGTTTTTGCTGTGAGCTGAATTGGCAAAGTCTCAGCAGCGATGATGCTGACAAAAGTCCTCGAACAATACGCCATCGATGCTATTATAAATATCGGACTCGCGGGAAGTCTCTCACCACAGTATGAATTCGGCGATGTGGTCGTCGTGACGCACACAGTCGAACATGATGGATTTATCGAATGAGATAGTGAAGCGCAGACGAGACTCTATCCGCTCTTTGACCTCATCACAGTCGAGCATCCAGAATTAAAAAAAGGCATCCTCGTGACGGGCGATCAATTCGTCGCATCAGGAACCACGAGAGAATCTCTGCAGGCAAAGGGTGGACAGCTCGTCGACATGGAATGAGCAGCACTAGCGAAAGTGGCTCATCACTACCAGAAACCACTCATAGCCCTCAAAGTCATATCAGACAATGCTGACGAAGAGGCTGGAGAGAATTTCGCAAATAACCTGCACGCAGGAGAACGAGTAACGAAACATTTTCCATTTATTCTGGAGTTCTTAATCAACCAATAACATTTATGGAACGCATTTCTTCTTTCTGTGTAGACCACAACGCTCTCCAACCTGGAATCTATCTCTCTCGTGAAGATACAACCCCTAGCGGTGATGTAATAAGCACCTACGATATCCGTATGCGGGCACCGAATCATGATCCTGTTATGAGCATCACTTCTGCACACTCAATCGAACATCTCGGTGCGACATTTCTGAGAAATCACGCTGATTGGAGTAAAAAAACAATCTATTTCTGACCTATGTGATGTCGTACGGGCATGTATGTACTCTTCTCATGAGAACCAAGTGGAGAAGAAGTAGTAAAAATTATCCAAGAAATGTACGCATGGGTAGCAGAACTAGATGAGAGCTATCCGATTCCTGGAGCTACAGCAGCAGAGTGTGGGAATTACCTCGACCACAGCCTCTCTCAAGCAAAAAATGATGCAAAAAAATTCCTCGAAATTATAAAAGATAAAAATACACTCGATGAATACAAGTATCTCTAAAGTTACTTGCTTCTCTTCACCACATACGCCACAATATCCGCAAATCGCGGATCATCAAATTCATGAATCAGAGCAAGCATATCAGTCTCGAGCTGAGTAAGCATTTCTCGGGATTTTTCTATGCCGATAAGTGCGACAATACCCTTGCCGAGATGGACATCTTTCCCAGCAGCTTTACCGAGAGTCGCGCTATCACTCTCATGATCGAGGATATCATCCCGTATCTGAAATGCACGACCCAGGAGAAATCCAAACCGACGGAATGATTCAACTTTGTCAGATGCAGCGCCAGCTGCGAGAGCACCAGCAACAAGAGCTGATGCTATAAATCCACCTGTTTTCTCATCATGGATACGGAGGAGCTCATCGAGTGTGAGTGTGTCGTGTCTCAGCAAAGTATCTCGTACCTGTCCTCTCGTCACACCCATATCGCCGACTGCATGAGCAATCTCCTGGACGATAGAGGCATGCCCTGATTGTGCGAGGAGTTCAAATCCGAGTGTCTGAAGTGTGTCTCCGATGAGTACAGCCATAGTCTCTCCATATTTCTTCCATACGGTTGGTTTTCCTCGACGAAGTTCATCATTATCCATGCATGGTAGATCATCGTGTACGAGGGTAAAACAATGGATACATTCTATCCCCAGTGCAGCATTCATAACCTCAGGGGAAGCAGGGAGTCCAGATATCTGCTCATAAGCGATGAGTGTGAGAATTGGACGAAGTCTTTTCCCTCCACCCTCAACAGCATAGCGGAGGGCTTCTTCGTAGAGTTTTTCTACTTCATTTTCTGCACTATATCGGGAAGTAAAAAGTCGAGCAAAAGCAGCGTTAATATCATCCTGATAATGAGGGAGCCATGAGAGCATAAGAGATGATATTATTTTCCAAAATTTCGCTGCACTTTCTGATAATACGAAACTGCACGATCAAATTCTGCTTGATCAAAATCAGGCCAAAGTGTTTCTGTGAAATAATATTCAGAATACGCAGATTGATAGAGGAAGTATCCTGAGTGACGAATATTTCATCCTGTACGGACGATGAGGTCAGGAGGTGGAAATGCTCCAGAATCGAGATATTGCAGAAAAGTCTTCTCATCGAGTGTTGAGGGATCAATACCCTCATTGAGACATCTCTTGGTGGCACGAACTATCTCATCCTGTCCACTATATCAGAGCGCGAGAATGAAGGTCATCTTGGTTCCTGTACTGGTAGCATCTATAGCATCCAGAAGAAGAGTTCGAACATCAGCTGGGAGGAGCCAGAGATCACCAACAGTCTGAAATCGTATAGATTCTTTTTTGCAGAGCTCAACGAGTTTTGGCATCTTGCGACGCACGAGTCCGTATATAGCAGAGAGTTCGTCTTCTGAGCGCTCAGAGACATTTTCCTTGGAGAGAGCCCAGAGGCTCACATGAGAGACGCCTGCATTGAGACACATTTCTATAACTCTATCAATTGATTCACCGCCCTTTTCGTGACCATACGAAGGGATATTGCCGAGTTTTTTTGCCCAACGACGATTACCATCCATGATAAATCCAATATGCTGCATACAGGGGTATAAAAATAATAGTGAGATTGTAGGCAAAGTAGGAGATTTTCCTAGACTTTCTTTTATAAAAAATCAGGGCAATAAAAATCCTCCAAAAAGGAGGATCTAAGAGGTTATCTCGAAAGTCCTGGCGCCTACCTACTCTTGCACTCAAATGAGCACTACCATCGGCACGACGGGGCTTAACTTCTGTGTTCGGAATGAGAACAGGTGAACACCCGTGTTAAAAGCACCAAGACACTCGAGACAACATTCGCAAACGCGAATGAGAAATAGAGAATAGGAGGTAGAAAGTAGATCGGAATAGTTATAAAATTCCTTTCTATCTTCTATTTCTACTTTCTATGTCTATTTTGTCAGGATGACAATAATCTAAAGAAAAAGATGCGATGAGTAAAGAGACAAAAAGTAATCAAATGCACACAAAAGCGGAAGAAATACAAATATGACCATTAGTATCGCTCGGCTGAAGACATTACTGCCCGTACACCTGCGACCTATCAACCTCGTATTCTCCGAGGGGTCTGATATCTCATCTTGAGGTGAGTTTCCCACTTAGATGCTTTCAGTGGTTATCTCGTCCGAACGTAGCTACCCAGCGTCTATGCCAGTAGATCTGACAGCTGGTACACCAGAGGTTCGTTCTTCTCGGTCCTCTCGTACTAGAGAAGAGTCCTCTCAAATATCAACGCTCACAGCAGATAGGGGCCAAACTGTCTCACGACGTTCTGAACCCAGCTCGCGTACCGCTTTAATTGGCGAACAGCCAAACCCTTGGGAGCTTCTTCACCCCCAGGATGCGACGAGCCGACATCGAGGTGCCAAACCATGCCGTCGCTGTGGACGCTTGGGCATGATCAGCCTGTTATCCCTAGAGTAACTTTTATCCGTTGATCGACACCACTTCCATGCGTGAGTGCCGGTTCATTTTCACCGTCTTTCGACTCTGATCGACTTGTAGGTCTCTCAG
>JALQUC010000017.1 GCA_023268615.1 Candidatus Altimarinota bacterium | reverse complement strand
AACTGAATACAGAGACAATATTTCCTCTATCATTTGAAGGAATCAGAATTTAGATACAATGTACGAGTTATGCATGAAGATATGTTCAAGAAACTCGTGAAAATGATGAAGATTTTTAACAAACAACTACTCTAGACCCTTTCTTTTACTTTGAGTTTTCTTTTTTCGCCTTCTGCGATAAATGTTCGTCCTGCATCCGGATGTTTTGTGATGGCTTGGAGTCTCACTATATTTGCACTGTCTGCATATCATTTTGCTGCATCTTCAGAACTTGAGGGTATATCGACTATGATTGTATCTGCTGGGTCAAATCTATCATTGTCTTCTTCTCCGAGAATTTGACCAAATCGATATCTATATCCAGAAGCTGCCTCCCCCCAGAGATTGGTTTTTTGGTCGGCAAAATAGACAGCTTCAAAGAAACATCTCTTTTTCTGCACTGGTTCGAGGATGTGCATATTTGTTTTTTCGATTTTTTTTGTAGCACCATCGATATGCACGATTTCCCCACTGGAGATAAAGTTCACATTTTCACATCCTATACGGATGAGTGCTGTGCTCTCACTGGCGACAAACAGTAATCCATCTTTGACACTATAGACCAGAGGACGAAATCACCATTTATCTTTTGCGATAGCCATGTTCCCATTTTTATCGAGCAGTATGATATTGCAGCAACCATCTATGCGATTATGAATATATTCGAGGAGCGTTGTGATATTTTTTTCTCATCTTCTTACTTCTCTGAGCATCAGTAATTTGAGTACTTCAGTATCGAGGAGAGGATCGTGTTTCAGCACAAAACCCTCGGCTCGGAGTTCCGTTGCGAGCTCTTCTGCATTGACGATATTACCATTGAATGCAAATGATATACCTGCCTCTGCTGTGAGTTCATCTTCTTTGATTTCAAATGGTTGGAGGGCAGTCTCATTTCATTTATTATCACCGCTCGTCGTATATCTGGCATGTCAAAGGAGAGCAAGTGCTCGCGATTTGTGTTTTATGAGGGCTTCGTCGATTCATCATATGGAGCTAGAGACATGGCGTACAAGCTTTTGATCTTCGTACACAGCGACTCCGTATCAATCTTGTCCCCTGTTTTGGCTAGCGTTCAGAAGAGAGACCATTTTATTGGTCATATGAGCATGGCCTCATTCGAGTCCATATACAGCGACTATTCCACACATAGAAAAAAATGAAAAATAGTGTTTACGGTATAATCATAACCCTTGTTTAAGAAATACAAATTCTATTTCTTATAACTCTTTCCCCAATTCAAAAAACATGGACTCTCGAGAGTCCATGCTGCGTATTTTGACGGAAAATTTATCGCGGGGTAAAAAGCTACGCATAGTAGGCTGCACCACGGACACTAAAATCTGACCTACCCTTGAAACGAGACAGAAAATTATCGAGAGGAATAGGACTTGTTGTACCTCCATAGTAGGGATCCAATGCGTACCATTTACCATCATATTTGTATGCTGCAAATCTGTGCCCATAATCTCGTTTATAGTTTGGGAGTTTTGGTGTATCAAGCATGATATCAGCCATAGTTGCTTCTGCTGGGGGATTGAATTTTCCGGATGTAAAATCGAGCATATCACTTTCGCTTCATCCACTACGGTATATTCCGAAAACCGAATCTGCATCACCTTTAGGGACGCTGAGTCCAAGTTGTTCTAGATTTTCACGAGCTGTTCGTGAACAAGCTGTTGTTCCACTACTGGTATATTGTTTGCCAATAGAGTCTACTTTTTGGCTTATACCGCCACTTCCATTGTTTGGGAAATTAAAAAGATTGCGAATTCATCCTCATCTCATTTTCTGTGCTCTTATTTGGGGTGTTTCTTTCGGTGTATTTGATGAGAGGGCAGTGAGAATAGCGGGACGAGGTTCGTCGAACGTCTTTTTATCGACTTCGTAGGCTTTCTGAGTATCTGGTCCGTAGATTCCATCTACCTTCTTAATTTCTCGCGCAAAGCGTTCGGGATCGGTGAGCTTGATGAGTTGTTGATAGGCTCTGACCGCTTCCTTATCCTTTGAAATATCTGGATTGGCGACCACTGTTTTTCGGAGCTCTTTGATTTGTTTTCTCTTTGATGGCTCGACATCCTCTCGGAGACGAGCGAGGAGTCCGCGAGTTTCTTTTTTTACTTCACCATCTTCTTGGACGAGCTCTCTTTCTTTTGGAGTGCTTGCATGCTTGAGAATTTCTCAGATTTTTCTCAATGGTTTTATTTTTGGCTTTTCTGCTGCCTGCTGAGCCTCTGGTCATTTATTTTTTCAGAGTCTCTGAAAGAGATTTGGCTTCTTTTTTTCGCCAGTATCTCGTCGTGTAGGTGTTTCAAATCGTGGCATAGGAAGTAGTTTTTATAGCTACTTCATAGATTTTATCCTATTTTTTTGCTGGTTGCAAGAATCTGAGACTCTTTATCTCGTATTTTCGAGCCACCAGAGCATAGCTCGGGCATTTTCTTTCCAGTTGTAGGTAGTCATATTTCCTGGATTATCTAGTATTGATTGTACGAGATGAGATGCTTCCATATCAGATAAATCAATGATATATACCTCTTCTTCATCAAAAGCGAGAGCCATATCAGTCATCATCGGATGTCCTGAAACTGCGAGAGAATAGGGTGTTCCTGTGTGTATTTTTTCTCGGATTTCTGTGATTTTTTTTCCTAGGGCTTGTATTGGTGTATTTTCGAGGGTGTATGCCTCAGGAGTATGTACTATATCAGCGGGAAGGAGTGAACGGAATTCGTATTTTTTGAGAAATTCTATGAGAGCCGGTGTGTAGATGATATCTGTACTTTCACGGCGGAAATTCATCGCGTCGATATCAAATGGTACATCGGTCTTTATTTGTGCGAGAAATTGACTCTGTTTCGCACTCTGCCCATCCCCAATCATGGCCTGGAGTTTTGGTGAGAGTTCTCCGACATGTGCGAGGATATTATCGAGTGTATCGTATTTTTCGAGGAGTGTGACCGCTGTCTTGGGTCCGATTCACTTCACACCCGGGATATTGTCTGCTGTATCTCCTATGAGCGCCAGATAATCGACGATTTGTGCTGGATGGACTTCAAATTTTTTGACCGCTTCTTCTTCATCGTAGAGTCGGTCTTTCATGGCGTCATAGACATAGACATGTCGACCAATAAATTGAAATAAATCTTTATCAGAAGAGACAATGAGCACTCGGTCCATATCATCTCGATGCTTCACTGCGAGTGTCCCGATGATGTCATCCGCTTCATAGCCAGGGACTGCTACACGCGGAATCCCCAGGAGATCTGTCACCTCAAAAATCGCATCCATCTGACTCCCTAGGTCATCAGGCATACCATCACGGTGAGCCTTGTAATTGGCATCCGCCTCACTTCGAAAAGTCTCACCACCACTATCAAAAGTCATAATGATATATTCAGCGTCCATTTTCATGATTTGCATCAGTGCTTTTGTATATCCAAAGAGGGCATTTACTGGTTTTCCATCACGAGTGTGAAATGGTGGTACAGCATAGAATACGCGAAATATCAGGTTAAATCCGTCGATGATGATGAGTTCTTTTTTCATTGCCCAGAGTATACCCGCTGTCCCAGAAAAACAAGCATTGCAAAGGTTATCTTATTCCCTATGATATTTGCATGTTTACTTTCCTTTTTTGAAAGAAAAAAAATTCCGTGACAGATGTATTTCGCAACTATCTCCCTCAGATGGTGTATGGTGCTGTTGATGGGGCAGTCACGACTTTTGCTGTGGTAGCTGGCGCTACGGGCGGAGATCTCACCAGTAAAATCATCATCATCCTCGGACTCGCCAATCTCTTTGCTGATGGAGCATCTATGTCTATCAGCGCCTACCTCTCAGCAAAATCTGAAAAAATCGGTAAAAAAACTCCTCTTTCTATCGCACTCTGGACGCTCGTGGCGTTTATTATTGTTGGATTTATCCCTCTCGTACCCTATGTATTTGATATTGGGACATTTGAGCTCTCGTGTCTCATGACGGGTGTTGCATTCTTTGGTATTGGTGCTCTCAAGGGATATGTCGCACAGCATGGTTGGTTCTCTTCTGCTGTGCAGACACTCGCACTCGGGACTGTCGCAGCACTTATCGCGTATTATGTTGGTGTCTGACTCGCGGGGATATAGATGGTTGACAAATAATTATTTGGACTAAAATTATGTAATATATTTTAAATATAAGGTTTATGGTAATGATTGTATGAACTAGCAGACTGTATGAATCGCCCTCTACACAGAAACAACTTTCTGCACTTATTCGGGAAATTGACCCATATAACGATGGACTGTGAAGTGTTATTTTTCGTCGCCTCACAGAAGACAGCTATGATATTGATTCAGTTATTTTATCACTTCGGAAGCTGGCGGAGTATCGAGTTCCAGCTGCCTGGTTGACGCAGCCTATTCTGCAGATTAGTCCCAAGTCGCCTGTTGATACAATGATACTTCATATAGTGCAACAGAAATGGTATGAACGGCAGAGAGAAGTTACGAATCACACTATAGCAACTCTAGAATGAGAAATGAAGAAAAGAGCATTTTCTGTAGGATCCATGATGGGTATCTCGGCAATAGCTGGTGCTGCAGGATTTTCCCTGGGACGATGTATAGAACAAAATTTTCAGACTATTGAAAATATACCAGCTCAAGAAGAGAAACTTACGGATGAACAAGTAAAGATTCTGAGACAACAAAGAGAGCTTTTTATTCAACAAAATAGAGAGATAGAAGTTTCTGCAGAAAAATAGTTTAGCATATTAAAAAGGAAGGTATACATATTTGACAAATAATTATTTAGTATAAAATAATCTAATAGTATTTTTGATTATTTTACCTTATGTTTAGTAAATCAGAGAGTGGCATTATGATATTCAGTGTTCCTGAAGGTATGCGACGGTCTGATGTGCAGCGCTATCAAAATTGTCTCAAGATACTTTCAGAGTGATTTGAAAAAAGAAATCTCCCAGCGTCTATTCTCGAGACCAGAGCAGGAGAATGGCTCCTCGATATCAATCCTGTAAATTTCCTCACAGATATAGATTTACTAATAAGAAATGGAGACAGAGACAACTGGAATGAGGTTTTTCCAGACGAATTTCCAATCACGGAAATGGAATGGACACATATTCTCACTCTCCAAAATACAGTCCTCAAAAAGGAAAATCGAGCTCTAGTGCTTATTCCACAGACTCGAAGAAAGTTCAGAGAATTGGCTATAGGAAGTGCTCTTGGTGCACTTTCGCTTTGATTATTTATAGCGTATATCAGGCGAGAACCTGATAAAATCCCTCCATGGATACAGTCACTTACCCCAGAAGAATTGGAACAATTGGAACAGTGGAAGAAACAATTAGATGCCTGAGATATATCTCCTCTACGAGAACTCTAATATTTTTATATGCCAATTGAATTTACTACTGTGGAATCAGAACCATTCTATCTAGAAGAACTAGATTCTCTCTGAGTTGAGATAGAGCATCGTGTTAGTTCTGGTTTTGTGAATTACCTGGAATGACTCAAAAAGTCTCACCCAGGCAAAATTGACGAACTCTACTCTCATCTTGATACACTCGTTCATGATGCTTCTCCCGTTGATTGGATGCGGGATGAGTACTTCTGAGAGTGGGGCATGAAATTTTCTGATGAACAAGGAGAAGATCTGATACATTTTTCACTCCAAAAGAATCGTCAGAGAAATCATGAATTGAGAGATGAGTTTGAAGAGTATGATGATACACTCCAGAGACAAAGTCAGTCTCTTTATAAAAAAAATCTAGAGATTGCTAGACTCAAAACTCAGAGAGCTATTTTGTCTATTTTGGCGGCAGTTGGCATCGGAGCTTATGGTGTTGAAAAAATCATGGATGTTCGGTGAGCGAAACCAACCAATGAAAACATCGAGCCTTTGAGACAACACAAAGAAGCTTTTTCACCAAAGAGTTCAGTGATTCATTCACCTATACCTTCATCGGCAGCACGAGTGAGACACGGAGATCCTGATATAATTAAACGAGTCCGAGCATCTTTTAATGCTCTCATTGAACCAGAGATGAGGGAGCTTTAAATTGTTTTATCTCGTGTTTTTCTTGCAGTATTTTTAGTGTTTGTATCATATTTGTATGATATTTTTTGTCGCATTTTTGTCGGGAGTTATGGTGTGAGATATTTTGAATGAATCGGGCTTCTGGCTCGTTATTTTTTTGATACTTATTTCGTCTGTCTTTTTCTGGCGAACATGGAGGACTCTTCCCTGAATTGTTGTGTTGCTCTTTGCTGGCTATATCCTCGCTCTCAATGCGCTGCATACGATCAATCAAGAACGAGAAAATCTCGGTGCTCGGGTAGGCTGGGATGGGCACGATAGGACTATCACTGGTGTGGCTCGAGAGCTCCTGAATGTGAGTGAATTTTCACATAAATACCGCGTCAGAGTGTCTCATATTGATGGCGAGATTCTCCCGTATTCTCTCGATATCTCTGTCTCGATGCCACCCAATCTCTCACTCATGCCTGGGGATAGCGTGACCGCTCTTGGACGATTTTCATTTCCTCGCGATACTCCTGAATACCTCGCAGAAAAACAGCTCAGCAATAGACAGATTGTTGCAGAATTTCGTTCGTTTCATATTGATAAAACACCACCCGAGCAATACAGCGTCTTCGTGCGTATGAGGGTATGGTTTAGTCAGCAGTTATCTGATATATTTCCTGCTCGATGACAGGAGATACTCTCTGGTATCATCCTCGGACAAAAGAATAATCTCGATGCCGAACTGAAGGAAGACCTCAAGGCATCAGGACTCATGCATATCATGGTCGTGAGTGGATCAAATGTTATGATGCTCATAATTTTTCTCTCACTCTTTGTCCGTGCAGTCACACCGTGGATTCGTATTGCTATTATTATTCTCGTGATAGGGGGATTTGTGATCCTCGTCGGAGGTGATACACCCGTCTGGAGAGCGGCACTGATGGGCGTTATAGGGTATAGTGCGAGTTTGTGGTGATATCGATTTTCTCCACTACTTCTCCCACTTATCGTCGCTGCGATTCTTGCCATTTTGAATCCTATATCTCTCGCGTATGATATTGGTCTCCAGCTCTCGTTTCTCTCTGTTATTTGCATTATTTCTTTTGGACGACAATTGACGAGATTTTTCTCTTTTCTTGGTCCGTTTTTTGATGAAGCTATGTCCCTCACGGTCGCGGCAACTCTTGGTACTTTTCCTATTACACTCTTCTATTTTGGCTCATTTTCACTCGTGAGTCCTCTGGCAAATCTCCTCGCTGCGCCTGCTATACCCATCCTCATGTATGGCGGTATTGTGACACTTGTTGCGAGTGCTTTTTCTTCTTCTGTCGCCTATATCCTCGGATATGTCCCATGGTTTGCTGTGACCTATCTGAGTGAGGTGATCTCACTCTTCGGGAGTCAGCGATGGTCGCTTCTGCCGGTAGAGTTGGGACAGTATCGAGAAGAATTTATGATTATATCACTGGGCTTTCTGGTATTGGCGTTGGTTCGCTCACAAAAAATTCATCAATCTCGATTCACTTCACGAGGAGTATCATCTTCTTTGTAATCCCTCGGGCGACTTTTGCTGCGTCAGCAGGGATGATATCTATGCCATGATCGTAGAGGAAGTGAGCGATGACATGCGCCGAGAGTTTTATGAGAGATTCTTCGTGTATATCGTTCATCATCTCATTGATTTTCTTCGTTGATGTCTGAGATGCATCTATCGTAATACAGCCCTTGAGCGTCTCCATCCAGATATTGAGATGTTTCGCGAGACTCGCATCGAGTGGCTCGCTGTAGGTTTTTCTCTCATGAAATTGTTCATGGTGTGGCATGGCGACATTTTCGAGCCCGAGACTGTCACGCACGAGGAGCATATATTCATCAGAGAGGGGTAGGAGATACCCGAGCAGTATATGCGATGGGCAACGAGCATTGAGGAGAGGGACGAGTTGATTGATGACATGATCGTAGACAGAGCTCTGGAGGAGTTTTTTTACGAGTTCAGAGAGCCAGATATCGTATTTCTGTGCTTTCTTTTCATCTTTTTGAGTCCGAGCTATGCCCGCGAGGGCTGCTGCAGCTTCTTCGCGCTGTTGTTCACTTTGCTCTGCGACCTTACCTGAGAGGTTCAGTCCGTCGAGACTATCATTGCCAGTATTGAGAGACATGAGATGTATTATAGTGTTAGGAGAGAGTGAGCAAGTTTTTTTCGCAATTTATGATACAGATTTAGAATTTGAAGCTCCCAGCGAGGCCTATACCTATCTGTCATTCTGCTTCTCATGATGGCCTGTCTCTTTGGCTTGAGTACATCGCCCCGAGAGCTATTTCTCATGTATTATTACCAAATTTTGGGCCCAAAACTCTCATATTCATGGTTCCTTCTTCATTTTTCACTGATGACATGCCGATTCATGTATATCTCAAATCTGATTCTCTGCTTCATCTTTCTTCTTTATCGGGAGCGTCTTTAGGCTTCATTTGTTTCAAGAATTCCTTGAGCTTATCACGCGTTTCTTGTATGATTTTTTTACCAGACTCATCTTTTTCTCGCTTCAGAATCGCACGAACTCTCTCACGAATACGGTCTGTATCTGGTCTTTCTGCCGAGGATTTTTGTTTTTTTGTTCTGACAGATAATTTGTGATGACTTTCGAGAGGCATACACATACTCTATCATACTCCTCTCAAGAGTGCAAATCTTCTGGATTTTCTAGAACACATTTTGTACTCGCCTTCATCAGGGGTATTTTTTATTCTCTCCCAAAAGCCAAAAAATAGTCTTTTCTTCATTCAGATTCTTGAAGTCAACAGGTCGATTTTCATTTATTTGAACAATAAAAGTGTATTTTTCAAAAAAGTTTTGACATGGGGTGTTTTTTCTCTATATTACGCCTCGTCTTTTCTTCACCAACCAGTGGGGAAAATACATTGCTCCTTTACATAATCAGTACACAAAGAAGGTGAGGCTTCCGTGCATATTCAGCACGTTAAAAAATCAAAAATTCAAATTATATGTTTTAAAGAGTTTGATCATAGCTCAGGATGAACGCTGGCGGTGCGCCTAACACATGCAAGTCGAACGCGGACTACTTTGAAATACTTTGAAGGGCTTGCCTGGATGAGTACGACATTTTTCGGTCTGAGTGGCGAACGAGAGAGTAATGTATTGGTATCTCCCCCCAAGTCAGGGATAGCCCATCGAAAGATGGATTAATACCGGATAGTCCCGCAAGGGTAAAGCAGCAATGCGCTCGGGGAAGAGCCTGTATCCTATCAGCTAGTTGGCGGGGTAATAGCCCACCAAGGCAATGACGGGTAGCTGGTCTGAGAGGACGACCAGCCTCGATGGAACTGAGACACGGTCCATACACCTACGGGTGGCAGCAGTGAGGAATCTTCCACAATGGACGAAAGTCTGATGGAGCGACACCGCGTGAAGGATGAAGGTTTTGTTATTGTAAACTTCTTTTCTCAGGGACGATAATGACGGTACCTGAGGAATAAGGGACGGCTAACTATGTGCCAGCAGCCGCGGTAATACATAGGTCCCAAGCGTTATCCGGAATTACTGGGCGTAAAGCGTCTGCAGGTGGAAAAGTGTGTGAGATGTGAAAGACCGGGGCTTAACCCCGTGTTTGTGTCTCAAACTGCTTTTCTCGAGTGAGTAAGAGGTATGCGGAATTTATGGAGTAGGAGTGCAATCCGTTGACACCATAAAGAACACCAAAAGCGAAGGCAGCATACTGGGGCTCTACTGACACTCAGAGACGAAAGCGTGGGGAGCGAAAGGGATTAGATACCCCTGTAGTCCACGCCCTAAACTATGATGACTAGGTGTTGGTCCTTCGGGATCAGTGCCGTAGCTAACGCGTTAAGTCATCCGCCTGAGTAGTACGATCGCAAGATTAAAACTCAAATGAATAGACGGGGGCCCACACAAGCAGTGGATCATGCGGTTTAATTCGATACTGAACGAGGAACCTTACCCAGACTTGATATCTACGAAACCTTTCAGAAATGAGAGGGTGCCCTCACGGGAATCGTAAGACAGGTGCTGCATGGTTGCCGTCAGCTCGTGCCTTGAGGTGTTCGGTTGAGTCCGTTAACGAGCGAAACCCATGTCGTTAGTTATTATGTCTAACGAGACTGCCCGAGTTAATCGGGAGGAAGGTGTGGATGACGTCAAATCAGCATGGCCCTTATGTCTGGGGCTACACGCATGATACAATGGTTGGTACAAAGAGTCGCAAACTGGCGACAGTAAGCTAATCTCATAAAGCCAATCTCAGTCCGGATTGTAGGCTGAAACTCGCCTACATGAAGTTGGAATTGCTAGTAATCGTGAATCAGATATGTCACGGTGAATATGTTCCTGGGTCTTGTACTCACCGCCCGTCAAAGCATGGAAGATGTACCTACCGGAAGTCCCTTAAGTAATAAGAGGGCCCATGGTAGAGATGTTGACTGGGCTTAAGTCGTAACAAGGTATCCGTACGAGAACGTGCGGATGGACTACCTCTTTTAAATTGAAGCCTTCACCTTCTTTGTGTACTGATTATTATAAGAGCGTGCTCTTGTACATAATCTAAGAAAAAGTTGTGATGAGTAAAAAGCAATTAGTAGTGAGAGTGTACACAAAAGCGATGGAAGAAATACTACATTAAGGCATACAGTGAATGCCCTGACATCTATACCCGACGAAGGACGTACTAAACTGCGATAAGCCTGGAGAAGCTGTTAAGAAGCGTAATACTTCAGGATTTCCGAATGGGGAAACCCCACCTTTTTAGGTGATCCGTCTATGACGGAAGGACACTCTGTGAACTGAAATATCTAAGTAGCAGAGGAAAAGAAATCAAATATGAGATTCCCTGAGTAGTGACGAGCGAAACGGGAACAGTCTAAACCACCCCACTGTAAGGACAGACCGTTGGTGCGGTGGTGTTGCGAGGTGTATTTACTGCAATCTGTAAAGCAGACAATGTTTTGTACGGTGAGGAAAAATTACCTGGGAAGGTAAGCCAAAGAGGGTTAAAGCCCCGTATTCGAAAGCGCGTACATATGTTGCAATACATTCTCAAGTAAAATCGGACACGTGAAATCCGGTTCGAATCTGGGTCGACCATGATCCAAGACTAAATACTATAGATGATCGATAGCGAACTAGTACCATGAGGGAAAGGTGAAAAGAACCCCGAGAGGGGAGTGAAATAGAACCTGAAACTGTATGCTGATAAAGAGTAGGAGCTTATGGAGCAATCCATTTAGTGACTGCGTACTTTTTGTAGAACGGACCAACGACTTAGTTGTGTGTGGCAAGGTTAAGGAAGAAACATCCGGAGCCGAAGCGAAAGCGAGTCTGAATAGGGCGCTAAGTCACGCACACTAGACCCGAAACCGGGAGAGCTACCCATGAGCAGGGTGAAGTGGTGAGAAATCACTATGGAGGCCCGAACCATTTAGAGCTGCAAGTCTATTGGATGACTCGTGGGTTGGAGTGAAAAGCTAATCGATCTCGGAGATAGCTGGTTCTCCGCGAAAGATATTTAGGTATAGCCGTATGTATCAAAGTAAGGGGGGTAGAGCACTATTTGGGCTAGTTGAGGTGAATAACCTTTGCAAACCCTGATAAACTCCGAATACCCTTATCAATGGCATACGAGGCAGACTGCGACGGATAAGCGCCGTAGTCAAGAGGGAAACAGCCCAGACTCCTAACTAAGGTCCCTAATTTTTGATTAAGTGGTAAAGGAAGTGGAATTACTCAGACAGCCAGGAGGTTGGCTTAGAAGCAGCCATTCCTTTAAAGAGTGCGTAACAGCTCACTGGTCGAGTGATTCTGCGCCGAAAATTCAACGGGGCTCAAATCAAAAACCGAAGTTGGAGATGTAATAAATATAATTATTGCGTGGTAGCGGAGCGTTCCCCATGCCGATGAAGGTGAACCGCGAGGTTTGCTGGAGGTACGGGAAGTGAAAATGTTGGTATGAGTAACGTAAATGGAGTGAAAACCTCCATCGCCGGATGACTAAGGTTTCCTGTCCCATGGCAGTCATGGCAGGGTGAGTCGGTCCTAAGGCGTAGCCGAAAGGTGGAGCCGATGGATATCAGGTTAATATTCCTGAACTTTATTATTCGCGTGTGCAGACTGTGACGAGTCGTGTTATCGGAGATCCGTAATGATTGGATTCTGGGTTTCAAGTCTTCGGGCGAGAAGCTCAGCTTGGTATCGTCTGACTTCGGTCAGATTGGTGCCTGTGTCCTACGATAATATGGGTCCAAGAAAAGCTATCTGCATTGAATAAAAAACCGTACCGTAAACGAACACACGTAGTCAGGTGTAAGTACACTAAGGCGTATGGGATAACTATGCTTAAGGAACTCTGCAAAAAAACGTCCGTAACTTCGGGAGAAGGGCTCCCATTTCCGTACTTTATGGAAGTGGGTTCAACGAACGAGCTCAGGCGACTGTTTACCAAAAACACAGCTCTCTGCTAAGGCGTAAGCCGATGTATAGGGGGTGATGCCTGCCCAGTGCCAGAAGATCACGAGGAGAGGTGCAAGCCTTGAATCCAAGTCCTGGTGAACGGCGGCCGTAACTATAACGGTCCTAAGGTAGCGAAATTCCTTGTCGGGTAAGTTCCGACCCGCACGAATGGCATAACGATCTGAGCACTGTCTCAAGCATAGACCCAGTGAAATTGCAATATCGGTAAAAATGCCGATTACTCACAGCAAGACGGAAAGACCCTATGAAGCTTCACTATAACTTGGTATTGTTCAATGAATATTGTTGCGTAGGATAGGTGGGAGACTATGAAGGAGGGGCTTTGGCTCCTCTGGAGTCACCGGTGAAATACCACCCTTTAATATTTATTGAACTCACCCCGTCCTCTTTTATTGAGTGTGTTTCGAGTTTAAAGTTTAAAGTTTAAAGTTGATAGTTTGTTACATTTGCAACAGCTAAAAACTCAAAACTAAAAACTCAAAACTTGTTCATGTTTGTTTCCAGTTTCTCTTTACTTGGAGAGGCTCGAAGCATTTATCGATAATTGTGGACGGGGGACAGTGCTTGGTGGGTAGTTTAACTGGGGCGGTTGCCTCCTAAAAAGTAACGGAGGCGCGCAATGTGCACATATTTGTGTGCCTTAGGGCCGCCATAAGCTGCTGGGAAGATGACATTACAGTCGATGATCCGCGCCAGCCGCTGGGAGTGGGTCTCCAACGCACGCGTGACGGCATGCTGGCGTGCGGCACGGGCATCGGAGATGGTGACCTGCATGTCCTGATAGAGGGACAGGAGGTCCTCGGCGAGCGCAGCGCGGGGCACGTCCGACTTGTGCAGTTCATCCATATACGCCCTGAACTCGGTGGTCGCCACCAGCCGCTCCAGGCGGGAATCCTGAGCTGCGAGAGTGTCGTAGAAGCCCGGCTGCGCAACAGCCACCTGTCGGTCAGGGTCGACGCCGGCCTCCTCGTCGGACTCGGCGAGCGCGCCCGCAGCCCGAGCATGCGTCCGTCCACAGTAGTCGTGGACCCGCCCGCCGTCCGTGAAGCAGGGCCTAGAGCAGCCCTCGAAAATAACAGAATAACTGGAGCAGCGTTTCAAAATCCTATACAACCCT
>JALQUC010000028.1 GCA_023268615.1 Candidatus Altimarinota bacterium | reverse complement strand
CAGACACGATTTGGATTCTCATAGACGCCAAAAGAAACCCCGGATGCAGCGAAGCGAAGTCCGGGGAGTAGGTCATTTTTAACTCTTTTTGTATGGAAAATATGATGGTCCAAGGTGAAACAAGAGATGGAGCAGTTATACTCCATACTTGCCCACACGCTGATACTTCGGTAAATTGAGTTTGTCGAAAGACAGGGGAACAGTGTTATTTTCTGACCCACGGGAATTGAATATCTCATTTTACTTTTTCCTATCCCCTAAATAAGTGCCCTAATAGTGGAGATACCACAAGTGAGTAGACTATTTCTCGAGAACTTCTATACTTCCTGCATGAACTACAGAAAAAACCCACAACTCCAGAAATTTGTCGCACTCTTTCTCGAGAAAAATTCGCATATCAATCTCTCCGCTATTCGGGATGAGGAATGAGTTTGGATGAAACACATCGAAGATAGTCTCATTACTACAGATCTACTGAAAGACTATCAAATACAAAAGGCAAAAGGCAAAATACAAAATGATGGGTTGAAGGTTCTTGATTTGTGAACAGGGTGAGGATTTCCTGGATTACCCTTGGCTATTATGTTTCCTGAGGTGCATTTCACTCTCCTCGATGCGACACGGAAAAAGGTCGACTGTGTCAGAGAATTTGCCGAGTCACTGGGGCTCAATAATGTGACAGCACAGTGGGGGAGAGCTGAAGAACTTCGTTCTTCAATGAAAAATGAAAAATGAAAAATGAAAAATGAAGAGGAATTTCTCTACGACCTCATCGTCACGCGAGCCACCGCATATATCGATGACCTCTTTACCTGGATAAAGCCACTTCTCAAATCCGATGGCCGTGCCTGGTTCTACAAACAAGCCTCCGAGGAAGAATGGGCTGAAGGTCAGAAACTCGCTCAAAATCGCGGATTTACTCTCAAAAAAGTGCTTACTTATACTCTCGCAGAACAGGAGAGGTGGATATTGGAGATACAAAAGAATAGATAAAAAAGAAGAAAGATGGATTTTTTACCTACCCAACAATACTTTTGACTCAGTTGAAAAAGTTGCTATATTTTCTCTATGCAAATAAATTTGACAACAAAGACTAAAACCGCTCATCTCTTGAGAGGGTAGTTTTTGTCTAAATATATTTTCAAAATCCCTCTCACCTCGAGAGGGATTTTTATTTTTTATTTCTTTTATATGAAAATCGGTATTGTATGAGCTACGGGGGCAGTGGGTCAAGAACTTATTCCGCTCCTGAAATGCAGAAAATTTCCTGTTACAGATCTGAGACTTTTTGGTTCCAGAAATTCAGAAGGGAAGACTCTGGAAACACCCTATGGGGAGAGAGTTGTGCAGATTCTTTCAGAAAATGCTATGAGAGGTCTAGATGCGATGTTTTTTTCGGCTTCTTCTGAAGTCTCGGCAGAATGGTGTCCACGAGCTACAAATCAGGGGATTATTTGCATCGATAAATCGAGTTATTTTCGTATGAATCCAGGCATTCCCTTGGTCGTACCAGAGGTGAATTCTGAGAGTATTGGAGACAACTTGCTCATAGCCAATCCCAATTGTACTACTTCTATCGCAGCCGTTGTCCTGTGACCACTACAATCCGCATTCGGTCTTCGGCGAGTTATCATGTCCACCTATCAGGCTGCGAGCGGTGCAGGGAGACCAGCCATGGAAGAACTCGAACATGCGACACAAGCACGGCTCAATGGTGATGATTTTACTCACCAAGAATTTAGTTATAACCTCGCTTTTAATCTCATCCCACACATAGATAGTTTTACAGACAACGGCTATACCAAAGAAGAAATGAAGGTCACGCACGAACTTCAAAAGATTTTGGGCACACCAGATTTGCCCATTGAGTGTACGGCTGTCAGAGTCCCTATTTTGCGTGCACACAGTGAGTCTATCACCATTGAGACTGAGAAATTGTTTGTCGCAGAGAATGTCAGAGAAATCCTCAAAAATGCCCCCGGTGTGGAAGTAGTGGACGATCCATCGCATAATCTCTACCCGATGCCCTCCCATGTTGAATGAAAAAACAATGTTCAAGTAGGACGGATACGCCAGAGTCTAACTTTTGGTGATCATGGTGGTACATTATTTGTTTCTGGAGATCAACTCTTGAAGTGAGCAGCACTCAATGCGGTACAGATCCTCGAATACATCCTCAAACAGAGATTAGCGAAATAGCTTCTTCACCCTGCTCACAATCTGCAATGCCTTCAAAAGTATTGGCTTATAGACGACTACCACTTCGCTCGGTAGGTGCACTTTCTCAGGATTAAATCTGAGCTTAAATTCTGTGACGCCTGCGAGCTTGCCTTTCCCATCTTCGGAAATTCAGAGAAAATCATAGGTTTTGCAATGTCTCTTCATGCCTTCCCATATTGCCTCCCATTGCAAGAGGTAGGTCGCCATATCGCGACGGATTTCTCGGTTACTCGAAGAAGCACCGTAGTAGTAGATAGCTTCATCGCCCCAATAGACGAAAATGCCAGCTGCATGGAGTACACCATCTCGTTCTGCGACGAGGAGTCCTCCGGCATCGTGTGTTTCAAGTGTCTCGAGGAAATGCTGGTAGTAGGTGAGACTATTATGAGAGAATTTATCACGAGCAGTTGTCTCCTCGAGGAGCTCATAAAAGGCCTCGAGATAAGTCTTATCTCAGTATTTTGTATTATGTGAGACAAATCGCGTAGAGATACCGCGTTTTTGGGCGAGTCGGATATTATATCGTCCTTTTTCCGCAAAGCTCGCAAGGAGCTTCTCTTCGTCTATTCGGAGGTCCAGTATAGCTGTCACAGGCTCAATAAATCGCCGAAATGGTGCCAGAAGCTCCTTTTTAAAGGAGCTGTCTCGCCATAGGCGGGACTGAGGATTTTCTGGCTCAAAATCCTCCTCCTCTCCACTACGGCGGATCGGCACCTCCTTTGCAAAGGAGGTGTATGGCTCAATCTGCAGAAAGAGATCATTATTCTGGCGAATTTTAGTCTTGATATACTCAAGAAGTTCCTCATTTATGTCATTTCCATCGACTCCGAGGGCATAGAGTCCTGTGTATGTGCCCACTATACTCCTCCTCTCAAGGAGAATCTCATGAGAATCGCCGGCACAGAGGATGATATCTCGTGCCTGATGAGTTTTGCCGAGAATTTCTGCCCAGAGAGGGGACTGCCAGAAACTGTTATTTTTGGAGCTTTTGTACTCAATTTTTCCCTTATTTCAGCCTATTTTTATATTTTTATAATTATTACTTGACATAATGTAAAATATAATTCATAATATGTGTGTAAAGTTTTTATCCCTCGCTCTATGTCACTCACCACGCTACATACACCATATACACTTCAAGTACGAAAGCAATACCGAGATACGATAGAGATTATTATAGCAGGAGAGTTGGACGAGACAAATGCTGACGAAGCGTTTGAAAGCCTCAGTCATGAGATGGAAAAGAAAAAAGAGTATGAGCATATCAATTGTGATTTCTCGAAGCTCTCGTATACCAATTCGACGACGCTTGCCTATCTCACGGAATTTATCGCACGAACACACCGAAAAGGAAAAACGATAAGCTTCAAAAAAGTACACCCAAAGACGCAGTATATCTTTGATATGGTAGGGCTTTCGAAGGTGACAGATACTGTCTCCTAGTAAAAGTAGAAGAAAAAGTAAAAGATTGGATTGTTATCAGTGATAATAAAAAATCCTCTGTTTTTCTTTTACTTTTTCTTTAAAAAGAACTCTCGTTCTTTCTTGTCCATTTTCTCTATCGCATAGCGGAGCATAGTTCGTGGCATTTCCGTCGCGTGTTGATCGAGAAATCATCGTAGCTCATCCATCGAACATCGCTTGCCAACTTCGCGGAGCATCCAGCCTATTGCTTTATGCATCAAATCGTGTTTGTGTGTCAGAAGTTTCTCGGCAATGTAGAGTGTGAGCTTCGCATTTCACTGCTTTATCTGATAAAAAGAAGCGAGGATGATGATGCGATTCACCCAGAGATTTTTGCTTTGCAAGAAATCCTCTATAAAGATGAGTTTTTCTTCTTCACTCAGATATGCTTCCATATAAGCCCCGACGATATCGGGAGCGGATGTATCGACGAGGTCCCAATTATTCACGCCAGGGCGTGCTGTGAGATACTTCTCAACAATTTCAGGGAGGAGAGATGTATCGCGAGCATGATAGACGAGTGATAATACACCAGCGAGGCGTATCTCATGGTGTTTGTCTGCGAGGAGTGTATCAATATCATCCAGCGATAGTTGAGGCGCATATTTCCGCACAAGCGCACGCGTCTGTGGCACTGTGAGCCCGAGAAAAATATCTCACTCTCTATACTCTCACTTTCCAGTCTTGAAAAATCTCTGTGAAATAGTTGCCCGTGCGGGGTTTGCGAGAGAGTGGATTTCGGAGATGAAGGATGATTCCATAAGTACTAATCAGGTTAGGAGAATTTCTTTACTTGGGTAAAATCTATTACTTAGATTTAGTATCGAATTTAAAGCGTCAAAATATTTGAATAGTCAATATTATTCTAATAGAGGAATAAAATTTTATTACTATCATAGTAGTATATGAGAAAGATTAATAAAAAAAGTTCTAAAATAGTTCGCTCCTCAAGAACGAAACAAACTGAAGATATTGTTGGACTTTTTGATTTGGTTCTTTCCGTGAAGCCTGTGAGAAAAAGATAAAATACCATGACCACACTTCATCATTGCGAGCCTATTTTAATTGATTCGAATATTTTTATAAGTTTAGCTGGTTCTGTATTGTCTGGGAAAAGAGTTTTAGAGCCTTTTTCAAAAAAGTACTTTTTTGATACTATCAAAGGACTTTCTGAAAATCATGATTTTTATATGCCTTGAATTGTGCAATTTGAGCTAGAGTCATTTTTATTTGGTAAAGTTTTAGAAAGTGATTATGAACAAGTTTTAACTTCGTATATTGCAAGTTTTAGTAGTAGATGAAAATGTATTAATGTTGATCAAGATATAATGAAAAAGTTAATAGAAGTTAATAGTTTATTATCAGATCAAAAAGATACTATTAAATTCAAGGATAAGCTTATTATTGCATCTGGACTAGAAAAAATTGGTAATAGTTTTTATATCCTTTCAGCTGACTATGAAGATTTTCATAAAAAAGTGAAAAGTAAATGAAAAACCGATTTAATTAGTATCGAAAAGACTATTTGGTTGCTTTACGCAGAAAATGAAGATAACCATGTTATCTATAAAGCTGAAAATATATATCTATTCCGGGTAAACTTTTCAGATTAGTTATCTACCCCTTGTACTGCTGTAATTCCTCCCGTGCTTTCTCGATTTGTCGGAGAGTGACTTCTTTTTTCTCTTGTGTCAGACGGATGACATTTTCAGGAGCTTTATTGACGAAGGTCGGATCGAGGAGTTTGACCTCGAGGATGCGGACATAGTCTTCTTTTTCTGCGATGAGCTTCTCGAGGCGTTCGATATCATCATCATGACCACACGCACTTGTATCGACGAAGACTTCCACTTCTCCTGCCATACCGTAGGTGTATTTCTCACGAGAGAGATCTTCTTTGGTGAGGGTAAACGAGACGGCTGATTTACCGAGACCAGCTATGAGGACTATATTTTTCTCGAGGACTGCTCTATCACGAGGATTGGCATAGATGACCACATCTACAGTATCTCCTGGTTTTATCTTTCTCTCACCACGAATAGTACGGATGGTTTTCACGACTTCAAAGACAGACTTGATGAGTTCTTCACTTTCTTCATCGAGATCGTAGAGACACTCGGGCCACTCAGCATCGATAACGGTTGTTTTTGGCGCAATAATTCCATTAAGTGCTTCCGTCACAAACGGGATATATGGATGCCAGAGCTTCAATATGGTCAGGAGAGAATACGACATGACTTCTTTGCCGTATTTTGATTCGTCTTTTGAGAGCTTGAAGCACTCTATCGCGTAATCCGCAAATTCATCACGAGTAAAGGCGTAGAGTTTTTCTCCAGCCATACCAAAATCATATTCTTCCATGCCGCGAGTGACCTCCATAACAGTTCTCTTGAGTCTCGTGAGAATCCATCGCTCATAGTCCATCAGCTTGCTCCAGTTTTTTGTGAGAGTTTTTTCGAGTTTTTGTACATCTGTCTCCATATCCTGACCATCCGCTACATTCATCCAGACGAATCGTGCGACATTCCAGAGCTTATTGAGAAATGTTTGATTATTTTTGACTATATCCGTGCTGAATCTGAGATTATTTCCCGGAGTATTGCCGACGACGAGTGAGAGACGCAGAGCATCTGCTGAGTACTGCTTGATGACCTCTATCGGATCGATACCATTCCCGAGAGATTTAGAAAATTTACGACCCTGATCATCGGTGACAAGTCCATGCAGATAGACCGTCTTAAATGGTGTCTGACCAGTGATACCATAGCCAAAGAGGAGCATTCTCACGACCCAAAAGAGGAGAATATCGTGTCCAGTTTCGAGGACCTGTGCTGGATAAAATTTCTGAAAGAGTTTGCTTTCTTTTTCAAAGCTCCAATCGAGGACTGAAAAAGGCCAGAGTGCTGCTGAAAACCAAGTATCGAGGACATCTTCATCGCGGACGACATTATCCTTGCCATGTTTTTTGTAGAGTGCAGTTGGGTCAGCTGTGACTCCGAGGAGGTCTCCAGTTGTTTTATCATAATACGCTGGTATCTGATGTCCCCACCAGAGCTGACGACTGATACACCACTCATGGAGATTGTTCATGAGAGTCTCAAATATGTCACCATACCGAGAAGGGACTATTTCAAATTCTTTGTTTGCCCAGCCTGCCATGACTTTCTCAGCGAGTTTTTTGCTATCGACGAACCATTGTGTGGAGACGATAGTCTGGACGCGGACACCACCTCGCTCTGAATAGCCGACCTGTGCTGTGTGAGGCGTCACCTTCATGAGATTTCCTCGACCACGGAGCATCTCTATCATCATCTCGCGCGCTTCGAGTTCTTTTTGCCCTGCGAAAACGCCCGTATGCTTCATCATGACCCCGTCATTATCGAGAACACGATAATCGAGCGGCAGATTGTGTCGCTTTGCTGTTTCGAAATCCGCTGGATCATGAGCTGGCGTGATTTTCACTGCACCAGTCCCGAAATCCATATCGACCATCTCATCGGCGATAATCGGGATTTTCCTATTCGCGATAGGGAGGATGGCTGTTTTTCCAATCAGTTTCTTGTAGCGTTTATCCTTCGGATGAACGGCGATAGCCTGATCTGCGAGAAGTGTCTCTGGACGGGTCGTTGCGACGACGAGCTCTTTGTCTGCACCAGCGACGAAATAGGCTATTTCATAGAGAAAACCTGGCTCTTCTCGGTATTCGATTTCAGATTTTGAGATAACTGTTTTATCCTTTGGACAATAATTGACCATGTATTCGCCACGGTAAATAATTCATTCATTATACAGATGTACAAATGCATCAGTGACCAGCTTATTGTTCCCATCATCGAGCGTAAATCTCTCATGATCCCATGAGACACTCGCACCCATCATACGCATCTGACCCGTGATAGTGCCGTGGCATTTTTCTTTCCATTCCCAGACTTTTTCGAGAAATTTCTCACGCCCGAGATCGTCCTTACGGATACCTTCTTTTGAGAGATTTTTTACGACAACATTTTGCGTCGAGATACCAGCGTGATCTGTTCCGGGCACCCAGAGTGTCTCATCTCACTTCATGCGGTGATATCGCACCATGACATCCTCGACTGAGAGCATGAGAGCATGACCTGTGTGCAGGACTCCTGTCACATTTGGAGGTGGGAGGGGGATGTAGAATGTTTTACCAGTTTTTGATTTTTTGGGAGCGTAGAGGCCTTGTTTTTCCCACATTTCTGCGAGAGAAGACTCAAATTCGGAGGGGGAGTATGTTTTTGGGAAGTCCATTTTTGGAGAGAAGATAGGAGGTAGATATAGAAATAGAGAGGTCTTTTCTATGATTTATTGTGGATGATAGCAGTAAGCATCTTGATGATTTCTTCGGAGAGATCTACCAATTCGTCTGCATTCTCGATATACCCAAAACTTTCAGCCAACAGGATTTGTGTCATGAGTTCCATCGCTGATCATTTTGCCATATTGAGAAAACGACTGTAATCAGCATTTGATCATCTTCCGCTTCATTCTGCAATATTACTTGCTATTGAGACTGATGCTCGTCGCATTTGATCTGCTAATGCAAATTTCTCAAAGTCAGGAAAAGTTTGTGTTATTTTATATATTTTTTGTGAAAGCAAAAAACCTTTTTGCCAGACAATGAGATTGCGAAAATATGTAGTCATATATAAAATCCTATCTATTTCTATCTTCTATTTCTACAGCTTGCTTCAAAAGTGTATGAAGAATGTGACTATTCTACGGTCTGTCCAGGAAATGCAAAAAAATCCGCTCGAAAAAGCGGATTTTTGTGGGGTAGTGAGTTGATTTTATGAGAAGATATAAAAATCCCCTCGTAGAAGAGGGGATTTGAAAAATGTGAAAAGAAGATAATTATGCAGTGATAACCTCGTATTCAGCATCAACTGTATTACAGCTTCCGAGTTCGTAGAGATCGGGCTTGAGGACTTGGTCGGGGTCTGAGGTACTGACATCATCTTTCGCATATTTCTCTACATTATTTTTGCTTTCAAATCGTGTTGCGAGGAGATATCCTGTTCCTCCATCACAAACAGCATACTGATAACCACATTCTGTCGTGTCGGTGCCATTTTCTTTGAGACAAGCAGTACTGCCATTAAGTGGATCGACGATATCTTTACCAGCGACTTCTTTTATCTTTGCTGCAAAATCTGCAGCAGTTCCAGGAACTGTGCCATTTGACTGGATAGAGTCGAGAATGACGATATTGAGAGCATTGAGATCAGAGGTACGAGTCGTATCGCGAGCAGATTTGATAAATCGTCCATACTGAGAGATACCAGCAGTCGAGAGGATAGCGATGATAGCCATGACCACCATGAGCTCGACGAGTGTGAAGCCTTTTTGATTTTTCATAATAAAATGAAGAAGTAGAAACTAGAACGAGAATATGATATATGTTTTTTTACTTTTTCCAGTGAAAGACGAGACTTTTTGCCTAAACTTCTCCCGACATATTTTTCGTAGAACGAATGAGACTCGCACTATCGTATCCGTTTGTTCCGTTATTTGGTGATTCGCAGCTTCAGAGCTCGTATTTATTTTCATCGAGTGGTGTACCGCTGACATCGTCTTTGCTGTATTTCTCAATATTATTTTTGCTCTCAAATGCCGTAGCGAGCAGATATCCTGTGCCACCGTCACAGACGACATAATGATAGCCACAACTGGTTGCTCTGCCATCGGCATCTATACAGGCATTGGCATTATTTCAGAGTGCTTCGGAGATTTCCTTGCCTGCGACCTCTCGTGTGTATGTCGCGAGAGCATCTCTATCCGCAGGTACGAGTCCGCCTTTTTGGATAGAATCTATGAGGACGATATTGAGCGCGTTGAGGTCCGAGGTACGAGTCGTATCTCGTGCAGACTTGATAAATCGACCATACTGAGAGATACCCACGGTCGAGAGAATAGCGATGATAGCCATGACCACCATGAGTTCGACGAGTGTGAAGCCTTTTTGATTTTTCATAATTGTATTATAAAAATTTTTGTTCCTCAGGAGAGAGCATTAAAAGAGACTTTTTTTATTCTGGTGTTTTACTATACTTCATCGTATGCACCTCATCACAAATACCTCTGACATCTACTACCTCACAGGCGTACGACCCCACGATCCATGAGAGATACTTATACTTCAAATGAATAATGACGAATGAATAATGACGAATGGTGGAATTGTTCTTTGTGATGCACGAACAAGCGCACTGTTTGATAGTCAAAAATATGAAATCATTGGCGATAGGAAAAAATGGGAAGAGGCTTTCAAGAAATATCCAGAACTCTCTACTGATCCTGATTTTCTCACACAGACACTTCGAGAGAAAATTGAGACATATGGCGTACAACTTCATATGCAGAAGAGCCCTATTACGCAGAGTAGGATTATTAAAACTCCAGAAGAAATCCAGAAGCTTCGTACCAGCCAGGAGATGAATAAAAAAGTGTATGAGCAGATCCTCCCGTTTCTCATTCCATGAGTGACAGAAGGGGAAATTGCTCGCCGTATTCAGATTCTTCAGCTCGAACTCGGGGCAAGTGGTCCGAGCTTCCCTCCAATTGTTGCCTTCGCGGAAAACACAGCCGTGCCACACCATAATCCGACAGACAGAGCTCTTCGCGATGGAGATGTCGTACTCATTGATATGTGACTTATTTACGACGGATATTGTTCTGATATGACACGATGCTTGGAAATAGATAAAAGAGAAAAGATAAAAGAGAAAAGAGATGGATTATTTGATGAGATATATTCATTACTTCAAAATGTGACCCATGAGATTATTTCCTGGGCGATACCAGGCATGAAAGTCGCAGAGCTCGATAAAAAGGCGAGGGAAATGCTCGGAGAATATGAGTCATATTTCACACATTCACTCGGTCACGGAGTGGGCATTGACATTCACGAAGCACCATGGATATCTGTTCGCTCTGATGAAATTCTTCAAGCGGGGATGATTATGACGATAGAGCCAGGTGTGTATTTTCCACAAGGATTTCTACAAATGAATAATGAAAAATGAATAATGCATAATGAAGGATCTTCAAATGGCTCAATATTTGGTGCGAGATATGAGGAGATGGTATTAGTTGACAAAAATTGATTAGTAGTAATATAGATTTACTTTTAAAGTATTTATCTAAATAAACCATGTATGAGCAATAGTATTACTGACGCTGTAGAAGGATTGGAATCATTAAAAAAATATTGACTGTATGATGGAGAACCTGTTTTCGTCTATGATGCTGGTGGAAAAGACATTTCTAGTTATGTGAATAAATTAGTTTGAGATAACGGTTGAAGTACTGAAAAAACTGGAGAAGATAGCGAAAATAAAATAACAGAAACTTCAATTGTGAGCAGATTGTTTCAATTATTTCGTAGTCGCTCTCTTCGAAAATAATACTCATTCTGAATACTGCACCCTCTTTTTGTAGGGGATTTTTCATGTTCAGCGAGGAAAATTTAGTATTATTTGACATTAAAATAAATAGTATATTATATAATAATATTATCGTACTTGTATGACAGGAATTATTCCAGGTAACATAATGGATTTGAGAGAAGATTTGAGTGCATCTCTGTCAGTTGCTCCACAAAAGCTCTCTATCAACATAGAACATCTCGCTCGCGAATTGTGAGTGGATTCAAAGTATTTCACTTATTGAGAAGCGGAAACACAGGTTGCATCTGAGCTTTTTGCTCGTTTTGCGTCCGAAATAAGAGAGGTAGCGGAAGGTGATTCTGTGGTAATCACCCCCGAACTGGATACACACATATCAGACACGATGAATAGTCTCGAGCACGATTCATATTTGCCCTTCTTTATCCGTATACCAAATGATGCCAGTGAGAGATGGAAAAAGCCTATTTTCTTTAAACTATGGCTCCTGAATTATCATACTCGACATCTAGAAAAGCAAGTTGTATTTTTCTGATCTTGTCTGAGAACTCTTGATAAAGATTTTTCTCAGGAAGATGCAGAGCTGGTTATTATGGAAAAATGTTCTCTTGATTTTATAGGTATACTGGGGCATCTGTTTCAAGAAGAGTTAAAACCTCTCACAGCAAAAAATCTCTATTATGAAAAGCTTGTAGAAAAGCTACAGTCACTCAGGGAGTGGTATCATGATTGGTTCTTAGTGGAAGTGACAAAGAGGTATGGGCCTGGATTTATTGGGAACTTACAGAAAATTTTTTGGTCAGAAAATGATCTGCCTATGCTTGCATTTCTTGCTCAAAATAAGATCACAGAAAGTATCTGAGATAAGCATTTCATACAATATTTTGATCGATTTCTCTGCCACGAAAACAGCCCGTACTTTTTCACTTTTTTATGCTGAATATTAGATGAGAGTAATAATTTTATGAGCCGAATAAGAGTATGGGCCTATGCGCGTAAGGATCTACTCATAGCTGAAGAAGAGAATGAACTACAAAGAATATTTCGTAAATATTTTGTTATACGATCTCGACTCTTTACAAAATGAAGGCTTACAGAGGAGGCACGAGACAAACTTTCTCCTGCTTTAATTAGAATATTTGACTCTTTTAGACCTACTAAAGAGAAGGCTCCACGCAGAATTAGGAGTCTGGTACGAGAGAACATCCCAAATAGTGCTCATGAACCAAATGTTGTAGCAAGACTCTCTCAAGTAGTAGCTCCAGTATCTGAAAACTCTGCTCCGAAAAAATTTATTGAAATTCCTCGTCCATGATCACTCTTTGTCCGCTCTGGTGAGAAAAAACAACTCGCACAACTCGATCTTTCTGGAGTGAGCTTGCCTGAGGGGACTGCTGTGCAATTTGAGCGACAATTACCAAAGAGTAAAAAATTTGAAACTCTTCCAGTTGAGAGGAGACAATTGAATGAGATAACACCAATACTTGGACAGGAAAATAAAGGTCAATTCATGTATCGTCTCACGATTATACTTCCCTGAGAGTATAGATTCCCTGATGGCAAAATAAAAACTATTCTCGAACATAAAATATACGCAGAAGCAGATCCAACCCCTGAGGAAATTGAGGCACAAAAAAACAAAAAAACAGCACCAATACAGCCTGTATTAATCCCCCAGAAAACTGCCTCATCACTTGCTCCTGCTGTAAAAACTACTGTCACTTCTGTACTGGAGACACCTCTCCTAAAACAGAAATCCATTGCCGATACTATGACAGCGTGGGAATTAGCAATTCAAGAAGGTTCAATTACTCCAGAGCTGAGAGATGATGGAGTTGTCATATTCCATCTCCCAGATGAATTTGTGGATGAATTGCATGATGCTTCATTTGAGGTACTTCAAATTTCTCCAGATAGCACCATACATCCAGATATATGAGTATGAGATTTTGCTTCACAGCTTCAGGATATCGCTCGCAATCTTCGTGAGAAAAAACAGGCGGAATATGATCTCGCTCTCCAGGCTGAGCAAGAAGAAAAAGAATATCAGACGCTTCGTGAACAATTTCAACCGTTCTATGATTTTATTGGTGAGCAGACTTTTGTTGATAAAAATAACAAGGCACTCTTCGATAAAGCATCTGAAGAGTTCAAAAGTTCTCTCAAATTACTCGGATGGAGCATGCCATGGAGAATCGCAAAAGATGGACAAATCCAATTCAGAAATACTCGTAATGACATAAAAATTACCTACAGCAATCTCGGTCTCGTCATGCATGTAGTCGGAGAAAAAAGAATCCTCTCAAGGGCAGAAGAGAGATGTTATCCTGAAATCGCAGAAGCCTTTTCTCACCTCGCACTTTTCTATACAGCAGAATACAGAGAGAGGCAGAGTATGATTAGTAAAGAGAAAAAATTTCACCGTGATATGGCAAGCTGAGCGGAAAAATATGAGAAACTGCTTCAAAAGAATCAAGCTCGGCTCGTTGGATACTCTTCCGAAGGGAAAGGGAATATATTTGTATCCAAATTTCCTCTCGATGATAAACCTCAGATGCTCCGTGAAAAAGTGGGACATGCTACAATTGAAGAAATACTTCTAGACAATAAAAACGCAGAGCTCTGTTATCGCCGAGATGTTGTGCGTATCAATGGTGAAATCAGCGAAGACGCAGGAGAACAGAGTCTCGAAAATACTCTCCAAAATCTAGCTGACCTGCGTCAGTC
>JALQUC010000040.1 GCA_023268615.1 Candidatus Altimarinota bacterium | reverse complement strand
GTTTAATAGGATTATCATCAGCAGCTATATTTTACGCGCTCACTAAAAGACAAAGAGAAGTTGCTCGTGAAGAAAAGAAAAATCCAAATTTTTTCTACATTCTGATGACTGTGGTTTCTGTTCTTCTAATAGTAAATCATGAGTTAATAACTTCTTTTAACTACATAGATATAGCAGCTCTGGACAAAGAAGTATTTGGTCTTCGTGCTCTCGCAACAACATTCTGGTGGGTATCTCTTTCGGCTTATTTAATTTATAGATGAACCAAGGTTCTTAATTACAAACCAGAAAAGATTCTTGGGCTCGTATTGTTGGGCATAACAATTCTAAAAATTGTTTTCTATGATCTCACTCATGTAAATACAAATCTAAAAGTTATTATCCTTGTTATAGTTGGAGGAATAATGTTGGGCGTTTCTTATTATGCAAACAAGGAAAGCGAAAAAGTCATATAAACAATGAAAAGCTTTCTCAAAAAAATAGCATATTTGCTTCTAGGTGTTGTTTCTGTATTTTTCATCTGGTATTTTCTCCAATCTCCGAGTCTTGAAAGAAATTGGAATACTGATCAGAAAGTACTCGCCGAAATTCAATTCGAGGGCAACTTAATCCGGGTCAAAAACGCCAGAAATTTTGATTATCAATCAACTGATGATTTTGTGCCTAGCTATTACGATGCGATTTATGATATAGAAAAACTTACACGGGCTTGGTATATTATAGAGCCTTTTGGTGAGAAAGATGGACCAGCACACACTATGCTATCTTTTGACTTTTCCGATGGACAGCATGTAGCAGTTTCGGCCGAAATAAGAAAAGAAGTAGGAGAATCATTTGATGCGGTAAAGGGTCTTCTCCGGCAATACGAGATAGTCTATATGGTGGGCCATGAGCGAGATCTCATACGCCTACGAAGTAATTATAGAAAAGATACGGTGATCATGTATCCTCTGAAAATTCAGCCTCAAAACTTGCCAAAACTCTTTATTTCCGTCATGGAAAGAGCAAAAAAACTAGCAGAAGAACCAGAATGGTATAACACAATTACCAATACTTGTGCCACCGCTATTCAAGATCATGCTAATTTTCTCCTCTCCGAGGATAAAAAGATTTCATGGAGCAAGCAAATACTACTTCCAAAATATTCTGATGAAATTGCCTATAATCTGGGGCTCTTAGATACTCGACTCTCTCTGGAAGATGCCCGGGAGTATTACACGATAAATGAACGCGCAATGAAGGCCAATCAGGATGAAAATTTCTCTCAAAAGATACGACCTGAAATAAAATAATTATGCTCCGAACCCTGCCCGCCATTTCTATTGTCATACTCATTCTTCTCGCTCTCGCTGGGATACTGGTTGGTATCAACAATTACACCACATATAGATCTGAACAGCGCATTATCCATGCCTTTAGCCCCTACTATCAGGGCCTATCACGACAATGCTACGCGGAGGAAGAGAGCGAAAGCTGTTGTCTGTCGAGTGTATCAAATATGGAAGCAAAAAAAGGTGTCCTCATACCCGGAACAGGTTGCCCAGAGTGAACACGAGAAAATACGCTAAAATGCGTCGGTGGTTACACCTGGTGCGAGAAGTAATCCGTCATTGCGAGCATAGCGAAGCAATCCATTCCCCTGGATCGCGTCGTCATTGCATTCCTCGCGATGACAGTAATTACACCTTCTCCTCTAGAGGAGTGACTGGTTCTGGTTCCCAACCTACTGGTTCATCTGTCCATGGATTTTCTGATTCTATCTGTGAGAAATCAATTGGTTCGCCATCCACCAGAAGGTCCAGAATCTGAGCGCGACCACCATCCACGACTATTTTGCCTTCAATTTTTTTACCAGAATTAGCCCAGCCCATTCGATCAATGACCCATCATTTTCCTTCTGGTACGAAGTATTGTTCTATCTGAGGATATGAAATATGTCATCGTTTTTCCTTGATCATAACTGGTTCCTTTCCGGGAGTTTTTTCAGTATAGGTTTCCCATTCTTCTACGACACCTTCGCCACGGATGTAGACACCACTTTTTGGCTCTGTGGTGCTAAAAGCATACTCTACCACTCGGTTATCTTCGCCAAGTGTGAGAGTAGCATATACAATCTGCGGGGAGGAGAGACTTTTAGCAAATTCCTGAGCCCTTTCACCACGACCTATCTCATAGGCGAGGTCGACATAGTCGCCACGGAGGATATCACGGGGATCGACAGGGATAGTCGCGAGTATGACCTGCTGACCGTTGCGTCGGAGGTCTTCTTGCATATAGACGCCCGAGGCGAGGACGATGACGAAGAGGATGATAGCTCCGAGAAATGCGAGATGTTTTTTGTTTTTCATAATTATTTTTTATGGACGAGAGTGAGGACTTTTTTTCTTCATTTTTCGAGCCAAAATCCTCCTACGAGACCTATCAATCCGAGTACCATGAAAAACAGAGACCTATCAACGAGACTCCAGAAAAAGTCGAAGTAGAGACTGATGAGATAAACAGCTATCCAGAAAAATGTCTGAGAAATAACATATGATTTGCGAAATGTGACGCCTATCCAGACACCTGCAGCGAGGAGCGCGATATAGAGAATATTGAGCCCGAGACGAGCCATATCAGAATAATCGAGGACTTCTGTCACATAAATCCCGAGAGTATAAATCCAGCCTGTGAGGAGGACAAAGAAGAGTCCAAACTGTCTATAGGCTGTATGTATTGGGGTGAAAATACGGGTCTTCCACTGGAGTAGGAGACCAACAACGAGAAGATCGAGGGCCATACCAAGTGACCAGAGGACAAATGTCCGCTCTTTTGGCTCAATGCCCCACATACCATCCCTGAAAGCAAATTCGAGATGAAACCAGATAATATACAGAACCGTATGAGCGACTGCGAGTGCCCCAAATGGAACAATATAGGTAAACGGTATTGAGAGGAGAAACCAGGTGAGAAAGAGTCATTTTGGATTACTCTCGAGATGGTAGAGCTGTCCATAGAGAGCCAGTGAAGCGCCGATGAGGAGAACTCCGAGAAAAATAAGGCTCTTGCCGAGAATTGGGAAATCTTTCTTTATTTCTGAGAGATAATAACCACCCGCAAGTGGGATAATAGGGAGAAGTGTTATGAGAATGAGCTTCGTGAAGTGACCGAGAGACTCCCAGTTACTCGCGAAAAAGAGGAGGAGACCAGTGCCCAGGAGTAGGGCTCCGAGAACGGAGACGATGAGGATAAATCGACCCGAGCGAGCATCTCGTTGCTCTTCTTGGATATCAGCGAGCATGACCTTGTATTGTTTCTCGGTGATGATATCACGAGAGAGCCAACGGTCTAGGAGAGTATGGATATTCATAGAGGAATTATACCCTCCTGCGTATTGAAGTCAAAGAAAGACCCTTGCTATTGCTTCATGTATTTCACAATTCTATAGGTCACCGGTGTGAAAAATGCTTCTATGGCGACCTTGAATGCGATATTTGAGAGGGCAAGTGCGAGGAGATCAGCATTACCCATAGTGCCTGCAAAGGCTATGAGACAAAAGACAGTACTATCAAATGTCTGTCCAACCAGTGTCGAACCAATCGTTCGCATCCAGAGCCATTTTGCACCAGTGATTTTGCGAATAGCGAGGAGTGTCCACGCATTGGAAAACGAACCAGCGAGATAACCAAAAATACTTCCGAGAGTGATACGCGGAACCAATCCGAGAATTGCTTCATAACTGGCCTGATTCTCCCAGAAACTCGCGGCAGGGAGGACTTGGACGATATAGAGAATGGCAGCATTGAGGACGATACAACCAAATCCGAGAAGGATAACCTTTCGAGAGACTTTCCAACCGTAGACTTCAGCAAATATATCACCAAAAATATACGAAAGAGGGAAGAGAATAGTCCCCGCATCGAGCGTGAGACCAGCGAATTGCGTCATCTTCGTGGATGCGATATTTGAGATGATGAGAATCACACAAAACAATGTGACAAGCGTAGTAAATCGAAATGAGTTCATGGCGGTATTGTATTATATCTCAAGGTAAGTCAAACTAACGACTCTTCACCCACTCAACCAATGAAAGAAGTGAACTGTGTGGGACAATAGATAATCCCTTCATCGTCTGAAATTGTGACTGTGCGGCAGGAATATGAATAGTTTTAAATCAGAGTTTTTTAGCTTCTTCAAGTCGTTTTTCGAGCTGTGCGACAGGTTTGATAACGCCGGTCAGTGAGATTTCTCCGAGGAAGAGTGCATGGTCGAGAGGTTTCTTCTGGTCAGAGGAGAGCAGTGCTGCGACGATAGCCAGGTCGACTGCTGGCTCACCAACTGAGAGACCATGAGAGACATTCACATAAACATCATCCGAGTCCAGATTTATCCGACCGAATTTGGCGATCGTCGCCAAGAGCAATTCTATCTTTTGGCTTGAAATGCCCCTTGCTGACCTCTTTGGATAAGGGTACCGTGTCGAATGTGTCAATGCTTCTATTTCCATAATTACAGGACGATTTCCTTCAAGTGCCACTGTCAGTGCTGACCCAGTTTGAGGTGTCGTGCGGAGAATGCCTTCGGCTGGATTTTTCAGATCGAGAAGTCAGAATTCCCCCATTTCAAAAAGTCAGATAGCATCCGTCGGTCAAAAACGATTTTTCATAGCTCGGAGGATCCTATAGCTCTGATATCTGTCTCCTTCGAGAAAAAGGACGGTATCGACGAGATGTTCAAGTGTTTTAGGACCAGCCAGATCTCCATCTTTGGTCACATGACCGATGAGGATGACCGCTGTGTTGGTATTCTTCGCGAAGTGCATAAATGTCTCCGCAATGGACCGAATCTGTGCCATACCGCCGCTTGAGCCGCCCTGAGAATTGGAATACATGACACTGATAGAGTCTATGATGACGATAGGATATTTCTCTGATTGCAGTGTGGCGATGATATCCTCGACGATCTCTCCGTGGAAGAAATGAATATGGGGATTTGAGACTCCGAGTCGATGAGCTCGACCAGCAATCTGTTCTTCGCCTTCTTCACCAGAGACATAGAGAACGGGCGTATTTTCGGAGGCACACCATTGTGCTAATTGAAGTGTAAGTGTCGACTTCCCGATACCTGGTTCACCCGAGAGAAGGGTCAGGCTTCCGCGTACCAATCAGCCTCCGAGGACAGAAGCAAGTTCGACACTTTCGACACTGAGACGGGTATGAGATGTCGAACGAGGATTCAGAGACACCACCGATCCCTTCTTTCCAGAGACCTTCTGTTTGCCCGCGACTTTTATCTCTTCTTGCTCGAGAAGGGTATTCCACTGTCCACATTGTGGACACTGACCAGACCATTTGAGCTGAGTATGATGACAATTAGAACAAGAGAACATGACTTCATTATAGTACAAAATACAAAGTACAAAGTACAAAATGAAGGATTTTTAAGTTATTTACTCGTAATTCATAAAGGAAACTTGGAAATAGCAGAAAATACGCAAAACGAGTAGAACGAGGAACCAGATATGAGGTCGAAAGGAGCGTACTGATGTGTACGAGACTGAGGTCGAATATCGCAGTGACGAAGTTATACGAAGTTTTTCCGCATTTTCCTAATTATACTCTAAATGTAATCTTCATATCCAGGAAATACCCGATAAATCCTGCAACAACGGTTGAGGCAGTTCGAGCCCAGACATACTGAAATGCGAGGAAGTGAACCAGTCCGTAAGTGATAAAAAGAACAACTATAAAAGAATAAAATGCTATGGTCAAAAATCGCATATACCCGTGACGAAATTCTGTAGTTGTCTGAAATGTCCATCGTCTATTTGCAAAAAATGCAGCAACTGATTCCAACACAAAGGCTATAGAAGAAGCGAGGAGGTAGTGCATGCCCCAGAATCTAACGAAATACCAGACCAGGAGGAGATTTAATATGAGCATGATAGCACCGACCAATATGTAGCGTAGAAACTGTATGATTCGTTCATTTCTTTGGGCAAAACGGAGGAGATATTGAGTCATGCTTAAAAATTTATAAGCATAATTTAGCATATATATTTTATTATGTCAATATCAAATTTATTAAATTACCTTCTTTTACGCTATTCAAATTTTTCTCGCTCAAAAAAATCCTTCTGATGTTCTTGTCCGAGGGGATGAAGCTCGTGCTTGATGGCACAGCTATAGAGCTCCATCTGATTGACTACAGCCTTGGCATATCAGACTATACCATTCGCATATTCACAATAAAAACAGTTGAGCCTCTGTCACCAGGTCAGCTTCCCGAGCTTGTAGCGATCGAGGATGACATATTTTTTTCGGTCAATAAGAGGTATCTCCATGATGCGGAAATAGATGTTCTGAAATTGCCACAGGAATGCATCGAGTATAAGCAGCGGTATAATGCACGAATAACTCGAGAATCATGCTAGCACTCCCATGATATGGTTTACACGGGCCATACGAGCATTCTTACCAGGAACGAGAAAATTTTTCATAACCTGAGTATAAAAAAATAGCACGAAAGTGCTACTTTTTAAAATATAAAGGATCTTATTTTAAAGAGAGGACTCGTTCCTCTCGTTCGCTTCGCTCACTGCCGGAGACGGCTCGGCACAGATATGCCATTCAGGCATATCTTTTTCGCTTCGCTCAAGCCTCTATTCGAGTCCTCGAACAGCAAGAAAACAAAAAAGACTCCCTGTAGGAGTGCTTTTGTTGTTTTCTGGTGCCCAAGAGAGGGGAGGTGTGAGCAAGTCGAACACCGAGTCAACCCGACTCTGAGCTTGTCGAAGAGGAGTGGTGAGAGTCCTCTCAATAAAAAAAACCACTCAAAAGAGAAGTGTTTTAGAGGA
>JALQUC010000020.1 GCA_023268615.1 Candidatus Altimarinota bacterium | reverse complement strand
ATCAGAAACTCCTGGCTTCTCTGGTTTCTTATCTTCTGGAACATCAGGCACTCCAGTTGGCGTCTCAGGTTTCTTATCTTCTGGAACATCAGGCACTCCAGTTGGCGTCTCAGGTTTCTTATCTTCTGGAACATCAGGTACCCCTGTTGGTGCATCAGGTTTCTTATCTTCTGGAACATCAGGTACCCCTGGTTTCTTTTTATCCAGTATCCCTGGTCGTGGTTCCGGTGGTTTAGGCACTTCATCTCCCCATGATTCTGGACTATCAAGTACTGGGTCTGGTTCTCTGAGAGCATTGATATATTCTGTTGAGACCCATCATCGGATTGGCCCAGTTCCGCCTGCTTCTGTCTGTGCCGCATCAACCTCGACTTCGACCCAGATATGCTCATCTGGATGACCTGGAGCACCATCGTCATCTACGGTTGCATGATGATTGCCAACTATCTTTAGTTGAGCACCTTCTTTGAGCTTGGATATCACCTTTCCATGATCATCTCTCAGTCGTAGCTGAGCACCACTATGTTGGGTATTTACTCAGAACATCACATCTTTGAATCGATGCATTTCTTCTGCAGTAATATCCACTATATTTTTTTGTTCAATTGCTGCTTTTTCTCTGAGGTGATCCGCGAAGTTGTCGACATGTTGTTCATTGTCACGGTAACTGTCGGGATTGAGGGAGGTGGGTGCGAGGTAGACCATATAAAAGAGGTTAAGAATTTTTAAGAAGTATAATAGTTCAGATTTTCAGGTGCATCTGCATTGTGGGAAATACGCGTGCTTTTTTTAAGCCACCATGATTCATGAAACCAATAATTTGTTTGTGCTCCAGAATCTGCCCAAGTGCCGTTCTTGTCTAATATTTGAATAGTTTCAAAGGTATCAATATCAACTGGTAAATCACGATCAAACCAGCTCCTTAACCAATTTTGAGCCGTATCTATAATTCCTCCCTGATATTTGTACCGGAATAAATTTCCGTTATTGATTATGTATATTCTGCCTTCTTCTTTTTTATGTATATATCCAAGTTCACTCTTTTTTACTTCTTGGTACAATTCGTTCCATTTTTTCATTTTTTCATCGACCTTTTCTGTTGCTTCATCCTTTTTTTGTTCTTCTTTTTCTTTTCCTTCCATAATACTGTACATTTTTTCAACTTCATTTTCTGCTTTTTGAGCTTGTTCGACCGTATTTTTTGCCGTGAGAGATTCTTTTATTTTCCAGTCTTTTCTTAATGCATCAGGATTTTCTATCATTTCTTTGGCAATATTCTTCAGCCTCGCAATGATACCGTGGTCTCATTCGAGGTTTGTGATGAGGGTTGTCATACGACCTATTTCTTTCTCTAGTTGTGCCATTTTTGCAGTATCATTTGCTACTTCAGCTTTTTCCTTCTCTTGTTGTGTAATTTTTAGAAGGTCTTTTGTCTTGTTTAGATGATCTTCAGTTGTTTCGAGGGCACTGATGAGACTATCTTTGGAGTGATTTTTTATTGCATCGACTTCTTTCTGAGCTAATTCGATATCAGGATGACCTGCTTGATTATCTCTGATAGCCTCTTCTAATTTTTTATCAGCTCTCTCAGCTGCATCAAGTGCATCGAGCTTTTCCTGTGGTGTTTCTGGTCTTTCTTCTTCAGGAGCCTCTACTACTGTTGTCTGTTGGGTGTTTTCTGATTCATTTTGATTTCTTGCTTCTTGATCATAATCATATGCGATGAGATAATTATTTTTTTGGTCTTCTTCTATTGTAAATATGGCATTCAGCTTCTCTGCGGTGTTCATACCTCAGAACATACGAGGATTATCTCGGAGTGTGAGGTATTTTCCACGCACTGCTTTAATAGTATCTTGATCTATATCTTCGGGGAGATCCTTTAATACTTCTTCATCACCTGTAAATATGAATTTCATGAGAGGTCCAGCGAGGATGTTTCCCGCAGAGACGAGAGGTAGACCGAGTCATCTGATCTTCTCCACGAGATTTTCTCTGTCTCGTATATTACTCAATTCTCCGAGAGAGTTTCCTGCGTATTCTGCAAGTGCTCGAAAAGTCTCATCAACTATCTGTTTGCTTTCATAGTTTTTATACCCCTCTATTCGTGCTTTTTGATTTCTGACATCTATACCGAATCATTCCAGTAATCCATAAAAGCTCAGAAGTATTTTATTGAAAAAATTCTTCAAAAAATTTCATTGTACAGGCGCTACGGTATCGAGTTTGACGCCTTTATTTGAGAAAAATTCTTTTGCACTATTTATAGCATCTTGGGTTTCTGGTGGTACTTCTTCAGCTGGTTCTGGTGATGCTGTTGGTGGTGTTTCAGGAGCTGCTAGTTTTGTATCGATACTGGCCCTGAATTCATCGAGTCGTCCTCGAATCTCTTTTTCTACGAGTTTCTGATCTGCTTCTACTGTTGTCTCATCGCTTCCTGTGACTGTATCCATCTGTTCATTTGTGTCCTTTTTTTCGCCATGTATATCGGCCTGGAGCTTCGCTATTTCTGCCTTGAGACTTCCTATATCTTTTTTCTTTTCTTCCTCTGTTTTTGTATCGAGTGCCACCATGTCTTTTTCAAACTCTTCCGCAAATTTTGCTTTTTCTTCTGGACTAAGGCCCGGAACACTCTGGAGATATCCGAGTATATCAGCTTTCTTTTGCTGTAGCTCTTGTATGCTCTTTATTTCTGGAGCTTCAGCAGGTGCTGTGGCAGGTGATGGTGTTGATGGATTAGGAGGCATAATTTTGTGCTATCTTCTCTATGTTACTCTATTTTTTTCATCAATGCAAATAATTGATTTTTATATTTTATACAGCATGTATATTTTGAGTTTTCCTCTTACTCTGTATACTTAAAAGTACATGAAAAAAGTCGACACAGATGCAATAGTACACGATGTTATTCAGCGATATGAAGTATATGGCAATGAGGGGAGTGAGGTCATCCAGAGGGCTTATGAATACGCCCGAAAAGCACACGAAAAACATACGAGAAAATCGGGAGAACCATACATATACCACCCTGTTGCTGTTGCTCAGGAACTCATGACTATTGAGCCTGATATCACGACTATTGTAGCATCGCTGCTCCATGATACCATCTCTGATGGTACGGCAACACTCGATGAGATAGAGACTATTTTCTGACCAGAAGTATGCAAAATCGTCGAAGCACTGGATAAAATAGGGCTCGTCAAATACAGAGGGAATGAGCAAACTATCGAGCGACTCCAGCGTACACTCCTCGCTATGGCACAGGATGTCCGCAGTATTTTCGTCAAGTTCGCAGATCGTATCGATAATCTCCGTACCCTCCAGTATCATGCTGACCACACCAAGGCCCGCAGAATTGCAGATGAGTCTCTATCCATCTATGCTCCTATTGCTGCACGACTCGGTCTCTACGCTTTCAAGGAATCCATGGAGACACTGGCTCTTCGTGAGCTCGATCTGGATGGGTATCTGCAGGTGACAGGGGAGTTGGCGCACTATACTCTCGAACAAGAACAGTTCCTCACACAATCAGTGGCAAAAATACGAGAGATCCTCCCAGAAAAATATCAGAAAGCTGTCACTTATAGAGTCAAAAAACCCTATTCTATTTACCGTAAACTCAAACAATCTGGCGTTGGGAGTATTCGTGATATTTATGATGTTTTTGCTCTGCGTATCATTGTTGATAATGTCTCTGATTGTTATGCTATTCTGGGCATTATTCACGGTCACTTCACTCCACTTTCTGAGCGATTCAAGGATTATATAGCCGTCCCAAAACCAAACGGATATCAGAGTCTGCATACGACTGTGCTGTGATTTCAGTGATACAAACAGCCGATAGAGATACAAATTCGTACGAGAGATATGGACCAGTATGCAGAACGCTGAACAGCCGCACATATCCTCTACAAAATCCACGGTGACGGCATGCACAAAAAAGATGGCTACGAAGATCTCGTACAGATGACCATGGATACACTCCTCGAACAAGGCTCTCTCATGGGTCAGAAAATTACCCTTCCAACACTCTTTGTTTTTTCTCCAAAAGGCGATGTATTTGAATTGCCTCACAGGGCTACACCTGTGGATTTTGCTTATGCAGTGCATTCTAATGTGTGATACCATACCGTCGGTGCCCGCATCAATGGTAAAATTGCCACTCTCGATACCCTCCTCCATGATGGTGATGTGGTAGAGATTATTACGAGTACTCAGGCTCATCCGACGCCTCAGTGGCTTGATTTTGTCGTTTCTTCCAAGGCAAAATCTCAGATAGGTATAGAGGTCAAGCGTCTCTCAGGAGATCGTGCAAAAATCGTAGAAAAATGAAAAAAAATCCTCTTTGAGACTTTTGAGACAGCTGGTATCAAATTACAGGATAATTTATGAAATTTTTCTCAGTATTATGGGAGTATTTTAGACCCAAAAAAACAGGAAGAATTTTATTATCAAATTGGTCAATGAATCCGCAAGGCATCAAGTTTTCTCCCTCGTCGAGAGAAGGTTCGAAAAACTGAAAAAAGACAGATCATCTCTGTTCCTACTTCGGTCATAGTGGGTGGTCAGAAAAATATTCCTCATCAGATGGCTCAGTGCTGTAATCCTGTTTTTCCTGATGAGATAATGGCTGTCCTGCGTACTGGCGGTCGTTGTATGATACACTCTGCAGATTGTGGTTCACTTGCTCGTGTCAATCCAGACAGACTCCTCTCTGCGTATTGGCAAACAGGGGAGAAGTGAAAAGTGCTCTCATTCTCTCTCTTGTTTCATGATGTACCATGATTGCTCTCGCGCATCACCCATATTATCTATGAAATGTGAATCAATATCATAGAATTGGCTCTCATGACTCAGAATGATACCACGACGCGCCTCCATGTGAGCATAGAGGTTCCTGACAATGATGACTCGTTATTGGATCGATTACTGGAGAGAATTCAGCTTCATATTCCTGAATTTCTCATGCGGGATGATGATTTTTTTGACAAGAGAAAATAATCTATACAATTCAGGTACTTATTTATCAGTCTATCAGCTCTTATGGCTCGTTTCTACGCTACAAAGAAAGAAGGTGAATCAAGCGACAAAATGCTTGTCAGATTCAAAAAGCTCCTCTACGGTTCTCGTTTGATTACTAATCTCCGAGCTACTCGTTACAATGTCAAAACTCCTACAAAACGCAAAATTCGTGAGCAGGCTATTGTTTGTTCTCGATATAGAGAGCTTTCTGACGAATTGTCATAATACTTCCCATCTGATTCTCAAAATCCCAGCTTGTCTGGGATTTTTCTTGTTTCCAAGAAAACTTCTCTATACTTATTTGTAAATAACTCCTATGCTTACTTTTTGAATCATCTGCCTCATTATCGGTGTTGCTATATTGTTCAATCCTGCAATCCTCGGTTTCCTCGTTGGTTTATTTTTGCTTATTCTTGGTTCCTGGATTATCCTCGGCTGGTACAAGGTGAATAAAGTTCTCGAAAAGACTTATTCTATGGGGCAGTATCAGATTGTCTTTCAAAAGAAACACAAAAAATAATCATGTATACGATTTTTGCACTTCTCGCAGCTCTTTTTGGCCTGGTTCTCTGGTCGTATATTGTTTCCTACATGATGTATGAGGGCGTAGACCAGAGCTTTATTAACAAGGCTCGTCGTGGTGTGATTCGCGGTATGGTTGTTGCCGGTATTTTTGTGACGATACAATATATACCAATTTTGAGAGACTTTATACAGCGAGATTGGGTTCTCTTTCCTGCAATTTTTTTCATTATATCGCTTCCATTTTCTTGGCAGCGCCTCGGTAAGGTGGCTATATTACCAGTCCTGCTTTCACTCTTTGCTTGGTTTATGCTTTCTTTTTCAGGAGATGCTGTGACTTCATTTCTCTGGTCTCCATTTCATGAGGAAATAGGGAAATGGTATCAGTCTGTGACACTGAGTTTCCCAGCGGTTTTGAGCCCATTTGTGAGCCTGGGTTTTGGAGTTTTTGAAAATTTCCGATATTTTTCATACGATTTGAATTTGACTCAGATATTGGGACGAACACTTTTTTCTCTCCCTCTTCATATTTTTGTAGGGCTTTTGGCATTTTGGGTATTTTTGTCACTTCGTAACCGTACACTGGGTACTCTCTGAGGCCTCTCTCTCGCCATTGCATTTCACGGACTGTATAACTGGTCTCTCGATGTTTCTCTTTTTTTGACACTCTTTCTGATAATTCTAGGCTATATGTTCTATGGTTGGAGTCTCGAAAATGGTTGGTGGAAAAAAGGTCTCTAAAAAACCCTCTGATATCAGAGGGTTTTTATTTAAGCTCTTTAGGAATTATACTTTCTTGAGTGCTTCTATTTCTGCCTTGATACGATCGACTTCTGTGACGCTGGCAGTATCTGCAGCGAGCCATCTATTGTAGAGGTCTATAGCGATAGCTTCTCGTGTCTGATTGCCGAGTACGCCTGCATATTGAGAAGAGAGACTATCGATGACCTTGAGATCGAATTGGTATTTTGCGAGGGCTGCCTTCGTGATTTCTCCAAATATTGCTGTATCTTTGTGATCCATGTAGCCGAGTTCTTTGAGTTTCTTCTGGAGTGTTCGGATTTCTGGATGGACTTGTCCGATTTTCGCTGTTGGTATCTTTTTCATCATGTTGATGAATTCGAGCTTCTTCTTGTCCCGGAGCGTGTTGAGTGTTGCCTGAGCTTCGCTCAGTGCTACTTCTAGGTTTGCGATTTCTGATTTTCTCGCAGTGTATGACGCATATGATTCAGCGAGAGCGCTTTTTGTGACAGGACCATAGTAACCAGCTCCTGGATCTTCTTCTCCTGTGACGATATTTTTAGCAAGTTGAAATCCATAGAGCGCGTCTACGAGTCTCTTGTTATATATACCATCGACATCGTATTTGAAATATCCGAGATCCTTCAACTGGGTCTGAAGTTCGCGTACATCACCGAGCTCGTTGGTATTTTGTTCTGGAGTGAGATTGGTTGTTATATCTGGTGTTGTGTTCGTATTCGATGGAGTTTCTGGTGTTGTTGTATTTGTATTTACGGCTGTTGTATTTGTAGTTTTATTGAGTTCGCCTGAGAGGAGGGCTTTGAGCATAGCTCGAGTCTTTGGACCATAGGTTCCTGCTCCATCATCAGTTTTTTGTTTTACGATACCATTTGCCTGTTGAAAACGGAAAACGGCATCCGTGAGGGCTTCATTGTAGAGTCCATTAATCGGTCATGTGTATGCATTGACTCGGGCGAGGAGTTTTTGTACTGTCTTGATATCTTCTACCGCACTACCTGATCAAATAGGCATTGTAAACGGATCAAATGGTTGTTTGATGCCAGAAGCGAGCGGTACTGTCTCATGATTTGGATTACTACAGTTTCCAGGCATGTTATCAAAAGAGCTCGTATCGGGAATAGAGGTATTATTATCAAATTCTACATACACTGTCTGGACACCGAAATTGATAGCTCGGCAGAGTCATTCTTGTCATTTGCCCATATAGATATCGAGACGGGGAAGCTTTGATGCTGAATGTATAGCTCCTCCACGATCGAGAATAGTTCCATGAAAATCAAAATCGTAGGTGACTCATTTTATGGTGATGTTTTGTTTGATATGCACGCGTGTGTTGTAAGGCCATTCTCGTGGTGCAGCTATTGCTCCGATTCTGACTGGTTGTCCTGATGCTGTTGTCTTGCCTGCTCCGTTCATCTTTACTTCATCTGCGTAGCTCCCATGGAGGTAGAAATCCTGTCATTCGAGAGGGGAATAATAGGCAGAGACGAGATAGTATCATCCCTCAGCATGTGCTATTGTGGGTATGAATTGTACGCAGAGAGCGAGGAGAGCCAAGAGGCTGGATATACGACGCATAAAAAAGAAAATTATGTTCATATTGTATTCTGTGAGAAAAGATGGCAACCGAAAAGTTATTGACATAGAAATCTCGCTTCCTGGAGCTATTTCGAATTACTTGCAAACTCTTCACTCTGCATAGACTCAGTGTATGACAGGATTTAATTATCGTTCTCGATGAAATGTCGGAGAAGATCTCGCAGTAGAGTACCTCGTAGCTCATGGGTATGAGATAGTTGAGAGAAATGCGACATTTCTCGGAGGCGAGCTAGATATCATCTGTAAGAAAGATGGATTCTGGAG
>JALQUC010000006.1 GCA_023268615.1 Candidatus Altimarinota bacterium | reverse complement strand
AGATTCATATTTGCAGGAGCATCTTCAGGAATGAGTACTTCGTGACCATCTTCAGCTGTATGCACAAGCCTACGGCTTGGGTTTAATTTGTTTCATTCGTTTAATCAGTTTAATTCGTTATTTTTCCACTCCACTTTTGTGTGTTCTACTATTTTTATGAGTTTACCGTCCTGTACTTCACAGATTCCGCGAGAGACCGTTCCGTATTCTGAGAGAGTACTCGTAATAGGATAGGTGATTATACAGTGGCTCAAAGTTTTAAGTTTTAAGTTTTGAGTTTTGAGTTCAGGGGTATTTGATTCATCGCTTAAAACTTTAAACTTTAAACTATCAACTTCGCTCGTAAGGAAATCAAATGCCTGTTTGAGTGCATCTCGACCGTAGAAGTCGTCGGCATTCATGACGATAAATGGTCCTCGGATAACATCGCGTGCGCACCAGACTGCATGAGCTGTTCACCACGGTTTATTTCGCTGTGGATTCTGTGAGATCCCTTCTGGTAGGGAAGTGAGCGTCTGTGTGACAAGAGTTATCTTCAGTTCAGGATATTTTGGTACTATCATGGATTCAAAATCAGCACGAATAGCCTCACTCACGATGACGACGACCTCCTCTACACCAAAACTGAGAGCGTCACGGAGTGCGAATTCGAGGAGTATCTCACCATGTGGTCCGACAGGATCGATTTGTTTGAGACCACCGTATCTACTTCAGAGTCCAGCAGCCATTATGAGGAGACAGGGTTTCATATGTTTTTATAGGTTTAATGCGTTTAATTCGTTCGGGGAAAATTTACTTGAGTGTATTAAGATACCTCAAAAATCCATATGTTACTTGAGATGTGTGGAGATTTTGTTCAAAGAGCTTATCAGTTTGTTCTTTTGAAAAATATCAGATATCTTGTCATAAATATACCATTGAGCGAACTTCTGAGAGTGACGATGTGGCTATCATGAAAAACTGAATTCTATCTTTTGCAGTTGTACGAGCAAATCACTCAGCAATATTGTTCATGACTGACACTGAAGCTCTTTGGATTTGATCACGAAAACTGAAATCTCGACATTCTTTTAGATAAGTGTAGATAAGATTAGTTTCTTTTCTTGCTTCTTTCCAGCATTCGAGGTCTTCAAACTTTTGAATTGTAGTCATGCAAATAACCTATTAAACCCATTAAACGAATTAAACCTGTTAAACTTGCACCATTACATCCCGCCCATCATCCCCCCCAGATCAATACCCATGTCTTTTGCGACAGATTGCATCTTGGTAGAGGCGACTTCTTGAGCTTTTTTCATACCTTTATTCGTTGCTTCCATGATAGCATTCTGGAGTTTTGCTTCATCGCCGATGATAGCCTTGTCTTCAAAGACGACTGAGACGACCTTCATCTCACCGTCTATCGTGATGACGAGACCATCGACTTCTGCTTCGATATGTGTATTTGCGAGGTCTTTTTTGATTTTTGCCATCTCTTGTTGGAGACGCATCATTTCTTTAGCTTTTGAGTAGTCCATAATTCACTTAGATAAAAAATAAAAGAGAAGAGATAAAAGAGACGGATTTGTTTCTTTATTTCTGAACAAGACGGATTGTATCCTTTTTTTGGAAATCTCAACTCTCCCTAGAAAACTGTCATATTTCTCTATAATACCTCCAAACTTAGTAAGCCTAGAAAACTTAATAACCTAGTAAACTCATATGGATCTCCTTCTCCCGCTCATATTCGCACTGATTGCCTTTGTCTCTATCGGATTTGCCATGTATACACGATGAAAATCCCCGAGTGAAGATACTTCATGAGGCAATACAGAGCGACTCATCCAAGAAAATGCTCAGCTCAAGGCTGAACTCGCTCAGAAACATAAAGAAATCGGTCAGCTCACCCAAGACCTCCAAACAGAAAAATCAGAGAGAGACCAGCTCTCAGGAAAAGGCAAGCAACTCTTCGTCGAGATAACCACTCTCAAGGAAAAACACGAATCGCTCGCAAAAGAAAAAGACCGCATCGCGTCTGAGCTCAGCCACTTCCAGGCAGATGAGAAGAGAAAAACTGATGACTTCAATCGCAAGATAGCACAGCTCGAAGAAGCGAGAAATGCTCTCGAAGACGAGCGAAAGAGAATACGAAAGGAGGACGAAGAAAAGGAACTACAAATCCGAGAAAATCGTGATCGTATGTGGGCAGAACACGAGGATGTCGTGAAGACTCAGCTCACAGATCTCTGCAAGCTCCCGCAGTATGCATTTCCGATGTATGATAACAAGAATCTTCCTGAAGGATTTGGTGGCAAATTCAAGCCCGACTTTATGATAGAATTCCTCGGGAAATATGTCATATTCGATGCAAAGGTCTCTCGCTCTGACAATCTCCAGAACTATGTGACCAATAATGTGAAATCCACCGTCGAAAAGATCAACAACGATCCAAAGATCTATCCAATGGTCTTTTTCATAGTCCCAACAGAAGCCTTCGCATCACTCACAAAGACTCGATTCTTCGAACAAAGCTACGAATTCTTCATCATCCCGATAGAGGCAGTTCCTGCTATATTTTCAGCACTGAAGAAAATCAGCGCCTACGAACTCGCCGAACAGCTCGATCCACAAGACAGAGACAATATCGTCAATCTCATAGCAGAATTCGACCATCATATCAATATGCGAAATGCTCTCGACCTCATCGCATCACAGAGCGGCGTCTCCGTCCTCGCGAAATCTCGCAACCTCAAAAAGGAAATCAAAGATGAAATCGTGATGAAGAAATCCACCATGCGTCTCCAACAATTCTCACCGACAGAGATAAAATCCCTCATGATAGATGCCCAGGTCCAGCAAGAAGAGATAGACCGACTAACCTCACCACAGCCCGCCGTATCTCCTGATATGCTCACCTCTGCGAAGAAGATTAGTGCGAAGATGGAGAAGAAGGAGGGGGAGGAGTAATTAAACTTGAGTACAAGTCAAAATAAAGGTATCTGAGTTTGGTCTTCCAGAAAGCCCAGAAGTAAGAGTTTTTACATCGAAACCAATTCAGGAGTTTTTATCGATTGAAACTGTCTCAGTTAGTCAGCTTGGTTCATAGTGTCTAATAATAATCAAGGAAGAGCCATCATCTTGTATAACTTGATATGTAGCTCCAAAAAATTTAGCAGTTTCATTTGTCACATACATGATGTTCTGTTCGTGTCATTCTGATATTTCAATATAACTATCTTTTACTAATCCATCACCACCAATCATGGAAGTAGTATAATATTTACTCTTACAATCGAGGGCATATTCTCAACTTTTAGTAATCTTATTTTCAATTGGTTTAACAATTGGAATTGTCTGTTCTGTAGAAGGTGTTTTTTCAGAGCAAGCTGAAAGCAAAACGATAAGCAGAAAAGGAAGAATAATTTTTTTCATAAGATTAAGTTTATAAGTTGGAGTATTTTAGTCAAAAATAAAAAGCGGCCCGAAGGCCGCCTAATTTCTACTTTTTCTTTCAGTTGATGAGATCATTGAGAGATTTTATTCATTTTCTTTCCAGATAAGTTCCAAGATGCATATTTCAACGAACATTGAAATCCCTACCATATATGTTTTCGATAGTGGACATATGGGTATCATCTCTTTTGTCTCTTAACTGTCCAGGAAGATTCCGTGAGCGAATTCCTCTCATACCTTCAGCGTCTTTAGCCATAAATAATTTGTTAATGAATTTTCTGAGTTTAACAGAAGATATCTTCACTCAGTCTCGTAAATCGAGTAATTGTTTCAAAGGTCTTGCAATCTCCTAAAATCTGATAGAATCGTGTGACTTGTCTAAAGTAACTCGCCTGCTCAGTAAAACTCTCATAGAGTTGCATCTGTTAGGTGAGTTTTTTTATGTTCCAAAAAGAAGAAGCATTGGTCAAAATAGTTAGTATCACAATCACATTTTTTTCTTGTAGAATCAGCTATGTTGTGTTATGAATTTATATTCAGACACTATATCTAGTCAAATCGAGTTTATCTGATTTATATTGAGTATTTTGTCAAAAGAATTGTATTCTATATTCCTCTTCTCTGAAATACCTTGTTTACAGCATCAGTAAAAGCTTTTCAACTTTTTACGAGTGTATCTAAAAATATTTTCTTTGAAAAGTAAATAAAAATAGAAACCTCTTTTTGCCATATCCCCCCTTTCGAATACACTGGCGGCAATGAATCAAGACCAAGCATTTCAGATCCTCACGATGGGGAAGAATGTCCTCCTGACGGGTGCGGCGGGGAGTGGGAAGACCTTTCTCATTAACCGTTTTATCACCTATTGTCAGGAACATAGTATTGCTGTGGCTGTGACAGCTTCGACGGGGATTGCGGCGACGCATATCGGAGGGATGACGATACATTCGTGGAGTGGGATGGGGATTCGTGATACACTCTCGGATGATGAGATAGATGACCTCGTGTCTCGTGAGTACCTCGTGAAGCGATTTGTGAAAACATCAGTCCTCATTATCGATGAGATTTCGATGCTCGGTGGTCAATTTCTCGCGACGCTCGATAGACTCCTCCGCTCGACGATGGTCTCTCTTGAGCCATTTGGTGGGATACAGATTGTGCTCGTGGGAGATTTTTTCCAACTTCCTCCAGTGTCTCGTGGTATGGTAGAGTATGCATTTGAGCATAGCGTGTGGCGGTCACTTCGTCTCGTGCCGTGTGTCCTCACAACCCAGTTCCGACAGGATGCAGAGGGTGATCCATTGCTCACGATTTTGAATGATATCCGTCGTGGAGAGGTCTCAGAACTTTCCAAAAATCTCCTTCGTTCGAGGGATATTCCCGTGATGACAGAAGACCATACGGAGCTCTTCACCCGCAATATCGCAGTTGATGCATACAACATGGACAGACTGGCAGCACTCAGCGCCGAGTCTCATACCTATCAGATGCGGGGGAGTGGTGCCGAGAAATTTGTCGAAGCCCTCAAGAAGTGATGCCTCGCTCCAGAGACGCTCGTCGTGAAAAGGGGGGCTCGTGTGATGTTCGTGAAAAATAATCCCGAAGAAGGATATATGAATGGTTCTATTGGTCATGTGACGGGATTTCATGAGGGGATGCCCGTCGTAGAGCTCCTCGATGGGACGGCCGTAGTGTGTGAGACTACATCCTGGTCGATAGAGGAAAATGGCAAGACCAAATGAGCAATAGAACAGATACCACTTCGTCTCGCATGGGCCATCACCGTGCATAAATCTCAGGGCATGACGATGGATAGCGCTGTGATAAATCTCCTGGATGCATTTGTTCCAGGTCAGGGGTATGTCGCTCTCTCACGAGTGCGTTCGCTGGATGGTCTGATACTTCGTGGATTCAATTCTATGTCCCTCGAGGTCGATCCACGAGTCCGAGAATATGACCAGACGCTCGCTCGCTCATCGCTCACAGTTGTCGAGGATTTAGAGATGATGAGCCCCAGACAAATTCAGGAAGCCCAAGAAGCGACAATTCTCCGATTTGGTGGAACACTCGAAGCCAAGAAAATTCCAAAACAGGCAACGCTCGATACTTCATGAAAAAAGATTCCACCACACCACGAGACACTTCCGTACCTGATGCAATGAATCCCACTCGACGAAATTGCTGAGATTCGCAGCCTCAAGGTCTGAACCATATTTACCCATCTCGAGAAACTCCTTGACGAAGAGAAAGTGATCGACCTCACTCCCTATACACCCGAAGATGATGGGAGAATGAAGAATATCCATGATGCCTTCGTCGATGCTGGCACACTCAAGCTCGCGACCGTCCGCCAATATCTCTTTCAGGCCTACGAAGAAGAATACACATTTGATGAGCTGCGCATAGCACGGTTATTTCTCTCGGTGGAGGATAGGATGGCTATAGAGGAGTCTTCCAATTAGTCGCTATTCTCGAGCTGGTATCGGATCGACTCTATTTCATACTGGAGCTGTTCCAGGTGTTCTTCATATTTATTTCTGCTCTTTTTACTTCACTTGTTTCTCTTGGGATGATTTTGAGCGTATATATATATGAGACTCTTTCTGATGAATAATTTTTTGAGTATATGTCAGTGTGTTTCGATATCAAAAATCAACCCAATATGTGCACGAGGGAGGAGTCTGTGATTTTTCTTTAGATAGCCTGGGACGACATTGAGGAAGAATTGTTCATTGGTGCTTAGGGGGAGATCGCGTTCCTCTTCTTGATCCTGTGATTCATGTTCTTCTTTCCATGGTTCATCGGGACCAAAGAATTTTATTTCACCATCCGCGTCGTCTATTCTTTCGAGCCATTCATCTTCATCGACCTCGAATCAAGAATTATCGTACAGGTCATCTATGTTAAGCGACCATAGTGATGCTATGAGATTATTGCGTCTCAGGAGAGCGTCAGCTTCTTGGATTTTATAATCAATCTCTTTGTGAATGAAACGACGATTTTTCTCATTGTTAGGTTGGAGGTAGGTTTCTACCTTGAGAGGGACACTATCTTCACAAATATAATTGATAGTATCTTCATTTTCTAGATATTCATGAAGCAATCTCTCCTTGAGTTCTGCTGTGCTGGGTTCGCTAGGATTTCGCATGACTCGTCTGTTTACTTCTTGGACGACGCGTTTTGATAGATCTATAATTCTCGACTCAGGTAATTCAATACCAGCAAGTATATCCATTACAGCACCTCTCACACTGAGTGTATCAATGCCCTCCCCGAGACATGATTCAATAGAAAATTCAAAATCGTAAGGTTCTACATGAGTCACTTCTCCTGGTAATGGGAGTTGTATCAATGGTTGGAGACCTTCTTCCCACATGGAAGAGAGATAATCAACGGTTGATCTGACTATTTCATGTTCGGATATTGAACTAATTCCTTTTCAGTTTCATTCCATATTATATATGAGCATATTGATTATCAGATTTTGTCAAAATTTGTCTCTATAACCTATGTAATAATTTGACAAATAAATTAAAATACTAAAATAATAGTATATGGCTTTTGTTCGCAATGTTGCATTTCCCGCTGTATGAAAAGCACTCTCGGGTTGTCATCTCACTCAAGAAGGTATTCGTACGCATGAAATAAAGATTTATGCTGATGGGGTAGCAAATCTGACAGCAGATATTCTTGCCGATCTTCACATCGGTGGAGTACATCGTAATCTCAATCAAGTCCTCAGGGAATCACAAACGAGAGCCAATAAAATCATAGGGAGCACACCGTGTATTGTGCTCAATCCATGAGACAGAATGACGCTCGGATCACAAAATCACGAACCCACCTGATTTGATAGTTTGAGAAATTTAGGGGATTTCTTGTACGGAATTGGTCAACAGTGAGAATGAAGACTCATCTGGTGAGTAGAGGGTAATCATGATAGGAGAATGGATGAAAAATTAGGACCAAAAAAACTCCGAGCTCTCAGAGAAAATATGGAAAGTTTTGGCTTTAGACAAATCCTTCAGCCAGAAGAACTCGCAGGCGGTCGTGTAAAAATCCACGGCATGCCATGTTATAATACCCAAAAAGAACTCTATACTCCCGAGGCAGTCAAAGAGCTTATTTGAAATATAAATAAACATTCAGGAGTAAATATCGTGATGGTACATAATCCTGATGGTGTGAGACAAATTGAAGCCATGAAAACTCAGCTAGGACTCCGTATCAATGTACCAACACTTTTTCTCTGTGGTCACACACATGGACTCCTGGGTTTCCAGGATATCCCCCTCGTTGGGAAGAAGCTCGCCAATGGAGCAAGGAAGTGGATAGATATGCAGAATGATACGCCCTACATTTCTGGTTATTACCCAGCAACAACAGGTGAGCCTTACGGGATATTTGTTTCTCAGGGGATGGGTGATCAGGCTGATATCTTCAGAATCTGAAAGGGTGGACGAGAGAGACCTATTCTTCGTTTTGTTGAGAAAAAAGAGGACTCAGATATAGCTCTTGGGAGCTAATCCTAAAACAAGAAGTAGTATTGTATCGCCCAGACACCTACGCCGATAAAGTATCCGAGGAGAACTGGTAATGATGCAATCTGAAAATATTTACCAAAAGTGAGTTCAGGTACCATACCAGAAGCGACGACTCCAGAAACAGAACCGATGAGAAGGAGGGAACCACCAGTACCGACAGTGAGTGCAGTAAGTACCCAGAGCTGAGGATTTGTCACATGGATGATGACTATAGCGAGAGCAGTGAGGGGGACATTATCTACGACCGCTGATACGAGTCCCATCAGGACACTTCCCGCGATGATGCGAATATCACTTGGAGCACTTCCAAAGAGTGAATGCGAGAGGAGTTCTAGTAATCCTGTTGCTTCTAGTGCTCCTACTGCGAGGAGTATACCGATGAAAAATTTGATAGAAGAGAGATCAGTTTTCTGGAGGAGTTTCTCGAGAGAAGTTTCCTGATTATCAGAAAAACCAGTCGTCCAGTGCTTGAAATATTCTATCAGGAGCCACATGATTCCGAGGCCCAAGAGGAGTCCGAGATATGGAGGCAAATGTACTATATTCATGATAATAGGCAGGACGAAGCTCCCAAAAGCAACAGTAATAATTATTTTCTCTTGCCAAGAGAGAGTGACAGTTTCTACTTTTTCACCACCTCATGATTTTTTGGACAGTCTCTGTGCTATCATAAGAGTTGAGGTGATTCACATAGCGAGAGAGGGGAGGAATCATTCGGTGATTATCTGAATTGCACTAAATTTCCCAGCGAGCCAGAGCATGATAGTCGTTACATCTCCTATGGGACTCCATGCGCCACCAGCATTTGCTACAATGACTATCCCGACGACAACAGCAAAGAGTCTCTCAGAAGAGAAAAATCGACGAGCTATCTGTATCATAATAATCGTTACTGTGAGATTATCGAGGAGAGCAGAAAAGAAGAAAGTGAGTGTAGATATGAGGAGAAATTGACCTCTATCTGCGAGTCCTATGGCTGCAATTTTTGACCGAACAATATCAAAAAATCGAAAATGAATGAGTGTCTCGACGATGGTCATAGCAGCGAGCAAGAACACTATTAGTCCAAATATTTCTCCTCCCGTATGATGGAGTTTTTCTATAACTATTTCATGAGGAATGCCAGAAAATGCTGCCATAATCCACAGAACTGATGCTATGAAGAGGGCGATGGCAGACTTGTGTGTTTTGAGTTTGTGCTCCAGCGTGATACAGAAATAACCGAGCATAAAAATGAGACCAGAAGCAAGCATAGTAATTGATGATATGGATAAAGGAATAACGGGCGATTCTATAAACAATTATTTTTTGTCACGAGCATTTTTGGAGTTTTATACTGGACATATCTTTTTACTCGTTTTGTAGTAGAGAATTATTTTTTTATTTTTTGTAGGAATTTGTCTATTTTTCACTTGCAATATTTCCTTCTTCGCGACAATCTGCACATGCCCTACGAGAATATCTATATCCAGAAAGTTGCCGAACATCCAAGTATTTGGAGCGATGAGGCAAAGATGTTTGCTCAAAAAGGGAAGTGGCGCGAACTGTGTTCGTGAATGAATAATGAAAAATGAATAATGAAAAATGAGAAGGAAGCTTCATTTATTTACCCTAAACTCATGCTCGAGATAGGTACTGGTATGGGAAACTTCTTGAGTAATTATGTCGAAAATCATCCAGATACAGCATGTGTGGGAATAGAACTCAAATACAAACGACTCATTCGTACCTATGAAAAATGTGCGAGAAAGGGCAGGGAAGATGTCATTCTCCTCAAAGTATTTGGACAAAAGATACCAGAAATATTCGCTCCCGGAGAAATCGACGAGCTCTACCTGCTCTTCTCAGATCCTTGGCCAAAAAAATGACATCATAAGAATCGAGTGATTCAGGATGATTTTCTCCGTGATGCTGCTTCTGTCCTGGCTCCTGGTGGAATCTTCCTCATCAAAACTGATGAGGCTTCGTATGCCCTATGGATAGAGGAGCATCTCGCTCGGTGTCCGTATTTCACCTACGAGAAAAATGATAATGAAGAACCAGATAAAAAACTCTCTCCAGAAACGGCGACAGAATTTGAGATAATGGGGCGACGAGAGGGGAGTAAAATAGTGTCATTTTTTTGTCGAAAGAAGAAATAAAAAAGAAAAAAGAAAAGAGGAGGATTTCATCTTCACCACAGAAATATATTTTAATTTGCTATTATTTTAGTTTTTTATAAAATACTAATATGGTACATGTTGCTAGACTCCAGAAAAAGCTTTTTTCTCACAGTGATGAACTGCGGGGAGGGGCAGAGGTGTTTGATATTCTCGGCAATGAATGTCGCCTCGAGATGGTACTCGCGCTCATGGAAGCAGGAGAATTATCTTCATGAGACATCGCTCAGGTGACGAACTGTACACCATCGGCAGTCTCTCAAGCGCTCTCTATGATGAAGCGTACTCGCATGGTCGAAACTCGCCGTGAATGGCTCAACATCTATTATTCTCTCAATTATGAGAATGCTCTCGTGAAACAGATGCTTCCTATTTTGAGAGGTCTAATCGAGTCTTAATATCTAATACATAATACTTTCTCTCCATGGTCACCATTATTCTCATATCATTTTTCTCTGGTATTCTCACAGTCCTCGCACCATGTGTACTCCCACTTCTCCCTGTTATTCTCGGAGGATGACTCGCTGGAACTGACAGGAAACGACCCTATATCATCATCGCTTCACTCATCCTCTCGCTCCTCGTCTTCACCATACTTCTCAAGGCTTCGACGGTACTCATCGGTGTGGATCCATCATTTTGGGAATATGTGGCAGGCGGACTCCTCGTACTCTTTTCTATCACGCTCATATTTCCTCATGTCTGGGTCTGGCTCATGGACATTACTGGCATAGAAAAACTCTCTCAAAATTCTCTCGAATCAGCGAGTCATCGTGAATGAATCTGGTGACCTATTGCTCTCGGAGCTGCACTTGGTCCAGTTTTTTCGAGCTGTAATCCTACCTATACAATTCTCCTCGCGACTATTCTCCCAGCGAGCTTCACCATGGGAATGATTGGACTCCTCGCTTATTTTATTGGCCTTGGAATCATCCTCCTCTTGATTGTTCATTTTGGGCGGAGTATTATCGGTCGATTCAGATTTTTTAGCAATCCTCACGGCATCTTTCGTCGCTTGCTGGGTATCATAATACTCATTGTCGGACTGCTCATTGTCACAGGCTATATCAAGAAAATTGAAACATTTATCATCGAGAGAAATATATTTGTAAATACTTTTGCCATAGATAATACCCTCAATGAAATCATTCTCCGGAACCACAATACCGTGAATAATATGTGTGCTAATGGGAAATGTGATGAAGGCCGAGAGGGTAATCTCATGATGGATGTCGCACGCGCTCCTGAGCTCACGGGTATAGCCGCTTGGATCAACCTGCCTGCCGGACAGGCGGGTTCTAAACCACTCACACTTGAGTGACTTCGATGAAAGGTTGTTCTCATAGATTTCTGGACATATTCCTGTATCAACTGTATCCGTACTCAGCCATACCTCAATGCATGGCACGAGAAATATGCGGATGATGGACTCGTCATCATAGGTGTTCATGCTCCAGAGTTTGCCTTTGAAAAAGTAGAAAATAATGTCCGAGAAGCATCACAAAAAGCCGGAATAAAATACCCTATAGCGCTCGATAATGATTTTGCGACCTGGAATGCCTATGCGAATCGTTATTGGCCAGCGAAGTACCTGATAGACCAAAATGGTAATATTGTCTATAAGCATTTCTGAGAAGGAGAATACGCCGAGACGGAACAAAAGATTCAATCATTGCTTGGAATGAATAATGAAGAATGAATAATGAAGAATGGTGGATTATTTAATTGAGAAAATAGCTCTCTGAGTCAGGGGAAAAAGAAGACTCCAGAGACATATCTGGGTACGGCGAGAGCAGAGAATATGATTTTTTCTTCTGGAAAACTGATAAAAGGAGTCCAGAAATTCACACCTTACCCACTGCTTAGTACTCATCAATGGACTCTGGAGTGAGAATGGGATGTCCAGGAAGAATTTCTACAGGCATCGGAGCCATCAATTCTGACATTGAAATTTTCTGCAAAAAATGTATTTCTCGTAGTTTCTTCAAATTCGGAGAGAAAGGGGGGAATGATATTTGTTCAAGAGTTAGACAAGGATGGAAATATTATTTCGGAAAATCCTGTAAGAGTCATAGAGGACACTATTTATCAGGTCTTTGGGTCAGAGAAATTTCAAGATGAAGCCATGATTCGTATTTCTGTGACACCGTGACTCCGTCTTCACGCCTTTACTTTTTGATCTTAGCCTATGAAATACTTTACCTCTCTCACTATTCCAATAATTGTTGCCATAATTCTCGCCAGCTGTACATTATTTCCTAGCCAAAAAACTATGAACACACAACCTGCAATTATCCCAGAAAATGCAAAAGTTGCGACATTTGCCGGAGGATGCTTCTGGTGTCTCGAGCCATCATACGATGCTGAGCCTGGCGTCGTCAAAACTGTTGTCGGCTACGCTGGCGGCCGTACAGAAAATCCGACCTACGAAGAAGTCTACTCAAATAAAACAGGTCATCGCGAAGCAATTCAGGTCACTTATGATCCAGACAAGGTATCGTATGCGAGACTGGTTGAGATATTTTTCCATCAGATAGATCCGACCGATGCTGAGGGGCAATTCGCAGATAGGGGAGAGAGCTATACGACGGCTATCTGGTATACCTCAGATGAAGAGAAAAAAATTGCCGAAGACTTCATTCATGAACTCGATGAATCAAAGAAATTTGATAAACCAGTTGCCGTAAAAGTACTTCCGTTTACCAATTTCTATCCAGCTGAAGAGTATCATCAGGAATACTATCTCAAGTCTTCTCTCCACTACAATCTGTATAAAAAGGGATCTGGTCGTGAGGCATTTATCGATGAGAATTGGACAACAGAAGAGAGAGAGGCTATCGCTGGTAAAGACGCAGAATATGCCAAGAAATATCGTCGACCAGATAATGCGACCATCTGCAATACGCTAACCAAGGAGCAATGTGATGTGACGCAGAACGAAGGCACAGAGCGACCATTTGAAAATGCATACTGGGACAATAAAGAAGCAGGAATTTATGTGGATATTGTCACAGGAGAGCCACTCTTTAGCTCGAGTCATAAATATGATTCTGGGACTGGCTGGCCGAGCTTTGATCGTCCTATTAATCCTCACTTCGTCACAGAAAAAACAGACTTCAAAATAGGACTACCACGAACAGAAGTCCGCTCAAAATACGGTGATAGTCACCTCGGTCATGTATTTGACGATGGTCCTCGTGAGACGACTGGGAAGAGGTACTGTATGAATTCTGCAGCGCTCCGATTTATCCCACTCGCGCATATGGAAAAGGAGGGATATGGTGAGTACATCACACAAATACAAAATGCAAAAGACAAAGTACAAAATGGCGGATCATAAAAATCCACTACTTTGTATACTGTACTTTGTACTTTGTATTCGCCAGAATTGGCGTAAAACTATTTATATTTTTATTTTTCTCTTATGAAAAAAATTATCGTAATATGTCTATTTATCGCTCTAGCGATTATCATCTTTAGCTATACATGAGCTCCGAAGCGAGAAGTGGAAGATGCTATGAAACTCGAAGGTATGATGCCAAAAGAGGATCAACAAGCAGTCGATGCTATGATGAAAAAAACAGAAGAAAATGCAGCAGCTATGGAGAAAGATGAGGCACCAGAGGATGCTATGATGAAGAAGGATGACACTATGATGAAGAAGGATGACACTATGATGAAAAAAGAAGTCTCTGGATATACCATGTATAATGCTTCTGCAGTTTCTGATGCTCTCGCTGCTGGTCGAAATGTTATCCTCTTTTTCCACGCTCCGTGGTGTCCTACTTGCAAAGCTGCAGATGCAAATTTCCTCAAGGAAACAGCACCAGCAAATACAGTCGTCTTCAAGACTGACTACGATTCAAATACTGACCTCCGAAAGAAATATGGCGTCACATACCAGCACACATTTGTCTCTCTCAATGCTGACGGAAGCCTCAAGAAGAAAATGAGTGGAGCTGATAGCTTTTCTGAACTTACTGGACTTAATTAGTCCTCTAGGACATACAAATAACCCTTCTTTTCAGAGGGGTTATTTTTTTATGCGTTGATGAAGAAATGATACTACTTTTTTCATTCTCACCAGATGTCTCTTCGGATTTTTGTAGAGACGATAGAGCCATTCACCACCGAATCGCTGGAAAAATACTGGAGCAGGGGCACGAAATCCTGTTATCAGATCTATAGAGCCTCATACACCCAAAGCGACACCGCAGTGAGGAAATTCATGGAGTATCTCTGCGAGGAGTTTTTCTTGTTTTCCGCTTCCGTGTGTGGCGAGGATGATACCATGATGAGGCAGATCATCCGGGACGCTATCACTGATGATGATATTGAGAGATATGTCTGGATATTTCCGCAGAATATTCGTCTCCATAGATGCCTGAGAGAGCTTCTTTGTTTTGTCTCAGGCTGTTTTACCATGGACGATAGGATCGATAATGGTCACAGTGATTTTCCTCTGCTCAGCATATCGCAGTATATCTCGCGTGAGCCTGGATCCTGTGATTCGTTCGCCATAGAGTTTTCTCATTCGCTTCCCATGGAATACTGCTCTCGCACACCAATAGGGGAATAAGAGGTATTTCAGAATCCGAGGAAGTGAGCTCTGCTCTATCTGGTATGCGACAAATATACCAGCACCATCTGGGAGTGCATAGTCTGCATTTTGGAGGATTTTCTTGAGATTCTTATTCTGATGTGCTTCGTAGAGCATCTCAGGGTTTGGAGTGACGACCAGAGTCGTTATTTTATCCGATGCCCTGCACTGAATTTCAGAGAGACAATGATGGTAGCTTCACTTATAAAAATCAATTCAGCAAAGGGAGACCGTGTTCATAACTCTATCATATACAAAAAATAACTTTCTGCAAAAAACTTTCTTTTTCGGACGAATCATCTAATATCTAGTATCTAATATATAGCAGTCATCATGTACCTCTTTCTTGATACAGAAACACATCACACCGAAAATCCCATCCTCATCCAGCTCGCCTACAAGCCCTCTGATAGACTCGATTATTTCTCATCGCTCTACGGTACTGGTGGTGCGCCTATCGAGATCAGCTCGATGGCAGTGCACCATATCACAGAGTCCGAGATAGCTGGCAAGCCAGTATTTCGTGATACTCCTGACCATGATACTCTTCAGAAGCTCCTCGAGACCTACACTCTCGTCGCTCATAATGCCGTATTTGATGTCGATGTCCTCGAACGCACAGGCATAGAGGTGACTGCACCTATCTGTACTCTCCGCCTCTCTCGCTACCTCCTGCCAGAACTCGAACAGCACAAGATGCAGTATCTCCGATATTATTTCGGAATAGAATTTAGTGAAAAACCACAAGCACATGATGCTCTCGGTGATGTCCTCGTCCTCGAAAAAGTCTTCTACAAACTCCATGACCTCCTCAAAGCTGCGGAACCTCAAAAAGACGAACAAGCACTAAAAAATATGATGATAGAGATATCGTCGCATCCATCTGTCCTCTATATGTGCCGATTTGGCAAATACAAAGGCACACTCTGGAGCGAAGTTCCTCGAGACTACCTCGACTGGGTGGTCAATAAATCTGATTTTACTGATGAGGATGTGCTCTATACCGCGAGGTATTATTTGGAGAGATAGGGTTTTTATATAGCAGGATAATCGATACCTTCTTCTTTCCAGGTTTTTATTTCCAAGTTGTAGTTATTCCCATTTGAATCCCTCATTTGATTTACATACTTTATTAGACTTTTTACTGACTCAGGATGAGAACTGGCAATTAGTATGCCAGTTTTCGGATTAATACCATCTATTACGCAGCCATCCCAGTACATTTTTAATTGATATAGATCTTGAACACTGGTACTGTCTTTTTTACCTTCGTAAATAGTTAAATCGTCTTTTGTTTTTTGGTATAAATCTATCCTAATTCTTTCTTTTATCTCTCTAAATACATTTTGTTCTGTTGTGATTGTTTTTGGATCTGGTAATTGCCGTAATTTTAAATCTTTTAATTTTTCAAATAAATCAACTTCGTGGTCAATATCACGAGAGCTTTTTGATGGAATATTGATATGCCCTCTAATCCATTCAAATAAATCTTCTAGTTTCTTATCTCATTTCCTAATTCCATTTTTTGATGTTCTTGTAGTAGGTAAATGCTCCGACTTGTCTGAAATGATATTAATTATGATTAATAGATAGTTATAACTATTATGTTTTTCTATTCACCAAATTTCTTTAAAGATATTAGTAGCGATTGCTCTGCCATTAAGTCTTATTTCAACCCCAGATGTTGACATGTTTCTTTTATAATATTTTTTGTTTTCCGAATCTCGCATGACTCAGAATTTATAATTGACAGTAACTTCTTGCCCATCGAGATTGACTTTGGTTGTTCATTCTCATGGGCTAATATATTTTTCAAAATCTGGCTCTACAGATTTAACATTTTTATTTTTTATATTGCCTTTTATATCTGTATATACAACAGAGATTGTCGCAATATCATCTTTGATTAAATTAGAGTATATAAAACCAATATCCTCAATTAAGTATTCTACTTTTTCTCAAATCAAAAATTACCTGAATGTCCTTCTGTCACTGTTTTAAATAAATTATCAGAACATGAAAATGATATATATGTTCAAGATGTATGTAGCTGTCATGGCCATTTTTCATCCTTCTCATTAATAATATAAGCGTTAAAATCCTCAAATTGATATGACGCTTCTATTTTTGTGTAACAACTATTTTTTAATTGTTCTGAATCTCGGGTACAGATTTTCCAGTTGTTATTGTCTGGATTTGCTGTTGCAAGAGCGTGTTTAAAACCAAATCAGTGTTCATTCATTGGTGAGTCTTTGGAGTCCTGTGTTCATAAAGAAAAAGCGGAATCAAGATTTTTGAAACCTGTTCAAGAATCTTCTACAGAGAAAAACACTTTGTTTTCAGGTAATTCAGTAATACATATAACTATATTTTTCAATATAGGATTATGTTTCTTGAAATTTGAAATTGAGTTGTCTAAAAATTCGTTTAGGATTTGAGACATTGAGTCAAAATGGCCTCATAATCACTTCCATATAATATTTCCAGCAGGCTTATTTTTTATAATGAGTTTTTCTTTTTTCATATTTTTTTATTAATGAATTCAGTATCCATTATCTTTATTTATTTTTTCATTGCAATATTGATTTTGATTATTGCTACCTAAAATACAAGCATGTTAAATTCTTGGATTTCTACATCCTCCGACCTCGCTTCGTCCTCAATGGCGGACTACGCAAAGGCAAGTAAACCCAGACTCCTCGTGATTTATTGACCGACGGCGTGTGGCAAGACTGCCCTCACGATAGAGCTCGCACAGAAATATAATGGCGAGGTTATCAATGCTGACTCTCGGCAGATTTATCGAGGGATGAATATCGGGACAGGGAAAGTGACACAGGAGGAGATGAAGTGAGTCGTCCACCATATGCTGGATATCCGAGATATCAGTGAGATGTATGGGGTAGGGGAGTATGCTCCAGAGGCGAGACGGATTATAGAGGACATTCATGCTCGCGGGAAGCTCCCAATTCTCTCCGGAGGGACGGGACTCTTTATTGATTCAGTGGTTGGTAATTTTACTATTCCAGAAGTCGTCGCAGACTGGGAATACCGCGATGAGATGGAGAGATTTCGCCTCGAGCACGGCAATGAGGCTCTCTGGGAAAAACTCAATGCCGTCGATCCAGACTATGCCGCAGACCTCGATCCGAGAAATTACCGCTATGTGATTCGAGGGCTCGAGATATGGAAGGAAACTGGGAAGTCAAAGAAAGTCCTCTGACAAAAAACTGAGAGCCCATATGATTTTCTCCGCATCACGCCCTACGATGGAGACCGTGACAAGCTCTATGAGACAATTAATCAGCGGGTCGGGGAGATGTTTCAGTCAGGACTTATTGAAGAAGTCCAACGACTAATGAATAATGAAGAATGAATAATGAAGAATGATGGAATATTAAAAGAATTACCGTGACTCAATGCTATAGGCTACAGAGAAGTGATAGATTTCCTCGCAGATAGGATATCACTCGAACAAGCACTAGAACTCGTCCAACAAAATAGTCGCAATTATGCGAAGCGTCAGCTTACATGGTTCAGACGGTATACTGAAATGAATAATGAATAATGAAGAAATGAATAATGGAGGATATTTTAAAAAATCCCTGCAGATACAGGGATTTTATAATCAGTCAGTGTATTAAATAGAATTCACAATCTCACGAATAGCAGTGATAGTGAGGATGAGATTATCATTTTCTCTTTCATTTGCTTTATCCTCGAGATCATCGAGTCTCTCGTTTACCCGTGCTTTCCATTCAGCTTTTTTATCAGCAGGGAGAGCCTTGATAGTATCGAGCTTACCTTCTATCTGGGTCTTGAGATTCGCGAGGACTGTTGTAAATCTCGCTTCTCGAAGAGCGCGGATGTTTTCTCGAAGAGCTTCACGAGCTGCTTTGGCTTCAGCCTTGCACTCTGCCTTGATTGTTTCCTTCTCTGTATCAGTTGTAGCAGCATCGAGGCGAGCCTTGCACTCTGATTTCATCTCTTTTATGTCATCACGATGCTCACGACGGAAATCCTTGACTTCATCACGATGCTCACGACGCATTTCGCGGCGTTCCTGGCGCATTTCGCGTTTTTCTCCAGAATTGTTTGAGCCTGTATTGGTACTTGCCCATGCCGAACTGGCGATGAGGACTGTGGCTATGATAGCGGTTGAGAGGGCTTTTTTCATAATTGTATTTGGTTAAAAAATAAGCCCGAACATCATAAGAGAAATCATATAACAGAGCAAGGGTTTCTCTCTTCACTCTTGTTGCTCGCGTTGTCTCCCTGTATGCGAAAAACTCTTCTTGCATGTTGTCCGCAGAAGTTCACTGATTCTTCACAGAGAAGTGAAATATTTTAGTTTTTCTAACCTGGAAGGATCTTTTTCAAGACTCTTGCTGTCCTAATAAGCATTCATTCTCGGGTATCTGTACGCTCTCCTCGATCCAGCGCACCTCCCGTCATAGCATAAACAGGAGACCCAGTGTCAAATGCGTTATTTTTTCACATCTCGGCAAAACTCTGCACCTGACAGCCAGGTCTCCAGATATTGTCTGCTCCTATTCTCAATTCTTTACCACCACGAGCAAATCTACCAATCACATTACCATCTCCAAAAGTGCTAAAATTTCAGATTTTTGCACCACTATCAAATATGTTTCTATTTCCGAAATGTCCAGCACCATGATCTATTCTCAGACCATAGCCAAATGTATTATCATCGCCTACCATAACTCGATATTTTCCTGATCCAGGTTGTTTGTCTTTACTAGATTCAGAAAAATATTGAATGTGTCACCAAGAACCAACAGTATGACCATTGCCAAAATTATGAATATGAAATTGCGTTCTGTCTCAGAATTTACATGGCTCTGCAAATACAGTATCTCCTCCGTCAAACCTCGTAGCATCTCCAAATGTACAAGACTTTAAGAATTTGCAGTTCTTGAAAACACATCATTCAGGAAAAGTACGATTCTCGTCAAAAGTGACAGATTCATGAGTTTGCCCTATTGTTTGTTCTTCGATGATGTTATATCCTTCAAAAAATCATACACAACTTCCCACCTGGCTTCCGGGGCGAAATAAATTATCTCTCCCTATAGCAGCTATTTCTTCGACAGAAACAATTGAGTTTCGTCCAAAAGTATTATTTCTCCCTATAGTAGCCAAATTTCCCACCTCAGTTCCACTGTCAAATGTATTGTTATCGCCAATAGTAGCTCCTGCAGAAATTTCTGTACCAAAACCAAAAGTATTATGATTTCCTATTGTCGTATTCTGGATTATACACCAGCTTCAGAGCGTATGATTATCTCAGAGCCCATTTTTGACTCCGCTGATTTTTATTGCATCTCCAAATTTACATGGACCACGAAACATAGTGAATTGTCACTTGATCTCAGAACCAGAAGGTATCTCACTGATTCATTCTTCAAAGGTGCAATCTACGAAACGAATAGTTTTGCCTTCGTAGTTTAGGACTGTTTCAGGAGTTATAAGAACATAATTAAATATAACTTCATTTCATCGTATCTGTATTTTTGATTCTGATTCCGCAGTAGAAGCAGAGGTGGATGTTAGTGTAGACATAAATTATATTTAATATTATTTATTAATATTATACATATTGTATGTAAGTCAATATTCTTACGAATTCCACTGAAAACTCTCGCTCACATCACTTCATATCCTCTTCACTCCATGAGCACCGAAGCTATCACGCATAGCCTGGATGAGATTGGTAGGGAGCTTCTCACTAGTCCGTGTCAGCATATAGCTATAGCTGCTTGAGAGAACAGGTGTTGGAACCATTGAACTATTGATTATCTCTCTCGCTTCTTGTAGCAATGTTTCAATATCCTTAGACTCTGCATCTGGAGCGGATCATTCTCTGTAAAAATCTGGCAGAACCCTGAGCATCTCACTGCGGATGATGCATCCTCCTTGCCAGATTCTCAATACTTCCTGGATATCGATTCACCAATTCCACTCTTTTTCCGCTACGAGAATGAGTTCGATTCCTTGAAAATATGAAGCAAGATAGGCGGTTTTGAGTGCTTGCTTGAGGAGATTTGTTTCAATTTTTGATATTCCTCCATTATTCATTATTCATTTTTCATTATTCATTTTTCAGAGTGAGTTTTGATGATTTCTCCCCGACATCCACCGCGCAAACAGTGACTCAGCAATAGTCGGTACAGGGACACCGAGCTTGAGTGCTGCTTCGACAGTCCATCCACCTGTTCCTTTACTGCCCGCTATATCGCTGATTTTCTCGAGTAAATCTGTACCGTCAGAGTCCTTCGTACCGAGGATATCCACGGTGATATCGAGGAGAAAACTCTTCAGGAGTCCGGTATTCAGCTCTTCAAATATGGTCTTCATTTCTGCTTGAGATGTGTTCGTAGAACGGAGAATATCGTAGATTTCAGCGATTCACTGCATGATGGCGTATTCGATACCATTGTGAACCATTTTGACGAAATTTCCTGCAGCAGCTCGACCCACATAGGTGACACATGGCTTTCCCGCGAAGTCTTTTGCGGCGATTTTCTCGAGGAGAGGGAGCATTCTCTTGACAGTTTCCTCTTCACCGCCTGGCATGAGAGCGGGTCAGAGTCGAGCTCACTCAGAGCCACCAGATATCCCACACCCTACCCAGTGAATACCGTGTTTGAGTGCTTCTGCTTGATTCGCAAGTGTCACATCCCAGTGAGCATTGCCGAGATCCCAGATGGCATCACCGGGGCTGAGTATTCCGAAGAGTTCTTGCGCGACCTCTGTCGTTACCTTTCCAGCAGGGACGAGGAGGATGATATTGCGTGGAGATTCAGTTTTTTGGACGAGATCAGCGATAGTGTCTGCTTTTATGACAGTATTACCTGTTTCTGCGACGAGCGCATCGACTTTATCCAGCGATCTGTTCCAGACGACGATGGATTCATCATGAGAGATGATGTTTCGGACGAGATTTTCGCCCATAGTGCCGAGACCGATGAGTCAGAGATGAGTCATAGAGAGTGGAGTTATTGAATAGAATTCAGTATTAAGTAGTAGGTATTAGGTATTAAGACCATTGTTCCGGGTAGATGCAACTTTCACTTCTAGAATATGCATAACAAAAAAAGAGCAACCGAAGTTGCCCTTTGTCCTTGTTTCTATTTTTTTAATTAATCTTTTTGTGTACGAACGCGGTAGCTATAGAGAGCTGTTCCGAGAAGTGCGATAAGCATAAAAGCAATGACAGCTTCTGGGCCAGTCTGTACATAGGTAGCTGAATTGAGAGAATACGGAGGAAGCTCTCCAGAGTTATCTGTCTCAGTTTCTACTTCCAATGGGTCAAATGGGAGAGCGATGTCGATTTCACCAGACATAGTCGGAGCTGAATCGAGGACGATATTAGCATCGACTTCACCAGAGACTGTATCAGGGAGGATTTGCGCAAATGCCATACTAGAGATGAGACATGCAGCGAGGATGAGGGTGTATTTTTTCATAAAGATTTATTTATACACAAGCAATGTACCATACATTTTTCTTCTTTTCCACTCCTTTCTTATAAAAAAAGCAGGAAAATAACTTGCAAAATACTAAAATAGTGTTGTAGTATCTATTTTCCGAGATATTGCTCTATATCCTTGCGTATTTCATAGATTTTCTCGAGATCCATGATAGAGGCGAGTTTCAGGTCTGGAACGCCTGATTGACGCACTCCGTAGACTTCTCCTGGCCCTCTGAGCTGCATATCTATCTCTGATATCTCAAATCCATCATTGGTCTTCTCGAGCGCTCTCAGTCGATCGGCATTGGCATTGTCCGAGAGGAGATAGCAGTATGACTGAGCTTCTCCACGACCCACACGACCTCGGAATTGATGGAGCTGTGAGAGTCCGAATCGTTCTGCATTTTCTATGCATACAACCGTTGCATTGGGATTGTCGACACCTACCTCTACGACCGAAGTCGAGGACAGGATATCGTAGTGACCAGCGATGAAGTCTTTCATTATGGTATCCTTTTCATCTGCTGACATGCGTCAGTGCAGTATTCCTATGGTTCTCTCGGGAAAGAGCATACCGAGTTTTTCTGCTGTTTCATGGACGGAGACCGCATCGATTTTTTCACTTCCTTCCACGAGAGGAGATATCCAGTAGACCTGATGTCAGAGCTGAATCTGTGATTCGATCCATGCATAGGCCTCATGAGCATGATTTGGAGTGACGATTTTCGTCGTAATTGGTTTCCTGTTCGCTGGGTATTCACGGATGATAGAGATATCCTGATTACCGTACAGCGCCATAGAGAGTGTCCGCGGGATTGGTGTCGCCGTCATCATGAGGACATGGGGGACGATTCTGTGGGAATAGTTTTGAGTTTTGAGTTTTGAGTTTTCAGTACCGGCGATGTCTTCTCCGTTGTTAGCAAGGCTTAAAACTTGAAACTCTGAACTGGAAACTCGAGAAACATACTCCGTGAGCTTTTCTCGTTGTTCGACGCCAAATCGGTGCTGTTCATCGATGATGACATACGAGAGATGACGGAAATGCGTATCCTCCGATATGAGTGCATGCGTTCCTACGACGACAGAGAGCTCTCCTGACTGAAGTGCTGATTTGATTTCCTTTTTTTCTTTTGCCTTGAGGCTTCAGAACAGGAGTGCTGAGCTGATGCCGTATGGTTCGAGAAATTGGGCGAGTTTTTTTGCCACTTGTGTCGCGAGGATAGTCGTCGGTGCCATATAGGCGACCTGTCAGCCAGTTCCCTGTATCCAGTGAATGAGCGAGAGAAATGCGACAATAGTTTTCCCTGTACCGACATCGCCCTGAAGAAGTCTCTGCATACAGATATCCTTTTCCATATCCTTGAGAATCTCAAAGAGGGTGATTTTTTGGTGGCTTGTGAGGGGAAAAGGGAGTTTCTCGAGAGCATCTCTGACAAAATCAGCATCGAGCGGTATTCACTTCACATGACCTATACTCGCTTCTTGGATGATTTTCTTCCTTTGCAGAGCCTTGTATTGGAGTTCAAAGAGTTCTTCATAAGCTAGTTCATGCTTTGCGAGCTCGTAGGTCTCGAGGGTCTCTGGCGCATGAAGTGCTCGGATATTGGTCGTACGAGGGCGATGTTTGCGGACTTCTTGTATTTCCTCAGGCAGTATCTCAGGTATGTATTTGAGGTATTCAAAGAGGAGCGGTATTTTCTCACGGAACCACTTGGTATTGATGCCCTGGATTTCTGTATATATCGGGAGATAGGCCTGCCTCTTCTCGTCAAAGAGCTCTATATCAGGCTGGGGGAATGAGAGTTTTCCGTATTCGTATTTTGGCTTCCCATGGACGATGATAGTATCTCCTGGCTTGATTGGTTGTTTGAAAAAAGGAGTCCGAAAAAAGACACACTCCGAGGACATGCCATTCTTATCTGATATGAGAAATTTTGTGAGATTTTTCTGAAATCGAGTCCGCTCCTGAATGACATTAATGAGTGTGACCTTGATGGTGTTTTTTTCTCGGATATTCACATAGGCAAAGCTGTCGAGGACATCAGCAGTATTCTCGATATCACGAGGGAAAAAGAGGAGCAAATCCTCCACAGTCTCTATACCCCCTCGAGCCAGCCTCTGGATATAGCTGTCGGTCGTTCTGAGGAGAGTTTTTGTGAGCTTCATTTACTATTTATAAATACAAAAGACAAAGTACAAAGTATAAAACAGAGGATTAGATTGAAAACTCCTATTTCATTGGTAAAATTGTAGTACTTTTCCTCCCTATGACAACAAAAAGAGCTAAAAAGAGTCTACCGGAGAACACACAAAATGATGCTGTTGAGACAGATGATTATTATGCAGTAGAAAAGCAGAGAATCGCGGAGGAAACACAAAAAGCACACAGAATTCACGAAGAAGATGTCCACCTCCATCTCGTCGCAAATATCCCATACTACGATGATGCCGATCCCACAGTTCGTCGGTCCCTCGTTCGCCTCAATAATCTCCTCTTGCACAGGTACGATCAGCCATGACTCATTATCTGGCAATTTCTCCAGCATGAGCCTACGGAGATACGAGATTATGCTGCTGATTTTGGTGATGATCTCTCTGAGTCTGAGCAGGATATGCTGGTGAGTTTTCTACAAGAAAAGAAACAAGAAGAAGAAAATATGGTTGATATGGGATTTGATGAAGACGGGGAAGAGGATGAGCTTCGTTTGTGAAATGAAGAAAATGAAGAGGATGGAGGCTTTGAAACAGACCAGTACGCAGACAATGACGAGAATGAAATTAGTTAAAAATCCACTCTTTTACTTTTTCTTTTCCTTGTACTTGTTTTGCATTTTGCAAAAATTATCTACAATCCCTCTCACACGGTGAGTTACCCAAGTGGCTGAAGGGGCGGGATTGCTAATCCTGTAGGGTGGCCAAAAGCCGCCGCGAGGGTTCAAATCCCTCACTCACCGCCAGAATTTTGACAGTCAGGAGAATTGAACCCATTACCACTCGACATGCCTGCGGGCATATCTCCGGTTCAAATCCCTCACTCACCGCCAGTTCGCTTTTGGCGAACAGAAAAAGACAAAAGAAAAAGAAAAACACAGGATTATTACACAATTCCGCTCTTTTACTTCTTCTTTTACTTTTCCTAGCATTTTATGGACCTATAGCTCAGGGGTTAGAGCAGTCGGCTCATAACCGATTGGTCCCTGGTTCGATCCCAGGTGGGTCCACCAAATATACATTATGTCAGCAGTGGACGCCATTGCCACTTACTTCGATTCACTTCATCCTCGCTCGCTCGGCGTGAATCTCGTTCCGGTCCACCATTAAATCTTCAATTCGTTGGAGATTTTTTTGTGAAAAAGTGTAGCAACTCCTACCATTTACCATAAAATTGCTATTTTTGGAGATGAGAATTTTCTCTAAATGGATATTGGATTATTGAGAAGAAGCTGGAGAAGAGTTTCAAAATATGTAGTCAATAGCTTGACAAGCTGAATAAGAGTCATCAGGTTCTGAGAGTAGTGCCATGACAAATTCTCGAACCGTGTCTCCAAGAGTGACTATTGGAATTTCATCTTTCAACCCTGCAGTTCCCATCAGACCATTACAGAGACATTTTACACCATGAGTATCATCAGAATCACCTCATTTTATCTTATATACTGCTGTAGGTTCTCCGGGGCATCTATATCCTATCGTACCGTCCTGTCTCTCGAAAGCAACTCTCAGTACTCACTCATTACACATTCGAGTCCTGGTCGTATAGAGAGTATCATCTGACAAGGTTCAGGGTACTTGTGCGACCTTAAAAGGGAAACCAGTTGGAGAAGCGTGCCAATCGGTTGCGACTGTGAGTTCCCCGTTGTATGCCATTTCTAATATTTTTGTTCGGAGGTCAGGTCTCATACCAGATTCTTCTGAAAGAGCAAAAATTGATCCTGCCTGAATACCAACTGCACCAAGATTATGTGCTTTTTTGAGTCATTCAGGAGAAGCATACGAGCCTGCTAACCAATAGGGAAGTCAGATGTCTCTCATGCGGTCAAAATTGATAGTATCCCTCTCCCCATACTCACTTTTACCACCTCTTGGAGGAGCATTGTGTCCACCTGCCTGAGGCGTTTCTACTATGAAACCTGTGATTCATCCAGGTATTTTTTTGCTGAGTATTGTTGCTAGGGTATCTGTGGAAACGATTGGTAAAAAATGAGGAGCTTTCATGTCTGGCGTTTTATCACCGAATAGGTCTTTTGGGTTGAATCGCATCGTATATCCTCCTTTTGATCCAGAGACCGGTATGGTATATTTTCCTTCTTTTCCTTCCAAAAAATCCTGAAATATTGCAGGAATTCCAATAGGTATCCCTGCTCACATAGTTATATAATCCCCACCAGCAAGCATCACTCCGTAGATAGAAGCCAGGTGAGGCATACTTATCTTTTCGAGATAGTTCACACTCACTGAATTCTTGTGTCATTGTTGAGCAAGTTTGACAAGAGCATAATTTGCACAGATAGTGAGTTCTAAGAGTTCTCTGGATGGATTGAGCGTAAAGAAAGGTATGTTTGCTATTTTATTGTGGTATTTTTTGATTACTCCAGCAGAGGCATCTGGATGCGGAAAATCATCAAGGGCATGTATGACAGCATCAGCTTCATCTCATCCTCACTGAAGTATCCGTGCTACCACTCTCTCAGCCGCTGTCCCTGAGACAGTTCCGAGAGTTTCTTTCCCAGGCTTACTATGACCTGACACGGTCCTCGCAAGGTAGGAATTTGATATGTTGACTCCCATACCTCATTGAATTATGATAGGGAGGTCTTGTGTAGTTATAGATTTCACAAAAACATCATAGAAGGTTTTCTCTCTTTCACAAGAAATAGAGAATAATAAAAAAAGAAAATTATGAGAATTTCTTCTCAAACAATATCTCTGGTTTAGTTATGGTATTGAGGTCTATTGAAATTGGATCATCGAGCGTTGTACCTTCTTTTATTCCCATTGCCTTCATCACTTTGCTCGTGGCTTTGGGGATAAAAGGGGAGAGCATGTGTGTGATGTAGTAGACATAGCTGATTCAATCGATCAGGATGTTGCTTTTCTCTTCACCCTGCTTCTTCCATGGTTCGGTGGTATTGAGCATAATATTTGCGTCGTTGAGAAGTTCCTGGATGACTGCAAACATTCACTGAGTGTTATTAGTTTTTAGCGCATCTAAATACCTTGTGCTAAATATTTTTAAGCCTCCTATGCCTTTTCTTTCTAATGAAGCAGGTGTAGGTTCTTTATCTCTGTGTGCAATCCACAACGAAATAACCCGATTAACGAGGTTTCCGTAGTTATTTGCCAGGACATCGTTGTGTATTGATCTGATTCGTTCATCGCTGAAGTTGAGATCTTGTCCGACTCCCACTTCACTCGTCATATAGAGACGCACAGTATCTGAGCCATATTCTGCTATCATAGCGTGTGGATCGATGACATTGCCGACAGATTTACTCATTTTTGCACCATCTTTATCATTCACGAATCCATGTACGAGGATATTTTTTGGTAGATTGATTCATCCAGATAACAGCATGCCTATCCAGGTCAGACAGTGAAATCGTGCAATATCCTTTCCGATGACATGGAGTTCACAATTCCAGTTTTTAAACAAATTCTCGATTCCTTCATTTTGCTCTTTGCTCTTTGCTCTTTGCTCTTCAAAAAAAGGACTTCACGATAAGTAGTTCGTGAGTGCATCACACCAGACATACATCACATGGTCTGAATCATTTGGCACAGGAATACCCCAGGTGAGCTGTTTTTTTGTCCGAGAAAAGCTGACATCTTCGAGGCCGTCACCGATCATCGCTATCATCTCATTTTGTCTAAATTCTGGGGTGATTTTGACTTCACCATTCATGAGTTTTTCTTTGATGGTGTCGCTGTATCTGCTGAGTCGGAAGAAATAATTCTCATCTTCGGTCCAACGGGTAGGAGCTCCACCTTCCTTGAGACATTTATTTTCATCGAGTTCTTCCTCCGTCACAAATCGCTCTTCACGGTCACAGTAATATCCAGCGTAGGTTTTTTTGTAGATATCTCGTTCTCATGTTTCTGGATCTATATTATTATACATTCTCATCCAGAGCGCTTGGACGACTGGCCAGTGCTTTTCTTTGTCCGTTGTACGGATATAGCCATCGTTTGAGATAGAGAGAGCCGTGTTCATATCCTGAAAATGACGCACATTTTCATCGAGCATATCCATGACATCTCGTCCAGCTGTTTCTGCAGTTTTGAGTATCTTGCTCCCGTGTTCATCTGCACCTGTGAGGAAAAACACTTCCTCTCCTAGCAGACGATAGCCACGAGCGATGACATCGGTGAGGATGACTTCGAGGGCATGACCGATATGTGGTACACCATTCATATAGGGAATGGCTGTTGTGATGAGTTTTTTGGACATGAGCGCTATTATATTGTCTCGGTACAAAAGGCAAAATACAAAGTACAAAATATAGGATTTTGATGATATTCATTATACAATATACTATCTCTATACTTATGAACGGAAACCAGAAAAAAATAGCACTCGTCGCCGATTGGATCACTCACTGGGGTGGGGCAGAGAGGGTGTTTGTGAAGCTCATGAAGATGTACCCTGAGGCGGATATCTATACGAGCGTGTTTTTCCCGACTCGACCAGAATTTTTCAAATGAAGAAAAATACATAAGAGCTTTATTCATTATCTCCCATTTCTCAATCGCCGTCACAAGCTCTGTATGCTCTTGCGCCCTCTCGCGTTTTGGAGCTTCAATTTCCGAAAATACGATATAGTCATCAGCTCGAGTTCTGCAGAAGCAAAGGGTATTCACACAAATTGAAAAACCAAGCATGTCTGCTATTGTCACACACCGACGCGCTATCTCTGGAGCCATAGCGATGCCTATAGGAGCTTTCTCGAGTTCTGAGCCCTCAATTGGCTCGCAAAGCTCGTGATTCCTGTAGCTTTCAAGGTCATGAAAAAATGGGATTATAGAGCGGCTCAGAGACCAGATATATTTATAGCCAATTCTGCCACGACACAGGCCAGAATTGCAGATTTTTATAATCGAGAAAGTGTGGTTGTTTATCCTTTCTATAATTCAAATGAACAATGAATAATGAACAATGAAAAATGAAGGATTTTTAACGAATTAAACGAACAAAACGAATCAAACAAATTAAACACGAACTACTTCGTCTGTCTCGGGCGTATCGTTCCTTATAAGCGATTCGATCTCGCTATCGAGGCGTGCAATGAGCTCGGTTACCCACTCCGTATATTTACTAATACGAGAAATGCAGAATCCGAGAGACTGCAGAAAATATCGGGTCCGACGATTGAGTGGATTTTTGATGCTCCTGATGCTGAGGTATCTCGTGCGCTCGAATGAGCGAAGGGGTTTATCATGCCTCAGGAAGAAGACTTCGGCATCGTAGCACTCGAGGCGATGGTACACGGAGCTCCTGTGATCGCGTATGGTGAGGGTGGTGCGACGGAGACAGTCATTCATGGGCAGACAGGGCTTCTCTTCTCTGAGCAGGCTCCTGCTTCTCTCGCGACTGCTCTCCAGAGAATGGATGATATCGAGTGGAATCATGATTTTATTCGTGAGCACGGAGCGAGTTTTTCTGAACAGAGATTCGAGCGAGAGATGTTTGAATTTATAGAATCAACTCTCGCAATGAAAAATTAATAATGAAGAATGAATAATTGCGGAATTATTTTTTAAATTACTATATGAAAATTACCAAACTCTGACATTGTTGCTTGCTCGTAGAAACAAAAGGAAAAAGACTCCTGACCGATCCAGGGTGTTTCACCGTCGAGGCACACACCAAGCTCGAAAATATTGACGCAGTCCTCTTCACACACGAACACTCGGATCATTACCATCTCGATTCTCTTCGCACACTTCTCGAGAAAAATCCCGAAGTGCAGATTTTTGCCAATACTTCTGTGGCTGAGCTCTTAACCCAAGAAAATATTTCCCACATCACGATACAGAATTGAGAAACGGTTGATTTTGAGGGCATTATTTTGACTGGATATGGAGTGCAGCATGCCGAGATACATAGCTCACTTCCGTATTCCGCAAATACTGGATTTATGTTTGAGAACCGATTTTTCTATCCCTGAGATGCCTATACTGATCCGGGCTGTCCTGTTGAGATATTGGCTCTCCCAGTCTCTGGTCCTTGGGTAAAAATTGGCGAAGCTATTGATTATGCTCTCAAACTCAAGCCAAAAGTAGCCTTCCCAGTCCACGATCATTTCCGATACGGATGATCACATATGGCTCCCTCAAAAATTCTTCCCGAAAATGGTATAGAATTTATCCCGATGGTGGAAGGAGATTCTCATGAGTTCTAAACTATGAAACAAAATTACGACAAAAACATTATCGAGTGACTCTTCCACCAATATTTCCCCGAGAAGGAGATTATTCAGTATTCTCTCTGTGATGGGGGAATAGAGAACAGTAATTTTCTGATAGAAACAAAGGGCGCTAATTATATACTCAAAATTTTCGAAGGATTTAAAAATAAAAGCGAGGAAATTCATGCAGAGGTAAGTATTTTAATTCATTTGAGAGAACTAAAATCCAATGTACCAGAGATATTCGTCGCCCAAAATGGCGAAACTATCATTATTGGTCCGTGAGAAAAAGAGGTAATATTGATGGAATACATAGATGGTACGAAGTATCGAGATAAGCCTCTGAGTGATGACATGTTATTTTTGTTGTGACAGAGCATTGCAACCCTCAATCAAAATCTTGCACAAATATCTGGAAAATATCTGATTCCAGAAACTCATGTATACGATTTGAAATATATTTTTAGACATCTAGAACTCCGCACTTATGTACCTGATTATGCAGATCCTGTGTTATTGTGACAAGTTTGGACAGATATAGATGAGATTCAGTCTACATTTGAAAAATTACCCACACAGCTCATTCATAATGATTTGCATAGCAATAATATTATTTTTAAAAATGACGAACTCTATTTCATAGATTTTTCTGATTTTCTACTGGGATCTGTTGCTCAGGAGATAGCTATTTCACTTTTTTCTTGGTGCTTTCACCACTTTTGGCACCCCGAAGGTGTGACTGAATATCTACGCTGATATGAATCTGTGAGAAAATTAACTTTGAATGAGAAAAAGTGTCTTTTTTGATGTATCGAATGTCGCATGCTCAATATTGTTTTGGCTCCCTACATTCCAGAAAGTGGCCTGGATATGGAAAATTATGGTGAATGAATTATGAGATATTACGCTGCTTTGGAGAAATTCCACGAATTCGGAAAAGAAAATTTTATGAAGCTCATTCCTTAATCTCACTTTTACTTTTTACCGTTTTTCTCTAATATCTCCGCATGCGTTGTCCCAAATGTAAAAATCTCGAAACCCGTGTCATAGATTCTCGTCTTTCTGAGGACGGACTTTCTATTCGTCGTCGTCGTGAGTGCGAGTCTTGTGGCGCCAGATTTACGACATTTGAGAGGATGGAATTCGTGAGTTTCTTTGTATCAAAAACAGGAGGAAAAAAAGAACTCTATAATCGTTCAAAATTGGAGACTTCAATTCTCAAGGCCTGCAACAAGCGAAATATCCCACCCGAGAAAATAGAATCCATGCTGAATACTCTGGAGATAGAATGGGCAGAAAATAAAACTGGCGTTACCTCAAAACGAATAGGAAAGGATGTCCTTCATAAGCTCAAGGATATCGACGAAGTAGCCTGTTTGCGATTTGCCTCTGTATATAATCATTTTGAGAGTCATAGTGATTTCGTGAAGTTTATCCTCGAAGAATTCGAAGAATGATCACCGTCATAGACATGAACCAAGTTCGCCCGGTCAAACCTCTCATATCGGAGGTTCTTTTTGAGAGAATGGGGGAAGTGCTGGCAAAATGAGAAAAAATCCTCCTCTCCCTCAATCGTCGTGGTGCTATGAGTACGCTCGTCTGTCGTGATTGTGGTTGGGCAGCTCGTTGTCCATCATGTGACCTCATGATGCGCGTTCATCTCCGACCAGAGAATTGCCTCCTCTGTCATTTTTGTGAAGCAAAGGGCACTATACCAGAGAAATGTCCCAAATGTGGTTCGTATCATCTCGTTCAGGGTGGTATCCGTGTCCAGTCAGTGGATGTCAGCGTCCGAGAGTTGTTCCCAGAGGCACGGATTCTCCTTATCGAAGATCTGCAGAAGGTGACACCAAAAACTCTCACAGAATATGATATATTTATCTGAACGCAGAAAATTTCTTCACTCCCTATAGAAAACCTCGGACTCACAGCATTTCTCCTCGTCGAGTCAGACCTCGCTGTTCCAGATTATGATATAGAGGAGAGCCTCTACCACCAGATTCGTCATTTTTTTTCTCGATCACGCGATATCGTGCTCCAGACCCGCTCTCCGAAACTTCCGATTATCGCCGATGTGACGGGTGGTAATTTTCGGTCATTTTTTCAACATACTGTCGCAGAACGAAAACAATTTCACCTCCCACCATTTACCCAAATGGTGACTATCTATATCAGTGATACAACAGAAAATCTCGTCAAACAGAGGATTGCGAGCACCGCTTCATCCATGATAGAAGCAGCGAAAAACACACCAGATGCTACGGTGATATATGATCATCTCCTCGTAGAAAAGAGAGCAGGGAAGTACCGACAAAAAATACTGGTACGCTGCCCAGATTTACTCTCCTTTCTGGAGCCTTTTCGGACTCAGTTGGTGAGAGGGAGGGGAATAGAGGTGGAGTGGTTGTAGAAAATTCCAAGAATTTTCTAAGAGAAAAAAGAAAAGATAAAAGAGAAGAAAGGTGGTTTTTCGTTTGACATTCGGGCTCTCTCACTATAATCCCCGCATTGAGAAATAAAAGTCCACAATCTTTTATCTTTTCTTTTTTTATTTTTTACTTTTTATTTATGTTGTCTCTAGTAGCGGTCACTCGTGATCCCAAAACAGACCTCCGAACTATCCGAGGAAATTCTGATAGCAAAGGCTCTGTCCCAGGTGTTATCTACGGCAAAAAATGCCCAAGTACTCCTCTCTCAGTTGATACTTCTGATCTCCTCCGCGTCTTCCGAGGAGCAGGGTTTTCACACATTATCGATCTCTCTCTCGACGGTAAAAAACACCAAGCAATTATCCACGATGTCGATGTGCATCCAGTATCTGGTCAGTTTCTCCATGTTGATTTCCTCGCTGTCAGTGCTACTGACAAGCTCACAGTCACTGTTCCAATCACTCTCACTGGTGAATCTCAGGCTGCTCGTGATGGTGCGATCATCGATCATGTACTCCAGGATATAGAAATTCGATGTCTCCCTGCTGACATCCCAGCTGATATTACCGTTGATATATCAAAACTTGAAAAAGTTGGTGATGTTCTCCATGTCTCAGATCTCCCTCTCAATCCAGAGAAGCATGAAATCCTTCACCATGAACTCACAGAAGCAGTCGTACTGGCTTCAGAATTCCAGGAATATGTCCCTGAGGAAGTACCAGCAGAGGTAGAAGTCCTCACAGAAAAGAAAGAAGAAGGTGATGAGGGCGAAAAACCTGCTGAAGAAAAATCTGAATAAACTATGCTCATCCGTATCGTCGGTACATCCCCAGATACAGAGACACTTCTGTCACGAGTCCAGGCTTCCCTTGAGGAGCTTGGACTTTTGTCACATACGACCGTCGAGCTCTACGATACGCCAGAATATAGAGAACAGATGAAGATCACTCAGCTCCCAGCACTCTGTATCGAAGAATCCTCTATTGATTTCCGCGATATGATATTTGAGTGAGTCACTCCAGAACAATCTGAGCTCACGAGCCTTTTTATCTCTCTCTTTGGTTCAGAAGAACAAAAATCTGGCTGCGGAACCTGTACGAGTGGTGGTTGTGACACTTGTTCTACTTGCTAGGGAACTTTAGTCAAAAATGCAAAGCAGAAAGTGCAAAGTACAAAAAGCGAGGAAATCTGGGTTTTTCTCATATAATCCTCACGATATTTCTTTATTCTCATTCTCTATGAAAAAAACTATTCTCATCGCCTCATGCGCTCTCCTCCTCGCATCATGTGGTACACCAGCAAAGACCTATAATAATCTCACAGCTTGTTTAGAGAAAAATCAAGCCGTTATGTTTGGTGCTTCTTGGTGCCCACACTGTGCTGCTCAGAAAAAAATGTTTGGAAAATCAGTGAAGGATATGCCATATTTTGAATGTGCTGTTGGCTCTGGGCAGGCAAAAGAATGTAGTGACAGAGGTATCATGAGTTACCCTACATGGCAATTTCCTGATGCCACCATCAAATCACTCCCTAAAGAAGCGATTACAAATCTCTTTAACTCAGAGCTTGCCAAAGTCCGTAGCGCAACTGACATCTATGCTAATGCTGTCAAAGCAAATAAGCCAGAACTTCTGAAAGATGTAGAAGCATTTAGACAAAAAACAGAGAAACTTGTAGCATCAAATATCCCAGAGTATGAAAAACTCGTAAAACTCACAGTTCTGACTGATGGCCCAAATGAGACACTCATAGAGCGTCCTGTCTATATGGCTGGTCGCGTCACAGGCGAACGTCCGCTCTCAGAAATCGCTCTCTACGCTGGTTGTAGTGCCGAATATCAGGCTGATATAACTGCAGTTCAGAAATAGTTAGTCATCTTGATGTCGGGCTTTTCGACCGACGTAATCATCGTTATACCGTATTATGGATCTGTAACTCTCAGCGAGAGTTTTGCATTCAGTGAGTATGCTATTTCTTATTGTTTCCTGAGGAATTCCTGCCGCTATCTTTTGCACATGTTGGAGTCATTCTATAAGAGGATGAAAGTGTGATTCATTATACTGACGAGATTCTGCTTCTTGCCACATATTTTCTTTTAATTTTTGGAGTCTATCGAGTTCTCTTTCACAATAAGCAACCACCATCCTCGCATATCGAGTTGCGATTCATTCTATGAAGGGTGTTAGTTTTTGTGAGATGAGTTCTTTTTCTGGTTCATCTTTTTCTAAGTTCTGTAAAAATACTACATCAACGAGCTTATTTCGAAGAGCACAGATTTGTCATAATTCTCTATCCTCGACATGAATTCAATCTGGGGTAGTAGTTTCTTTATCGAGACGTATGAACTCTGGTTCCAGTACTCATTCTGCATATCGTATCACCTTTTCTCGAATAGTATCTCCAGGAAGGGTCGCTATAAGAGCATCAGTATCGACCTGATGTTGAGTTTTATCGGGGAATTCTATGGTGATCTTATGAGAATTCATAGACATATTTTACCCTACTGTTTTTCCGTATGCAAATGCGACGAGTTGTCTTGCATATAGACTGTTTTTTTCTATACTTACAGTAGTTCTTTTTTCTTATCGTATGAAAATCTCTCTTAACTGGGCACGTCATTGGACGCAAGTCCCTGAGTATACTCCTGTAGCTCTCGAAAAATTCTCCCACACATACTCGACCTATACTGCCGAAGTAGAAGGTATCGATTCCTATCTCTATGATGATAAAATCGTCGTCTGAAAAGTCCTCGCATGGAAACCACATCCAGACTCTGATAAGCTCGGTCTTGTCCAGGTCGATGCCGGGAAATGTGGTCAACATGAGATAGTTTGTGGCGCTCCAAATGCCAAGACTGCTCACTATGTCGCTGTCGCTCTCGAGAATGCCGAACTCCCAGGGGGTCTCGTCATCACCCGCCGCGAGATTCGTGGTATTGATAGCTGTGGGATGATCTGTAGTCTCGATGAATTAGGTCTCCAATCTGATCGTGCTGAGGGAATATTTCCACTCGAAACAGCGTGGGATGAGAAGGTACTTGAAAAACATCTCGGGAAGCCTTTTGGACAGCTCACTCTCGCTCTCCCAGGTCATGATGGAGATATCGAATACGCGATGAATGATGTAGTTTTTGACCTCGATAACAAATTTATCACCAACCGTCCTGACCTCTTTTCTGTTGTTGGAAATGCTCGGGAGATAGCCTGCATGTATAAAACCCCCTTTGCAAAGGGGGATGGAAAGACAGAAGGAAAGAAGGGGGATTTTGAGTCAAGAAATCCTCAGTCTTCGCAAAGCTCAGACAGCTCCTTTGCAAAGGAGCTTTGAGTCAAAGTCGAATCAGACAAAGTCATCAATTATCTGCTGACAGAATACACCCTCCCAGATGTTCCTGCTTCACCATTTCTCATCCAGACCCTTCTTCGTCGCTCCAATCAGTGATCACACGGACTCCTCCCAGACCTCACAAATATCGTGATGACTGAGCTGGGCCAACCGATGCATGTATTTGACGCGGATACTATTGATGGAAATATCGTCCTCCGTATGGCAAAAAAGTGAGAAGTATTTCTGTGACTCGATGACAAAGAATATACACTGACGCCAGATGATCTCGTGATTGTCGATGACGCAAAAATCCTCGCTCTCGCAGGTATCATGGGTGGTAAATCCTCGGGGACGACTCAATCAACTCGTCGTATCTTCGTCGAATCTGCTTCGTTTGATGCTGTCACAGTTCGCAAGACTTCTCAGAGGCTCGGTATCCGTACTGATAGCTCGATTCGTTTTGAGAAATGAGTCGATAGAACTATCCCATCACTTGCTCAGACTCGCTATGCTCAGCTTCTCACACACTTCGTCCCTGGCGTAAAACAAGAAAAACAAACTGCCATCCTCTCACCACGAACAGCGACTATTATCACGCTCTCACAGGAATTACTCGTGGCGAAAATCGGACAGACTGTTTCTGAAAAAGATGTCACGGATATCCTCACTCGTCTCGGATTTACTGTAGAAGTAGTACAAAATAACTCAGTAAACTCAGGAAACGCAGTAAACTCAGTAAACTTTGTTGTGACAGTGCCATCATGGAGAGATACAGGTGATATCACTTTATCAGAGGATATCATCGAGGAAATTGCGAGACATTTTGGCTATGAAAATATCCCAAGCGCACCAATCCCAGGACCGCTCGCGACTGCTCGAGTCCATGGACACGATGTGATGACGCAGGATATCACTGGATTTTTCTCAGAGAAGGGATATCACGATGTCTATACTTACCCATTTACACTCGCGGAGAGATTTGCACGATTTTCTGATAAAAGTCCGGCTGTTATCCAGAATACTTCTGAAAATAGGACGCACCTCCGTGCACATCTCGCAGAAAATCTCCTCGAACTCGTCGCAAATAGTTATCGTACTCACGGGGATGGTGCATTTTTTGAATTTGGACCTATATTTGATGGAGAAGAATCTCTCCAATGAGCAGGTGTCGTATGGTGACGAGATATGGAAGACATCCAGTCAGATCTAACGAGCTATATGATGACCTACTTTGGTACTGCAGGTATGATAGCACAGGGGACAAGTGATACAAAACTCTTCGCACCACAGGCGTATGGAGAAATAGTCGATGAATCAGGAGATATTGCTCTCCGATTTGGTCTCGTGCGTCCGACACTTCTGCCATTGTTTGATATTGATCAGATTGATGTGTATGCATTTGAGATCGTGAAAATGCCAGAGCTTCATAGACCAATAAAATTCACGCCAATCGTAGAATTCCCAGGAACTCGCCGAGAACTCAATATCATCATGCCAGAGTCTACCCCTGTTGCTGTCGTCACCGCCATAGTTCGTGCTTCTCATGAATGGGTATCAGATATTGGTGTATCAGAGATATACCGCGATGAATCGCATATAGGAATTGATAAAAAATCTGTCGTTGTCTCATTCCTCATACGCAATAATGTTGCGACTATTACCGATGAAGAGGCAGCCAAAGTCCAGGATCTAGTTATCCAAAAGCTTGCTAAAAAATGATATATGTTACGAAGAATTTAGTTTTGAAAAAATAAAAATCTATCTATAATTATACCTGTATAGACAGACAAATTAATAGTGCACACGATTTCTCGGTCTAGATTAATTCTTTACCCTTTTATTATGTTGCGTTCTATTATTGTTCCGCTTATTGTGAGTTTGGCGGTGTCAGTCTCTGGATTTTTTTATCTGGACAATTTTATTGAAAAGAATCAGAATGAATTCATAAAGGATTTTTATGAATCCGAGAACGCAGCTATTATTAGTCCGCACAGTCTTCGTAAAAAAATGGCAGAAAAGAAGAATGATTTTATCTTGGTTGATCTCCGCAGCGCAGAGGAGTATAAAAAGGAACATATCATAGGTGCTGTTAATATACCAGCATATAAAACTCCAGATAAGTCAGCGTATGATGACAAAGAGAGAATAACTTCATCTTTTGAAAAGCTTATACTCGAAAATCCTTGAAAGGAAATCATAGTACATTGTTATAGTAGTGCCTGTATGACAGGACGAAAAATAGGGAAAATGCTCTCAGAAAAAGGCATCTATGTAAAGCATCTTGCAATAGGCTGGAATGAGTGGAGGTACTCTTGGAATCTCTGGAATCATGACTGAGAAACGCCAAGCAAAGTTGAAGACTATATAGTTTCTGAGACTGTGTCGAGTGAAATGCAAGAAGATACTGGTGAGATTTGTACGCAGGGAGAATTTAATTGCTAATTCTTCAACTGAAAAAATAATAGGATACGAAATGAATGTATTAATCTTCCAGGAGAGAAAATGATAGATTTAATCTAGTTTCGCGGGTGATGTGAAGGAGAAGAATGGATCAGATTGAGCTAATTTCTGCATAAATTTGTTATATTATTGAATAATAAATTTATTCTCAAGCCAAAATAATTTGATTCTATTTTTTTATAAACACTATATGTAGTGTTACTTTTATTTTTTTAATACCATATATAGTATGCCAGTATACAAAGTGAGGAAGAGGACAGGGGCTATCGTTACCTTTGATGCTGTTAAAATTATGGCGGCACTTCAGAAGGCTTTTGCGGCTACGGGTGAGTTAGGAAAAGATAATATTCCTGTTTTAGTGGAGAATATCGTGCAATGATTGGAGAGAAAATTCATTGATATTATTCCTGATGTGGAAGATGTTCAAGATATTGCAGAGTTTATATTAATGCAGGAAGGGTATATAAAAACGGCAAAAGCGTATATTCTCTATCGAGAAAAGCGGGCCATGAATCGATCGACTAGATCAGTAGTAGTAGAGGTAGAGAAAACTATGCAAGAATACCTTGACCAATCAGATTGGAGGGTGAATGCCAATGCTAATTCATGATATTCTCTTGGATGACTTATTCTTAATACATCTTGAAAAGTCACTGCAAATTATTGGCTCTCTCATGTTTATACAAAGAATATTGGAGATGCTCATAGAAATGGTGACTATCATATTCATGATTTAGATATGTTTTGCGGATATTGTGCTGGCTGGAGTTTGAGACAATTATTAGAAGAATGATTCAATGGTATGCCAAATAGGATTGAATCAGCTCCACCCAAGAATCTTCAGGCGGCAGTAAATCAGATGATTAACTTTCTAGGAACACTTCAAAATGAATGGGCATGAGCACAGGCATTTTCTTCATTTGATACTTACCTTTCGCCATTTGTTCATAAATATGAAGAGGAAATAAAGAAAGACATAAAAACTCACAGATTTTCTTTTTCTAATGAAGAAAAAGAGCAGCAGTATATTTCCGAGAAGACATATGCTTATGTGTATCAACAAATGCAGAATTTTGTTTTTGGGCTTAATGTCCCATCTCGTTGGTGAACGCAGACCCCTTTTACCAATATTACTCTTGATTGGACATGCCCTGAAGACTTGAGAGAAAAGGCGCTCTTTTTATGAGGAATACAGGCCGGTTCATATGAAAAAAAATTTGGTGAACTTGATAGAGAAAGAGAAATAATAAATAGAGCTTTAATTGAAGTGTATATGGCCTGAGATAGAAAGTGAAGAGCCTTTACTTTCCCTATACCAACATATAATATTACCGAAGATTTTCCATGGGAATCACCAGAGGCTTTGAGGATTTTTGATATGACGGCAAAATATGGATTACCATATTTTCAGAATTTTATTGGTTCTCAATTTAAGAAAACAAAAGATAAAGAAGGCAATGATATTTTTGTTCCCAACGAAAATGCATATAAGCCTTGAGCAGTACGATCAATGTGTTGCCGATTACAACTTGATCTAAGAGAACTTATCAAACGCGGCAACGGTCTTTTTTGATCGGCAGAAATGACGGGATCTATAGGCGTTGTTACTCTGAATATGGCAAGAATTGGGCATCAATACAAGGGAGATATAGAGAAGTATAAAAAACGCATAGCCACTCTTATGGAATTAGCAAAAAATGCCCTTGAAATGAAGCGGAAAGTTCTCACAGAATGGCTAGAGAGAGGACTATACCCCTATACCTACCGATATCTCAAAACATTTAGGAATCACTTTTCTACTATTGGCCTCAATGGTATGAACGAGTCTATAGTAAATTTTACAGAAGGGAAAGAGGATATTACAACAGATAAATGAAAGCAATTTGCTCTGGAAATACTTGATTTTATGAGAGATATGCTTAAGGAGTTTCAGGAAATAACTGGAAATATGTATAATTTGGAAGCTACCCCAGCTGAATGAACAACTTATAGATTTGCCAAAGAAGATAAAAAGCAATTACCAGATATTATTCAGGCAGGCACCCCAGAGAATCCTTATTATACAAATTCTTCTCAACTACCTGTGGAATTTACTAATGATATATTTGAGGCACTCGACTATCAAAATGAACTCCAATGTAAATATACATGAGGAACCGTATTACATGTATACATGGGGGAAAGAGTTTCTGATGCTGAATCTTGCAAAAATCTTGTGAAGAAGATTATTTCTCAGTATCAGCTTCCCTATATTACTATTACTCCGACCTTTTCTATTTGTCCGAAGCATGGGTATATCAACTGAGAACATGATTTTTGCCCAAAGTGTGATCATGAAATCTGATATATGGGGCAGAAATATGATCTTGATATCCGGAAAAAATATACTGCAGGTCAGGCTAAAATAGCATCTCTCGAACACGCTCTTGTAGGAGTGGAATAATTTATTTTTTTATTTTTTTATTTATGAGCAAGGATTTTTGACGGGGGCCAGAGGATACTTCTCGCCAGAGGACTCGGTGTGAAATATACACTCGTGTTATGGGGTATTATCGTCCTGTAACACAATTTAATCGAGGAAAGAAATCAGAATATTATTCCCGTACCTATTTTGACGAGCAGTGCATGCATAATTCTCGATTTATTGATCGTTATAAGTAATTATTATGTTTATTGCCGGACTTCAAGAAACCACTTTGTTGGACTATCCATGAAAAGTGGCCACCATCATTTTCACTTCGGGATGTAATATGAAGTGCTGATATTGTCATAATTGGCGTTTTGTTGTGCCGGAAGAGATCAAAAAAAGATCATCCCATATGATTGGCGAAGGTATTTTTTTCCGCTTCCTGGAATCCCGAAAAAATATCCTTGATGGAGTGGTCATTTGTGGAGGAGAACCCACAATTCATGGTGATTTGCTTCATTTTTGTAGAAAAATCAAATCGTTATGATTGCTCGTAAAACTCGACACTAATGGAAGCCATCCAGAGGTTTTAAGTCGCTTAATAGAAGAAAAAGTAGTTGATTATATAGCTATGGATGTCAAACATAGTTTTTCACCTAGTTATAATAAATTAATAGGATTAGATATCCCTATGAAAAAATTTGAAGAAAGTATAAATGTAATTCGCCAATCTCATGTAGACTATGAATTTCGAACGACGGTTATCAAGTGAATTCACACACGAGATGATATCATATCCATCGCCATTTTTCTCGCTGGCGCACAACACTACTATCTCCAAAACTACCGTCCCTGAAGTACTCTGGATCCAGAATTTTCTTGAGAGAGTTTTACAGAAGCAGAGCTGATATGATTTTCTGATGATGCCTCAAGATATGTCAAGACATCTTATAGAATATAAATTTGGCATTCCTGATTTTATTAGTAGTATACCTATACCTGAGGTATAGGTTATATACACCAGGTACATTATTTCCTCACTATTTTTATTATGGGAAACTGTGCTTGTCAGTCTACTGGCGCATGCGCGTGTGAGAGTTGTTCTTGCACAGGATGTGGTAAATAGTTCTATTTCTCCATCCCGACAAATCGGGATGGACTTTTAATATATATTTTATGATGAACTATTTCAACGGGCATTTTCCATTTCATACCTTCAGCTTCTTTTTTATCATATTCTTTTGGGGAGTGGTAATTTATGGAATATATTTTCTCCTAAAACAGATTTGAAATCCAGAAAAGCAGAGTGCTATACATATACTTAAGGAGCGCTATGTGAAATGAGAAATAACTCGTGAAGAATTCGAGAGCATGAAAAAAGATATCAAATAATATATTTTGTATTTATGAACAAGGAAAATACTTACTCCATCAAATGAATGCACTGTGCATCGTGTGCAAGTATTATTGAGAGAATTCTCTGAAAAATTGACGGAGTAGAATATGCTTCTGTGAACTATGGAGCAGAAAAAATCAAAATTATATTTGATGAGTTAAAAATAAATCCTATTGATCTCTCAAAAAAAATAGAACCACTCGGATATTCTCTTATTGAAAAACACGATATATATACATCCTCTGTGCACGAAATGGGCATGAGCGAGAATGAGCATGATTCTCATTTTGGAGTTAACCAATCCAAAACAGAGAAACTTGCCGAAATCGCCGAAATGAAATCAAAAGTAGCTTCAGCTATTCCGCTGGCTATATTTAGTATTTTTGTTATGAGTTGGGATATGCTCGCCCAATTTAAAATAGTTTCAGCAATGCCGTATGTCTGGTCAGATTTTTTTCATCATATCCTTCCAGCATTTGCTACTTATGTTCTCTTCGTCGTGGGTAAGCCGTATCTGCTTGGAATATATCGGTTTCTTAGATACGGTAAGGCCAACATGGATACATTGATTGGGATGGGAACCATGGCTGCATACCTCTATAGCCTGATGATTGCAGCTCTCGAGATACCACTGCGTCCTTATTTGAATGTTGAACAAGGTTATTACGATGTGACGATCGTGGTAATCACCTTTATTGCGCTTGGTAAATATCTTGAAGCGAAATCAAAATTAAAAACAGGCGATGCCATCGAAAAACTTTTAAACCTTCAGGCGAAGACTGCACTCGTTGTAAGAGATGGCCGAGAAATAGAGATTCCAATAAATCAGGTTGTTCATGGTGAAATTATTGTTGTAAAGCCTGCGGGGAAAATTCCAGTTGACGGTATATTGGTTGATGGATCTTCATTTGTGGATGAGTCAATGATTACTGGTGAACCCATGCCAGTAAAAAAGAAATCTGGTGATTCTATTGTAGCTGGAACTATCAATACTTCGGGAGCATTTACTTTTAAAGCGACGAAAGTCGGATCTGAAACCTTGCTTGCTCAAATCATCAAAATGGTTGAGGAGGCTCAAGGAAGCAAGGCTCCAATTCAAGCTTTAGCCGATAAAATTTCCTCCGTTTTTGTTCCGATAGTTTTGGTATTAGCGGTGCTCGCTCTGGATGCTTGGCTGCTCATTGGTACACAGTACTTAGGTTTTTCACAGGCGCTTTCATATGGTTTGGTTTCTTTTGTCGGCATATTGGTTATTGCATGTCCATGCGCTTTGGGTCTAGCTACCCCTACCGCAATCATTGTCGGAGTAGGCAAAGGTGCGCGTGAAGGAATTCTCGTAAAAGATGCTGCCACCCTGGAAAAACTCCACAAAGTTAATACTATAGTGGTCGATAAGACTGGTACCGTTACACGAGGGAAGCCTGAATTGGTTTCCATCAACAATCTTTCGGATAAATCAGAGACCGAAATTATTTCAGTATTGGCAGGACTTGAAAATAAATCTGAACATCCGATCGCCCATGCGATAGCTTTCTCTGCCAAAGAAAGAAACATTGATCTTCCTGCCGTTGCTGACTTTGAAGCGATAAAGGGCAAGGGCGTGAAAGGACGCATCGATGGTATTGAATATTATGCGGGTAATACAAAACTACTGGACGACCTTCAAATACATTTCGACACTGATTCAATCACGAAAGAAACAATCGAGGGCAAAACGCCAGTCTTACTCGCAACAAAAAAAGAGCTTCTAGGAATCTTTATGGTCGCAGATGCGATAAAACCGGAAGCTGTCGAAGCGGTAAAAAATCTACACAAGCTCGGAATTAAGATGGTAATGCTCACAGGTGATAATAAAAACACGGCTCACTATATCGCAGATCAGGTCGGAATTGATGAAGTCGTGGCTGAAGTGATGCCCGCTGATAAACTCGCTAAAATCACAGAGTTGCAGAATAAGGGCCATGTTGTCGCTATGGCTGGCGATGGCGTCAACGACGCTCCGGCGTTGGCCCAAGCAGACGTAGGTATCGCTATGGCCACCGGAACCGATGTGGCCATCGAAAGTGCCGGGATCACCCTCCTTCATGGCGATATTTCCAAGCTTGTAAAAGCGGTGCGTCTGTCAAAGTTTACTATGCGAGGCATTAAGCAAAACCTGTTCTGGGCGTTCATCTATAACATCGTCGGTATTCCATTAGCGAGCGGACTGTTTTTCCCTATTTTTGGCTGGCTGTTATCTCCCGTTTTCGCCGGGTTTGCTATGGCGATGTCGAGCGTGTCTGTCGTCGGAAACTCGCTGCGCTTAAAGGCCAAGAATTTGTAATGCCAAATATTTAATCAAAAATCTATGAAGAAAATAACATTAATCACAGTAATTGGACTCGCACTATCGCCATTCATAATTGGCGCGGTTGTTTTGAGCTCTCAAAATAAGGAAGGTTCTAGTCAAAATTATGAAGAAAAGGTTTATATTGCAATTGAGGCAGAAGGAAGAGTTGGTGTTATTGACACGCAGAGCAGAAAGATGATCAAGTCGATTGATTTATCCGAAGTTCAAAATAACAAATTTGTAAAATATACGACACACAATGTTCAAGTTGCTCCGAATGGAAAAGTTGTACTGGTGACAGCGAATGTTGAGCGTGGTGTCATGGGAGAAAATGGATCGGAAAAGGCAGATGAAATATCAGACGGTTTATTAGATAAGATTTTTATCATCGATCCGCTTACCGATACAATTACTGGATCGTTGCCAATTGAAATTGATTCTCATCTTGCACATGTTGTTGTTAATGCCGAAGGCACTTTGGCTTACATAGCATCTCAAGAGAAAAGTAAAATTTATATCATTGATCTGACAAATCAAAAAATCATGAGAACCATTTCTCTAAATGAAGGCAGCGCTCCCCATGGGCTGCGCCTCTCTACTGACGGTACAAAATTATACATTGCCCTGATTGGCGGAAAAGCAATTGCTGAAGTTAACCTTCAGGATGTTTCGATAAAAAAATACCCGCTATCTGGCTCAGTGATTCAAACTGCTGTTACCCCAGACGGCAATTACATCTTTGGATCGGTGTATGAAACAAAAAAGGTCGCTTGGATCAATACAAAGACAGATGAACAGGGTTATATCAACCTTCCTGAAGATGCAAAAGGCTCAGTACAGCTTTATGTTACTCCTGATTCAAAGTACTTGTATGCCGTAAATCAGGGATATTATTTTGAACAGCCAACTGGAAATACAGTTTATCGCATTGATATTAATCAAAGAAAAGTTGACCAGATTATTCTTGCTGGAGACGCCCCACATGGCGTTGTCGTGGACAAGGCTGGGAAGTTTGTTTATGTGACAAATCTTCTCAGTAAGGATATTTCAATCATAGCAACAGCAACAAATAAAGAGATTGCTCGCTTAAAGGTTGGAGAAATGCCGAACGGCATTAGTATATGGAATAAAGAAACAGGCGGTACCCCGTAACTATTTTTAATAAAATTATATGACAACAAGAACTTATACATTTCATATTTCCGGTACTCACTGTCCATCGTGCAAAATCTTCATAGAAGATACTCTAAATGAACAGATCGGCATTGATCATACCAATGTTGATCTGAAGCACGAAACCGTCTCGATCGATACAACCCTTGAGGATACCCAGCACAAGCTGGCGGCGATATTAACTGAGAAGATACGACACAATGGCTATTCGCTTTCAGTTGAGAAAAAAGTAAAAGAAAAGAAAGATAACGGAGTTATCTGGCAAGCATTGCCAATTGGTCTTGTCTTTCTGTCGGTCTTCTTTCTTCTCCAGAAAACAGGTATTCTTAATTTTGGCATCGGGGGACAGGTGACCCCAGTAACGAGTTTTATTATTGGTCTGATTGCATCAGTTTCGAGCTGTTTGGCTGTTGTTGGAGGACTCGTATTATCCCTCTCAGCAAAAATATCTCAAGATACCGTGAGTGATAAGAAAAATATATTTCTTTTTCATCTCTCTCGAATAGTTGGTTTTGCGATACTGTGATGATTTCTTTGAGCACTCTGACATGTGTTTGAGATAAATTATTTTCTGACGAGTTTACTTGGTATTCTTGCTGCGTTGGTGATGATTCTTCTTGGTGCGGACTTGATGGGGATTTTTCATCATAGTAAAATAACACTTCCTGTTGGCATTTTTGAATTTTTTAAAAAAATAGAACACAAAACTCTTACACCGATTTTCATAGGATTTGGTACTTTTTTTCTGCCATGTGGTTTTACTCAGTCAATGCAAATTGCGGCACTTTCAAGCAGCTCAATTATTTCGGGAGGATTGATCATGACTGCATTTGCTCTTGGTACTTTTCCAGTTTTAGCCTTGCTTTCTTTTGGTGTTGAAGGTTTCTCTAGATCAAAACACGCACCTCTCTTTTTTGCGTCAGCTGGAGTTGTAGTTTTAGGATTAGGTATTTTTGCGCTCCTTGCATGATTGGCATGATTCGGTATTATTCCTCCAATTATTAATCTCTAATTATATGAAAAAAAATCTTCCATGGATTTTGGTTGGTATCCTTGCTCTTGTGAGCGTATTTATTATGATACCAAAGAATGGAGTGTCAGTCGAAAATCCAGTCGCGAATGTAGTTGTGAGTGAGGGTGTCCAGTATGTGACTATAAATGCTAGGGGTGGTTATCGTCCGAGAACCTCAACTATAACATGAGGTATACCAACAAAGCTTGTTGTGAAAACAAATGGAACCTACGACTGTTCATCGGCTCTCGTTATCAGGTCGGTCAATTATCGTTCATCTCTTCCTGCCAGTGGTGAGACTGAAATAGATCTCGGTATCCCCAAAACAGGTGAAAAAATTCAGGGAACCTGTAGTATGGGTATGTATAATTTTGTTATAAATGTTAATTAATTTCTTATGATAGAATCAAATCCTGCACTGCAAAAAAAACTCCTCCTGGCTGTCAAAAAAGCCCAAGGAACGCTCACCAAGGTGAGTCAAATGATAGAAGATGATTGTTATTGTGGAGATATTGGCCAACAAATAAATGCTGCTATCGGACTCCTCAGAGGTGTCAATGTGGACCTGATGAAAAATCATCTCCTCTGCTGTGGTCGCACTGATCTCTCTGATAAGAATCCTAAAAAAGGTGAAAAATTCGTCGAAGAATTCACTCGCATCTGGGATGTCTCTACTCGTAAATAATTCTCTCTATGAAGGAACCACTTTTCCCTCGTCATACAGCTATCATGCTTCAGTATATCGGTATTGGTCTCATATCAGGTGCGATTAGTCACTGATTTTTCTCTGGATTTCGGAGTCTCGTCACGGCAGTAATAGGTGTCGTAGTGTTTGTCGTTGGTCTCGCCTATGAACGAAATCTCTCAGGTTCAAAAATTGATATGGGAGAGTTTTGCTTATAGGTGTAGTGTTCTCCATTAGTACAGCGATGGTTGCGGGTGGTTTCCAGCATTTTCTCGATTCTCCATGGAGGAGTGCCTGGATTATTCCTCTCGGATATTTTATCTCGCTCTTAGTTTTTCGTGAAAAAGAAGGTATCAAAAATTCTTTCTCTGATACTCTCGGTCGTGCTGTTCTCATAACGAGCATTCTCTTTCTTATCTGCTATCCTCTTGCCCGCATTACTCCCGCACAATTTGATGATCATCACGGAGATGGCCATGCTATGGTAGAACAAGAATATGACAAAGACTTCGCTCTCCGCGAACATTGTCGAGAGATGCCAGAGATGCAGGGTTGTGAAAAATTTAACGAGGCCCCTATGGGAGGCATGAATCACGACATGATGGACCATAGCAGTATGGTGACCTTCGAAGAAGCATTTGTCGTCAATATGATTCCTCATCACCAGGAAGCCGTCACGACAGCTCGTCTCGTCGTAGCACGAGGGGAGAGTGCAGAACTTCGCAAGCTCGCTCAGGCTATCATCACCGCTCAGGAAAAAGAAATCGCCATGATGCAGAAATGGTCAAAAGACTGGAATTATTCGACCGTGAAGTCGAGCTACCAGAATATGATGGGGGATGGGACAAAGCTCTCAGGAAAAGCCCTCGATACATGATTCCTCCAGGGGATGATTATGCATCATATGGGAGCAGTCCAGATGGCAGAATCACTTCTCCGACTCGACGCCCGCAAAGAAGTCTCAGATTTTGCTCGAGAGGTCATCCGCGTCCAGAGTGAAGAAATAGCTCAGATGAAGCTCATGCTCGGAGAGACTATGATGATGCACAGAGATAGTCATTAATCCTCTTTACAGAGAAGGATATTTGTCTACCATGTGTTATAAATATATGGAAGGATCAAATCGTCCCATTTCTGAAGTGCATCCTTATCTCCGTGAGTGTACGGTGAGAATTTCAGAATTTTCAAATTCGATTCGTGAATTACTTGATACCGTTATTGTAGCTTCGGAATGAGCCAATAAGCGTGATATTTTGACTGCTTGGAATAACTGAACTGATCACCTAGATCTACCTTCTCAAGCAGTAAAAGAATCTGCAGATAGGGCTCTAGATTTTACGGATAGTCCTGATTATGCAGTGCTGCCACAAGGAGATCAAGACAGATATTGGAATTATCTTGTGAGAGCAAATAATAGATTTCAGATTTTATTAGAGCAGCTAAAGCTATACTCTCTTCTTTCCCAGATAGAACACACTGAACAAACAGTTGATTTTTTATGGTCAAATTTTAGAAGTATGAAGTGATATTTTTTGATACTTTACGCTCATAAAGAAATAAAAAGCAGGGGACTGTCTATGTATAAAACGAGATGTATACTCGCGAGAGACAGACTCTACCAAGAAATGTGTAATCTCATGAATCTACTCGAAGAAGTAATAGTACATCCTGCATTTGATAGTATGGATATTGAAAGGAGGGAATACTATCATAATAAATGGCGTGTTTATCTCAGCAAATTCTCAGATATTGATAAGTAGTTGAACTAATTGATGGTAAATAAGGGAATAAAATACTTGTAAGTTTTTCAGTATAAATATAATTCCTTGTTAGATATGAAAGAACTACAAGGACTCATTGCTGAAGCAGACCGCTATCTCGAGTACGAGTGAGTTGAATTGGGGACACCGATAATACACGCAGGAATGCTCTATGATATACCACATACAGCGTGCACACCTATAGGAATTGTTCGACCGACCATTGGTCGCATAGAGACTATTGACACAGACTATAGAGAAAAGAAAGTAGGTATTGGTACTATTGTGCCAGAGATTCCTGGATTTTCTGGACTATTGAAAGATGTCCAATCTGCCGCATCGAAAATAATAGCTATTCAAGAAAAACATCAGCGAACCATGGATGCCATGACCTGGCTCTGTTTTCGTCATGTGATAAATGAGTTTGAATTGTCGGATATCCGTTCCGCAGGAGGAATATTTCGTATACAGATAACAGCACAAGAAGCAGTATGTGAGATACTTTTTCCACTCGGACACGGTATCTACGCACCGTCGTATCGAGTGGATCTATGAGACATAGCCAAGGGCAATGCTCTTAGAAAAAAACCTTTCTCATATATCCCTCCTGACTATATGATACCCTCAGCTCTTCATTCGTGAACATACACTCCTCTTACCTACCAAGCGTGGACAGCTCTCCTGAAAAGTATGCCCCTCAATACAAAGAAACAAAAAATGTACCGTTCTCGTACGGCTGATGTATTTGCGGACTTCAAGGACATGGCAGGAGAACTTCTCGCGAGATAATATCTCTTACTTCCAAACTTTCGGTCTCTGTGCATTGATTTTCTCTTGCATAGCTTGTTCGAAGAGATGACCGACCATGAGGACTTTTTCTTCTCCGAGTTTTGGTCCCATTATCTGGAGACCTACGGGAAGCTCGATCGAGGCGTCGTCTGCCGGTGCGGCGTAGCCAGCTGGGACAGAGAGTCCAGGGATACCAGCGAGAGCACCAGGGACGGTGAAGATGTCTGCCATGTAGTTGGCGAGAGGGTCGTTGTCCATCTTACCGATTTTCCATGCGACCATAGGGGAGACAGGAGTGGCGAGGACATCGACTTTTTCAAATGTTTCAGCGAATTCTTTTCTCACGAGTTCTCGGACGAGAGACGCGCGGTGGTAGTATGCATCGTAAAATCCAGATGAGAGCGCAAATGCTCCGATCATGATACGGCGTTTTGATTCTGCACCGAATCCTTCACTTCTCGTATGGCTGATCCAGTCTGCGTAGTCGCGGAATTCCTCGCCCGTGATATGTCCGAATCTCACACCATCAAATCGTGCGAGGTTTGAAGAAACTTCACTCGGGACGATGACATAGTAGGCAGCGAGAGCGTAGTCTGTCGAGGGGAGAGAGACTTCGATGAGCTCGGCTCCGAGGTCTGTGAGTGTTTTTTTGGCTTGTTCGATGACTTCTCGTGTTCCGGCTTCGATACCGTCTCCGAAGTATTCTTTTGGAAGTCCGATTTTTACACCCTTGAGGTCTGTGCGATTCCAGATGTCAGGTGAGACTTCGATTCTGCCATCGAGCGTGGTAGCATCGAGAGGATCGTGACCCTGCATAGCATCCCAGACGAGGTGAGCATCTCGGACAGTGCGAGAGAGGACACCCATCGTATCGAGAGAGGACGCCATCGGGATGACACCGTAGCGAGAGACAGTCCCGTAGGTTCACTTGAATCCGACGACACCCGTGAGAGACGCAGGCTGACGAATACTTCCGCCTGTATCAGTGGCGATAGAGACAGGAGCCATGCCTGAGGCGACAGCGACAGAAGAGCCAGAGCTACTTCCACCAGGGACGCGAGAGGTATCCCAGGGATTTCGAGAGATTCGGAGAGCGGAGTTTTCACCCGTCGCACCCATCGCAAATTCATCGTGGTTTACTTTTCCGAGGCTGACCATACCAGCTTCTTTGAGACGCTTCGTCGCCGTTGATTCGTAGGGAGCGATGTAGTTCTCGAGCATTTTACTTGAAGCGGTCGTTGGGACGCCAGTTTCACTGTAGACATCCTTGATAGCCACAGGGAGACCTGCGAGAGGACCTTGAGCCGCTTCGGGCTTTTCTTTCGTCCTGTGATTATACGCCTGGAGCTCATCATCGAGTTCTGTGGTCACATGGTCAAAGTGTTCCCAGATCTGAGCCTGGGTGAGAGTGCCGTCACGGAGACCAGCGAGCATATCGATGAGAGAAGCGGTACTGAGATTCATAATACGAGATACGAAATACAAATGCCAAAAGAGAGGTTTTCCTCTTTTTGAATACAGGAAGTATAGGAAATTTTTATAAATGTAAAAAGTATCAGTTCCGTCATTCCGGACGATGTTTCTCATTGACGAAGTCAGGGGAAATATCGAGCCGGAATCCAGGTGAATAATAAAAATCCCTAAAAGTATAGAGGGAACGCTTTGCGTAGTTTATTTACCTGGATCCCCGTGTCTTCGTTCGTCCCCGCTTCGCAATGAACTCACTTGCACGAGGATGACGGTAAAAGTGCCAATGTCTAAAAGCAGTAAAAAGGACATATGAGAGCGATTTTCCTGGATACAATTATGACTCATACAGGATAATAAAATCATATATTTATAGAAAAAACTATTGCAATTTTATAGATAAAAATATACTAAAATTATAACAGGTATAGCCCTATTTTATAATATAATTGACTGATATGGATTTTGATAAAATTGTTCAAAAAATGAGGAAGAAATGACAAAAGCTATGGTCACTTGTTGATATAGAAGCCATGCTCGAATCCGCCCGGGGTGATGTGAAAAAAGGTGCAGCGTACAAGATCGTCCATCGACTTGTCTCGACCGGAGTTCTCGTCTCGATTCGCAAGGGTATGTATCTGTGGAATTTGGGTGAGAAATTGGACCCAGAGGATTTCTACTGGCCTATTCTCAAAAAAGTCATCGCCGAAAATTATCTGGGGCAGGGGATTATCACTGGCTCAAAGGCTCTCGCCTTTTCGCTCCGTGATTATTCGCTCCCGGAGACGATGCAGATAGTCACGCAAAAGGACGCAGCCAAGCTCGCACTCCTCGGAGATTACCGTCTCGTGTCTCAGGTGGTGAGAGGGGAGAAGAAGTCGCTCTACCCGCTTATCAAGAAATACTCTACTCGCCTGACCATAGAATGAGTCCAATTCATGGTGACAGCGCCCGAACATGCTCTCCTGGAGGCTCTGACGACCCGTACAGGGGCAGATGTGAATGATACCGCCATCATCGAGCGCTGGCTTCGTAAAAATGCCCCCAGTCTCCGAGAAGAGGTATTTGCTGAATTCATCCCGCACCGATATATCTCGGCGACCAATAGACTCAAATATCTCGCTACAGATCTGGAGATTCAGCCGCTCTATGAGATGATGGTGCGACTGATTGATAACCAAGGGAAGTGATGCCACCTGAGCCGTGCGGCACTCTCAGGGTACAAAATACCCAAATGAAATGAACAATGACGAATGAATAATGAAGGGTCTAGAGTAGTTGATTACTTCCAGTAATCCTTACTATTCTCTCCATGAAGCCAAAAACAAGACTTCGAAAAAACACACGATTTTCAGAGAAAAAAATACT
>JALQUC010000039.1 GCA_023268615.1 Candidatus Altimarinota bacterium | reverse complement strand
AACTGGAGTGCCTGATGTTCCAGAAGATAAGAAACCAGAGAAGCCAGGAGTTTCTGATGTTCCAGAAGATAAGAAACCTGAGACGCCAACTGGAGTGCCTGATGTTCCAGAAGATAAGAAACCTGAGACGCCAACTGGAGTGCCTGATGTTCCAGAAGATAAGAAACCAGAGAAGCCAGGAGTTTCTGATGTTCCAGAAGATAAGAAACCTGAGACGCCAACTGGAGTGCCTGATCTTCCACCTAGTCCTAGTGAAAAAGTATGAGTGCCCGATACCCCAAGAACATCTGATACTCCAGAACTAGAGATAAAAAAAGATGATAAGGATAATGAATCTAATCCTGGTAAAAAAATAATAGATGGAGAAGAGTCTTTGGATTCTCTCAATGGTGCAAGTGGGTGGAAATCTCTTTTTGCATGGTTCTCTTGACTCTGGTCTACAGAAACCAAGAACACTACCGAACATGGTGATTTGGCAGTCAAGTCTACCAATTCAACCTCAGATACATCAGAAGAAAAAAAAGTAGTCACTAATCCTCTAGATTAAAAATACAATGAAAAAACCAACCAAAACACAATTAACTACAGGTCTCAGCATAACGGGAGTGACAGCTATACTAGGCATGTCTGGCGCATTGACTGAACACAATCGCTGAAGGGTTGCCAATATATTCGATGGTACCCAGCGAGACGAAAGATCAATCGTAGAAGAAGTGGGTCAATCCAACCTCTCAGAGGAGCAGAAGACTCTCATAGTAAAGATCCAAACAAAGTCTCATATGCTCCGGAAGAACATTGAGGATAATAAGAGATTCCGATGATTCTGGCGAATAAATAAACTCCCCCTCTACTGGAAAACCAGTAATAGACTCGAGGGAATAGAAGAAATACTCACAGGAGATGTCACAATCAATGATCTGAGAAAAATAGATGCAGAACTCAAGAAACTCATCGATGAATTCTATGAAATCATGAAAGAAGACGAACAAGAAGTCATCCGAGAGATACAAGACGGCATAGCGCATATTACTGGCAAGGAGATAAGTGCTATACAATCCTATATGCACGAATGTCTCGAGATCATACAAAATGACCTCACTATAGGTGGTATATCGACCGATTATACAGGGACTCATGGAAGCAGAATCTGAGCTCAGTTAGAAGAATTTATAGGTGCAGCCGATTCTGATGAAGCCCGGACAATGCTCCGACAACTCATCAGCAACTACACATATATGTCTACAGAAGAAGACTCAAAACTCGCCCTCCATCATCTGACTCAGATAGCAGAGCGGCTCGAAGCAGGAGATAGTTGGTCAGAATTGATTGCTAGATTGAGTATTTGATGAGCCTCTGTAGCAATATTACTTTTAGTATCTTTTATAGTTATAAAAAAATACTGACTTCCCTCTTTAGGCACAATGGGAAAGAGACTAATAATGGGGGTCCTAGCAGTACTCTGGGAGACAGTATCTGAACGAAAAAAAAATAATATTCCTCCCCCTCTCACAGATATTGTTGATGAAACATCAGAGGATACATGAATCACATCTGCTGATACAATTGATGTAACGGGAGAGATTATCGAAGATGCTCCAGAAAGAGGAAAGACGGGGGAAGAGAAATAAAATTCAATATTTTATATAATTTACTTGACATATATAAATATATAAATATAATATCTACACATTCTACTTATTAACCCCAAAAAAATATGAATGTACCAAGTACACATGCAGCTCGTCAAAAACAACATGGATGAGCATTGAAGTCGACACTATTGAGTCTAGGTGTAGCAGCAGCAGTTGCTGGTGCAACCGTGTGAGGCTGTCAAGCTCAAAAAAACTGATTGTTTGGCAGAGAAGATAGTGTCACAAGTGGGCATTTTGTCGACACGAGTAATAAAGATGCTACAAACCTTGACAATTTAGATTCAAGCAGTGCATTAGAATTTCTGGCAGGCATGCTCAGCGCAGTAAATACTCCTCGTGCTTGAGATGTAAATGCATCTGGAACATTTGATAATTTAGCCGATTTTCTCAAAATAAAGATAAAAGGCAAAGGAAACCAAATCAACTTTTCTATTGACTACCGAGATGGTAAAGAGATTAGATATGCTGTTTCAGTACAGGGTAATACAATTACTATTGAGTATCATGGTGTTGGCGGTATGACCCAGAGCGATAGTATTGTCCTTTTAAGACATGAAACAAATGGTAAAGTATACCAAGTTCATGGGAAGAAAAAGGCAGAGGTGACTTCAGAAGACATAAGAGAACTCATAGATTCAGTGGTCCCTAATAATGCAATTTAAGAGTTAAAAACTCAAAAACACCCCAATCAGGGGTGTTTTTTTGAAATTGTCACGGTTTTTTGTGAAAAAGAATACAGAAATTTGATTTTATGGAAAATAAATGGCACAATGAAAGAGAATATAAAAGTATGACCACTACTACAACTGATCCAACACAACTCATACCTGAGCACGATTGATTGCAAGATCTTCTCGATGTCTCTACGGGATGAGAAAAATATGAACTTGATAGTGCAGGGCAAGTATGGAGTCTGGATAGAAATGGTGCCCGAAAAGCAATCGTACACGCCACCATTGCTGAGCACCTCGATAGTATCGTATCAAAAAGTGCCTCTAAAGTAGGGTCAATTCTGGATATGTCCGAGGATATATCCAGTAGACCAGCGATTACGCCACCATGGAATTTCACCAGCATGGCAACATTTTGGACACATTTTCTCACAGGTGGAACCACCAATGCAAAAGATGCAATTGACCTGTATTTTGCACCAGGAGCAGCTACTCATGCAGTGAGACCTTCTGCAAATCCACTAAAATACGAATACCAGCGTACAGCAGGAGGGCCGTGGGTAGCAATGGATATCCTAGAGCTTATGGAATGACTCTACACTGCCAGAAAAATATCTATAGACAATATAGATGATGCTGCCAATAAACTTGCTCGAAAAAAAGAACAAGCAGAAAAGAGAGCAGAAAGAGAACAAGAGCGTGCAGAGAGATTATCACAAGGAAGCAACCCCACAATCGTATCTCCTACAGGGGCGGCAACTGAGTCATGAGAGGTTGTAAATTATATTGGTCAGATCAATAAAGCCCTCGCTGATGCAAAGAAAAATAGAAATCATACAAGTGAATATGTGTTTCATGGAGAAAAAGAGCCTGAGAGAATGCCGGTAAGATATGATCCAGCAACGCTGAATTATCATGCTCTCTACAGAAAATCTGATGGTAAAACAGCATGGATTATGGATACTAATCCAGACATAGTCGCACAAAAAATAGATAAACAGAGACTCGACGCTGAAAAGAAGAAAAAAACAAAAGAGTTTGCAGAGACAGTAGATATGGGCACCGAGTTCGATCGTGTCGAATTCACCAAGCTCTGTGAGGCAATCTGAAAATCAAAATGACACCGAGGCGAATACATATTAAATGGTAAGAAATATTTCGTACATGAAGATTCAAGTACTACTGGAGGAACTTTTACTCCATACTCACCGAAACATTTCATTGTGAGCTATCCCGGAGCTGGAGGCACAAAAACAACCGATAAAGATCATCTACATATCAGCAACAAGAGACCTAAAGAAGATCCAACAGTAGAAAATCTGATAGATTTTCTGGAGAGTCATCATGGTATATACAATTCTCATCACGATAAAAATCGAAGTGTGCTCTTGGAATCAATAAAAAACTTTGCAAAAGACGATGAAAAGGTAGGTCACTATATATATAAGTGAAATCAATACGAGATGAGGAAAAAAAGATCTATAACAAAAGTATGAGCTGGATATAAATACTGGGCTGATGTACCTGCATGAGAGCATAGTACAAAAGAAATAGGGCCATTCCTATCAAAAGAAAACTTCTATAAGGCAATAAAAGAAGAACTTGAAGCTGTTGAACATGGAGAACATGGACATGATGAAAAAGGTGACAAACACGAAAAAGCCGAGAAAAAAGAAAAATCCCATTGAGCATCATCTGCTGGCGATCATGCAGGTGAACACCATGAAAGTAAATTTGGTCATGCAGTAAAAACAACAGCAAAAACACTTGCTTGGCCAGCAGGAGGTGCGGCAGTAGGATTTGGTATCGCAGCTGCAGCAGGAGGAGCAGTACTCCTCGGACCTGCCCTCGTCGGAGGTGCAGCCGTTGGTGGAACTGCCTGGCTCCTGAGAAAGCTCTGGAGAAGAAAAAATCCAAAAAAATGAGGAGAAGAAAAAGCTCATCACTAAAATAAAATAAAAATGAATCACTTTGGCTACCATCCTCCGATACGACCACGAAATCCTTACAGACCACAGGATATGCATGAGATGTATCCTCATGAACCCCTGCAAAATGAGGCTCTCTCAGCTCAGAATCAGACACCGACACTCCAGATCAATGTAAGATTTGAAAAAGACGCTCCTGAAACACCTATTATCGAACCATCAGTACAATCTGTCAGAGCACTCGCAGATTGGTATCGGACAAATGGTATCACTCCGAGACATATTCCTATCTCTGGAGCTCGGGTAGGCAATACTGAGATACCTCCTCTCTATTCTCAAGAACAAGACTTTGATGAAGGAGCATTTCGTATCTGGGCTGCATGAATCCTCGGCGGTCCCAGTGCAGTGACACTCGATAAGAGTCCTCGTCCAGGCATGAACTGGAACAATATTGAGCTCGATATTCTCAGAAAAGTGTACGGGAATCTGGGTCGTATAGAACAGGTTCGTGCTATAAAAGAAGATAAAGATTTCAAAAAGGGAATGATAAAGAATCTCAACAAGATGCGTCTCGATGAGAAACTACGAGAGGTGATTGATGAGCGACTTGGCGACCCTATAGAGTTTGCAGAAGACATACAGACCATCAATACGATGATAGATGACGAAAAAGAACACTGATTTCTCTCAGAAGAAGCCATAGACTACCTCTTTGGTTGTGTCATCCATAGCCACATCATGAAGCCTGGTTTTCAGTTGTCAGTAGAAGACAATCAACCAGTTGTAAAGACCGGTAATACTACACTTGATGCACAATGGGAGTCGAAACTCGCTACAATTCACTTTGGGAGAAAAACAGGTTCACCATTCTCCATAGCGGATAATCAACCAAAAATCGCTGATTATATCGCTGCCTACGCCTACCACAATGTCGATAAAAACCTCACAGGACACTTCACGACTCTCAGTCAAAAAGCTATCGGGAATAATCCAGACACCACTCTGACAGCAGAAGTCATCGAAAAAAGTGCTCTCACCAATGAAGAAAAGACATTTCTCACACAATGGGTCGGTCAAGAATCACGACTCTGAGATATCCAGACGAGACAGCGGGATTTCGTCGAGCGAGCCCGTGAAAATACTCGTGGCAAATCATGGGAAACCATAAAGAGAGACTTTGCAAAAGCACCCCTTTCCACCATGATGCAGATATCACCAGTAGCAGGACTTGCGGTCGGAGCGGCTATTATCTGGTGACTTGTGCGTATGATGGTCGGCGAAGGAAAACTCTCAAAATTCTTTGGTGCCACTGCGGCGATACTGGGTGGTTTCGCTATCGTCTGAAATATCAAAACAGCTGAAAAACTCTGGGAAGAAGCTATGTGAGGCAATATCGCTGATGCAGTCACACAAGCACCTCAAAAAGCCAATATCATGAGTGAGATGCCAGAATTTTTCCGAGACAAATGGAACAATGTCTCAGCATATTTTAGTACCTCTTCTGACTGGAGTGCTCTCATGCTCGATGACCGAATAGGTCCGAAACTCGCAGACACATATCCTACAGGAGCCATCCTCGCAGTCCTAAATCCTGATCCAGACAATGAGTTCAATGAAAAATGGAAGTGAACTCCAAAACAAGAAAAAGAAATAGAGAAAATACTCGAAAGACTCGATGGAGACGAGAAAAAAAAGCTCAATATTATGCTCCGAGAAACATGGGATAAATACAAAAATGCACACAAAAGAACCCTCAATAATGCACAACTAAAAAATGGTACAATAAAAGATATGGTTGAATCGCTTGATACCGAATATAGTTGGTTTTACACAAGGCGCATATCCTACCTATTCGATGCAGAATCAAAACAAGAAACACTGATAGAATTTGCGAAAAATCCAAACGAATGGAAAGATGCAAAAATTGGTGATCTCATGGTCGAATGGTATCCTAAAAGACGGGATATTCCTGCTGGACGAGTAGTGCCAATTCATATAAAGAATCTCATAGCCAATATAAACAACAATGCTCGAGAGGCTTCAGTCCGAAAAAATATACTAAAAATCTGGGAATCAGAGGCTCCATGTGACCCAGATAAAACTCTTGGAGAACTCCTGGCAAAAGAAGAATAAAAAGACCTCAAATCTTTGCTTTCCCTTACAAAATATGGTATTTTGTAGTGGTATATAGTAATTCCTCTCTATGGTCACTTCTACTCCCGAAAAACCTCGCATGATCAGCTTTGAGACACTCTCAGCACTCAAAGACGAACTCACAAAACAATCAGAAAATAGAGAACGATTGAAAGTATTTCAAGCCGCAATCGATCAAGCCATCGAAAAAGATGGGGAAAAATCAGGTGTGATAGAATTTACGGAAAAGGAATGGAGAGATCTCATCACCAATGAAAACCTCCCTCCACTCGAAGAGGTCAAAGCACTCTTAGAGAAAAAAATTGAGTGAATGCGAGAAGTGCAGAGCACATCTCGAGAATCCCGAGAAGGCATCATGGGTGAGCTCGACAAGAAAGTCGATGAAGTCAAATCAACCGTCACAGAGGCAGTCGATGAAGTAAAAGAAAAAGGACAGGCAGCAATCACAGAAGCACTCTCCCCTCTCCAGAAAATCAAAGAAAGCTTCGTAGCTGTGGGAACAAAGATGGGAGAATTTTTCTCAGAAATTGGTTCCACTATCAAGTTCCTCTTTTTCACTCTCGGTGCTGCTCTCGGATTTAAGTGAGCAAAAGAAGCCCTCACTGCAATGACAAAAGAAAAAGCAGAAAAAATCATCGCAGACTGAAAAGAGAAGGCAAAAGAGGAAGTAGCGGAGGCGAAGGAAGGACTGATTGAGAAAACAGCACCACTCGCAATATTGGGCTGAGCAGGTCTCGGAATTTTTAACCTCATAAAAAACAAATTACCTCTTTCTCTTCAACAGAGTCTGGAAGGAGTCAAAGGAACAGAATTACTCAAAAAACTCGCAACAAGTCGTGCATTGCGGCTCTTTGGTATAGGTGGTATAGGTATCTTCTGAATAGGAAGACTCTATGAATATATCGAGAATAACGGTGCGTCTCTGGGTGAAATGCCAGCGGACGAAGCAGGCAAGAAATCATGGTGGAAGAATGCTCTTGAAAAAGCAGGAATAGGAATCAAAGAAGGTTCAGAAGATATCTGGGCAGTACTCAGTGGTGGAAAAGTAGAAGAATATTTCGACAAGCGGTGAACACGACCGGGGTATAAATTCCTTGAGGACAGCCGTCTCCTCGCTGATGTAAAAAGTAAAATCAAACTCCTCGGAGACAAACTCGAACTCATCTACAAGAAAAATCCTGAGGCATTTCAGGCATCTATCGGACTGCTCATTGGTGGAAATATCGCTACAAAATGACTCCTGTTTTCGCCAGCAATGAAGTGAGTAGATCTCGTGAGAATAGTCATGGGTGCCCTCTACAAATCAGCGAAAAATCATCCTCTTCTGTGGGGAATTGAAATCGCACTTCTGGGGACTCAGATGGAACTCATCAAACATATTCAAATACCAGAGAATATGACAACAGAGGATATCGGTGAGATGCTCTCTGATATGGCAGATATTGGTGAAATAGGCGCTAAGCTGGAAGAAATCACTCCATGATACAAGGCAAAAGAACACATCCATACTGTCACAGAATATCTCGACAATAATGGAGAAAAACTCACAGCCGAAATCGATGGTCTCATAAATAATTGGCAAGAAAAGCTTGAAGAAGGCTTTAGAGAATTTCTCGTACAAGATGCAAATGAAAAAATAGGCTCAAAAAACAAGATAGGGCTGCAAGCATTTCAGGCAGAGCTCACAGTCGATATGCAGGAAAAAATGAAATGAGAAACAGCTCCTGCTCTCGTCGGAGAAGATGAGAAAGGTGGAATACTCCAAGAAATCATCGATAAGACTCATCGTAGTGAACCAATCACAGAAGCCGACATATACCGTCTCATGAAGGCAACTGAAGGCACAAAGATACGCATCTTCCCAGAATGAGGTGAAAAAGATGGACGATATATCCAGTGGGCATGGGTCGATGAAAATGGTACTCCTGATATGCCAGCAAAAAATATCTGTATCAATCCCCTCCTTGAGCAAGATGAAAAATTGGAACTCGCAGAAGATTTTATCTATGATCCGAGCTCTCTCGGATTCTGGTGAAAGCTCTGAAAGGAAGCCTATAGTGATGTTCGTAGTGCCATCAGTGAAGTCGCCGAAAAAGCAACCTCAAATCCTGGTGAAACCAAGAATGCAGTAGAGAGAGTCATTGGTGCGGGTGGAGCAATTCTTAAGATCGGAGGTAAAACAGCAATAGAATATCTCGACCAAGTGTACATCCTCGGACCTTCTCGACTCTTTGAGACACTCCTACCAGGTGGTAAACAACTCTCTGGACAAGAATTTCTTGTCGAATACGCAGGAGGTATTATGCCAGTACTCGTGGTCACTGCGGTGAAAAGAGCAGTCCTCAAACAAGGAATGTGAATATTATGATGGAGGTTACTCGCAGAGACGGCATCATATCCTATCAAACTCCCCATCGATGCTGGAAAATTTATATTTAAAAAATGGGAAGCAGGAAAACTTTGAGAGATACTTGATGATCCTTTTGTGGCAATCAAAGATGGATTGTACCAAAGAGCTGGAAAGCTATGATTAGGCTGATCAAATATGAAAGAAGTTGCTGATAACATCACGCTAAAAGAGAAAATAAAAAAAATAAAACATGAGGTGGAAAAAATAAAAAAGTATAAAAAAGCCATCGTGAATGGTACAGAGAAGACTCAAGAAATAATCAAAGAGGCTCAGAGACTCACTGGAAAATCAGGAAGCACTATTGATCTAGATGATATACTAAGGGGTCTTGACGAGGAAATAACTAAAATAGAAGGTAAAATACAGCTCCTCCGAGGCACTGTCACAAAAGAACTCAGAGAAAAAATAAAGACTAATCCTAAAGCTCTCACCGAGGCAGATATTCCAGCAAAGAAATGAGACCTCCTCGCAGCACAGAAAACTATAGAAGCGAGAATCGCAGAACTAGAAACAGCGAAACAACAAGCTCTTGCAAAACATGCAGCTGGAAATATGACTGATGCAGAATGGAATAGTGCAAGGAGAAATTTTGCGCGCAGAACAACACAATTAGAAGCCTTCAATGCACGAATCAGGACTCACCTCGATCTCCACCCCACTCACCCAGAAGGAAAGTGGAAATGAAGAGCTCGAGGGATTATCTGAGTTGCGACGCTCGCACTCGTCATGGTGTGAGTTTCGAAACTGCGTGCCGATGATCCAAGCATGGAGATTCCAGAGCTCAATGGTATAGAATCAGAGGTAAACTTTTTTGGATTTTCTGAGACAGAAAAAGAAACATCAGAGTCAGAAAGTGCAGAAAAAAAAAATGAAGAAAATAATGAGATAAAAACAGCAGAAGCACCAGAATATATACAGCCATTTCTAGCGAATATGTCAGATATACAGTGAATGT
>JALQUC010000023.1 GCA_023268615.1 Candidatus Altimarinota bacterium | reverse complement strand
TTCAATCTCTGTCTGATATTTTTTCTCGAGATCATCGAGTTTTTTTCGTTCTGTTTCGAGGATATCAGTGAGTCTCTGAACCTGGTCAGCATTCATCGAAGGAAGAATATCAAACCAGTACTGTCGCTCACTATCATCCATAGACTCTGTTGCGAGCAATAATTCTATCAGTCTTGGATACTTGGTCTGTACCTCATCAAGAAGTGTAAATGTTGTAGTTCCCTTTTGAATAGTAGCCATAGTTTTGTGGTTTCTAGGTATACTCTACCATGAATTCTCTTGTTTTGCAAATATTTTATTCGATTTGCACGAGAAAAATCCTCCCTATAATAGGTATATTACTATGTCGTCAATACAAATAGGAGCACTTATCTACTTTACAGTGATTGCCATCGGTGCATGGATATTTTTTGCAGTGATATTTCTACAATTAAAACGATTCATGGATATGAGCTGTCATGTCCCTACTGTGGCAAAAATTCTGACTATTACACTCATCGCGCTCACAATTCTGGGGTATGTCATCATATTCTCCCCTTCCCTGATTGAGGGATTTCAAAATAATGAGTCATCTGCACCAGCAAAAACTAGCTGATATTTTGATACATATTAATGATGAACCCTTTTGAATCTGCTTATTCTCGACTCAATACCGCCCAAAAACTCGCTGTAGATACTATTTATGGCCCTGTTGCTGTGATTGCATGACCATGAACTGGTAAGACACAGCTACTCACTCTCAGAATAGCCAACATTCTCTCAAAAACAGATGTTTCTCCGAGAAATATACTCGCACTGACCTATACAGAAGCTGGTTCTTTTGCTATGAGAGAGCGACTTCGGAGTTTTATTGGTACAGATGCTCTTCGTGTAAATATCGAGACTTTTCATGGATTTTGCAAAGGGCTCATAGACGAAGAATATCCTGAGAAATTTGTCAGATCTCCTGGTATGAAAATGCTCGAAGAGCTCGATGCTCGTCGCCTCGTAGCAAAAATACTACTTGAGTGAAACTATACATATCTCAAGCCTCGTCATGACCCTGAGCTCTACATGTGAGATGTGATACGCATCGTATGACAGCTCAAGAGAGAAGGTATAGCTCCTGATTTTTTTCGTCAGAAAATTGATGAGGCAATTGCTGACCTGCCAAATAATGAAGAACTACACTACAAAAAAGACTCAAAATGGTGAAAAAAATGAGAAAGAAAAGCCGAATATGCTGATACGGAAGAACGATTAAAGCGACAAAGAGAGCTCACCTATGTCTATGAAGATTATCAAAAAGCACTCATAGCTGAGTCCCGATACGACTACGACGACATGATACTCCTCGTACGAGACCGTCTCCGCGATGACGCTCATTTTCGTGCACTTATCCGAGAAGAGTATCAGTTCGTAATGGTCGATGAATTTCAGGATACAAATGGCCTCCAGGCGAGTATAGTCGATCTCATCATGGATGAGCAAGAACAGCCAAATATCCTCGTCGTCGGAGATGATGAACAATCAATCTACCGATTTCAGGGTGCCGTCATGGAAAACATCATCAATTTCTCAAACAGATATAGAGACAAGTGACTCACTGTCATACCTCTGACCGAAAATTATCGCTCAACACAAACCATACTTAATGCATCACGAGAAGTAATCAGAAACAATGCAGAATCTCTCGAAAAAGCACTTAATCTCGACAAGCATTTATCAAAAAATACACCAATAGAAGAGAAAAAAATATCTATTCTCGCCTCTCCTGATCCTCAGATAGAGATAGCTTCACTAGCTGAGAAGATGAGGCAATTTCATACCGAGGGGATAGCATGGAGTGATATGGCTGTTATATATAGAAAAAATGCAAATCCTCTTCATCTCGTCGAATATCTGCGTCGAAAAAAAATACCATTCCATAAACAAAAAGGTGAAAATCTCCTGCATCATCCTGAAGCACAAAAACTCATAAAAACACTCAGAATAGTCAATAACATGGAACAAAACGACCTCTTCTGGGGGGTTATGCTCTTTGATTTTTGGCAACTCGATCTCCATCATCTACTGCGCATCCAGTCAAAAGCCAAATCCCCAAATGGCGACTATAACAAAAAACTCTACAGAGCTTTTCTGTCTGACGAAGATATGTTTGTACGATCTGTAGCTGAGAAAATTCAAGAGCTGACTCGTGACGCAGCAAATAAAACTCTCGTACAATTCTTTGAATCATTCCTCGTGAGTTCTGGATATAGGAATTATGCCCTCGAACAAGACGACAAAATAGAGAGACTCTCTATTCTCAACTCATTTTTTGATGAGATAAAAACATTTGCCTCACTGCATACAGAGAGCAATTTGTCAGATTTTCTAGACTATATAACAGACCTCGATCATTACTGACTCTCCCCGACGACTCAGCCCATTCGTATGGAATCTGATGCTGTCGAACTCATGACTGCACACGGAAGTAAATGATTAGAGTTTAGAGTAGTATTTATCTATGACGCTACAAGTAAAAACTGGGAATCTTCTCGGGATCCATCAAAACTCAATGTCACCGTCTCCCTCTTTGAAAAACATCTCATCGATAAAGGAGAGAAGAAAAACCAAAAACTCGAAGAAGAAAGAAGGCTCTGGTATGTGGCGATGACTCGAGCAAGAGAATATCTCATCATATCAGGTACAGATAATCCAGATATGAAGCTCCAGCTCTCCTCTTTTATAGAGGAAATACCAGAAAAATTCCGTGAAAGAGAAGTAATAGAAATCGATCCTGTACATGTCATCGTCACACAAACGGCACCCGTACCACCTATCAATTGGACAGAGGCCACAAAAACAGAACTCATGAAAAGAGCAAAAAATTATGATCTCTCCGTCACAGCACTCAATACCTGGCTCAGATCACCCAGAGAATTTCTCGAGAAATATCTGATTCGCCAGCCTGCTGGGAAGATGCCAAGTGCATCATTTGGTACAGCTGTTCACGCATGATTAGCATTTATAGGAGAATATTTCAATCAATATAATCAGCTGCCTGAGAAAGATTTGTGGATACAAAAAATAGAAGAAACACTTTTTCATGAAATTCTCACCAAAAAAGAACAGGCTGATTTTCTCACAGAAACTATTGAGGTAATAGAGAATTATCTGTCTAAAAAAGACTGCCCTCTCAAAGCAAAAGCAAAAGTAGAAGAGAGGTTTGGCTATAAAAAAGTAGTCGTCGAATGAGTCAGATTAACCGGTGTATTTGACCGTGTAGAATATCTCCCCGATGGGACGATGCAGGTCGTCGATTTCAAGACTGGTAAACCAGATAAAGGTCGCGAACAACTCGCAGACTATGAGCGACAACTCTATTTTTATAGACTCCTCTGGGACTGATCTGGACAAAACAAAACACTCTCACAAGGTGCACTTGATTTTGTCGAAAAAAATACCAGTGACACAGTAAATAGAAAAATATTTATCTATGATGAGGCTGGTATCAAGCTATTAAAAAAACAAATAGCAGCATTTCGTATTTCTCTCGAAAATCTCGATTTTCCAGAAGTGAATACCTTTGTAAATGAAATTAGTTAAGCAGCCATTTCTTCATCTGATCCTTCGAGTATTTCATCACAAGTATCTTTACCTGGAAAATTAAGTGCTTGCCTCTTTTCATAGGCATCTCGGCATAATTTATCAAATATATTTTTTTCATTTTCAAGAGTCTCTGCATATTTTTCCATAGCTCATACTGCAGGAGCTGTGATGACAGAATTTTGTTCATAATTTGGTACAACTGTATCTGTTGTCCTGGAGGCCTGTTGAGAGAGAGATTCTTGAACATATGATGCAAATGCTTGTGTTCGTTCATGCTCTTTTCTCAATGAAGAAGGAGTAGCACTTCATCCATTATTTTTTACCAATTCTGCAACCTGAGAGAATGTTGTAGGAACCAATCATTTATCTTGAGCATTTTGTTTCCCTGCTTCACGGACTTTCTCAGCAGCACTTCCCTGCATATTACCAAAGAATCAGAATATTTTTTGAAATAATTTGTTGTGAAGGGCAACCGAATTTCAGAGTCCCCCTTCTTTTGCATGTGCGGTGGTTGTAGGATTTGCCTCCTCTGGAGTGTCTGGTTGAGCACTTCTACCATAGAGGAGAAATTGAAAGGCTTTTTTCCAAACATCAACTGCTTGAGGATATTTGAGTGCTTCTGCGAGACCCTTTTTTTGAGTTTCCTGAATTTTTTGTTTCTTGGCATCTTCATCGTGACACTGCTGTATATTTTCTGGAGAATAAAACTCACGCATATCATCTGAAAAACCCTCTGGAGCAATAGTAAATTTACTCTCATCGAGGTATTCATTGTTACGAACATTTGAAGCAAGGTCACGATAAAATGATAACACTTCCCCACTTTGAGCATATGTATCATTGAGTACTTCTTGGAGAGTGCGATTCTTGGTCTTATAGCGAGAATTCCCTATCTGCACATCTTCTCTAAATCTGATGATGTCACCGGCACATTTACCACCTATCTCAGCTCCTGTCTCAAGAATTTTCTGCTGTATGCTCTGGATAGAATCATCATGTTTCTTGGCACTTGGGAGCAGCATTTTATCAGAAGTATCGAGAAAAAATGGACTACTACGGAAAAAATTTCAGATATCATAATCTGATCCCTGCATGATATCTAAAACACGCTTGGCATTGCCCGCACTCATAGAATTATCCGTACAGGAGGCCTTGCTTCATTCTCGACTGATAGCCTGAAGAATTGTGTCAATATTCTTCTCATAAGAAGCAATTGCAGGAGAAGGCTGAGTATCGAGAGTACAGGTAGCAGCATACGCACTGTATGAGACCGTGAGAAGAGAGAAACAGAAAGCAATGTGTGATATTTTTTGCATAATTTATGATGGTTGACACTCCCCTTTTGACAGGAGATAATCCGATATAGTATTGAGTGTTTCAGAGGAATTATTCACGAAATCTGCCCTGGACTTTATCTCTTCTAGAGCGACACCAATATGATCCGTAGAGGCCACAGAGTGCTCTTTTAAATATGTGCCTTCCATGCCTCTTCAGAGAGATTTGATATATTTCTGATACTCGCCTTCACCTCGTTCGAGAGCATCAACAGACCTCGAAACTGGAAGATTATTGTCTGAATTTTCCCTCGATATTCGATTAACAGCTCGCTCTATACCAGCTACGAGTATCTCTGTTGGTTTCTCATAGTTCATTCATCTCCCCTTAAATGCTCTTGAGAGAGAATCCTCTATTTGTTTATCCTCAGACTCACGAGTGCGAGTCTCTCTATTCATGAATCATTTGAGCAACTCAGGCACCTCTTGAACAGGATAAACACCCATACTAAACATCTTTGCCAATAATCAGTCATCTCCTGAAGCATTTTTATCAAAAAGCCCCTGAAAGAAGAACCAGCTTGGAGGTATTTTACAGGGATTTCACCTGTTAATTCCGTATTTTACCATCCATTCATTTCATTCTTCAAAAATACGCTGATAAGTATCACCCTGAGAGCCTCTAGCCTCTGGAACAAAAGATTTATGAAGAGGGAAATCAGCCGTATGGATATTTGTATTGAGAGAGCATGATCCACCAGAACAGGAAGAGGCAGCTACTCATTTTACAGGTCAGGACGCTGAAATGCCTAAAGCACTTGATATATCAGAGACTATCCCCGATGATCACCATGTACCAGAGAGTCAGCTTCATCCAGAAATGAGACTCGCTATATCCGACAAACTGGTATTTTTATAAGGTCACAGCTCCGGGGTCTCATTGAAATATTTACTATCCAATTTTTGGATACTTGCCATGATATCGTAGGGAGAATTCTCAGTATCTCCATCATAGTATCGCCCCACAGGCTCTATTTCGCGAGAGAGAATCATCTGTTCTTTTACCTGACCGATAATACTATCAGACATAATATTCATGAGCGTATTGAGGGCTCGGATATCAGTATTACTGACTTCGGAGATGCTGGGATCGAGGTGAGGCTTTACAACAGCAGCAAAATCGTACGGAGTACTCTTGGTCAATGCAGGAACCGTGCTGAGATACTCTATCATGTCTTGATCGAGATCAGGAGAGACAATAGAATCACATCCATCACAGTATCATTTTTTGAAAAATTTAGCCAGTTCGACATCTTTTTTGATGGCTTTATCGAGTTTTTTTGAAAAACCTTTCATCGCATCTGCCATATACTGAGAACCCATCTTTTCTTCTTTTTCCCGAGCTTTTGTATAGAGTCACATTTCTTCTTCGTCACCAGTTGTCGGCTCAAGTGAAAATACCAGAGAATGAGTACTAAAAAATACGCAGAGGAATAACAAAAAATACTTTGATAGACTTGTTTTCTCGGTCAATGTGAGGAGTGCTCATTTCATGAAAAAGAGGATTTATACGATTGTACTCAAAATAACCTATTTTTTCAATAACAAAAGCTTGCCAACTGGTCATGAAACAATATACTCGCCTCGTTTTTTATTTATAATTATCCCCTTATGCATAACGCTGGAAAAAAGGAAAGTCAGGAAGGTCAGACACAGTTTGATATTCACAAGACACTCATCCTCCTCAAGCCTGATACAATCGCTCGTGGAATCGTCGGTGATATCATCTCTCGTCTCGAGAGAAAGAGTCTCAAAATAGTTGGTATGAAATTCATCACTATGACCGAAAAGCTCCTCGTAGAACACTATGGTCATCACAGTGAAAAACCATATTTCCCAAAAATCGTAAAATATATGACTGATGGCCCAGTACTCGCTATGGTCATAGAGGGTATCGATGCTGTACGACAGGTTCGTATGATGTGTGGTGCTACTGATCCACAATTTGCTGCACCAGGAACAATCCGTGGTGATCATAGTTGTGTCATCGACTACAATCTCGTCCACGCTTCTGATTCTATTGATTCTGCTGATATTGAGATATCTCGATTCTTCAAACCAGAAGAAGTCTTTGAATACTCAAAGAATGTCTATGTGAATTAGTCTCTAAATACATGAGGAGATTCTCAATACTATCAGACCAACAAATTCGAGCCGATAAAGTCATATCGGCTCTTTTTGACAGTATATATTCGAGATCGCAAATACAGAAATGATTCACTCTAGAACAAATAAAAATCATCAACAAAAAAGATGGTAAAGCATATTCAAATCCCAAATATTATCCCCGAAAATGAGATGTCATAGAAATGGATATCAGATCAATACCATCTACCCTCCCCCCTGACCATAGACCTCTCGAGATAATTTTTGAAAACAATGACTTTGTCGTCGTGAGCAAAGATGCTGGTATAAATACGCATCCAACACCGAGTTATGAAGGGAGATTTGGAACTCTCGTCAATCAGCTCATAGCACAAATTAGTAATTTTGACCGCGAACAATGAGAGGATAGGCCAGGTATCGTACATCGCCTGGACAAGGATACAAGTGGACTGCTCCTCGTGGCAAAAAATGATACAACCCTTCGAAATCTCCAGAAACTCATACACGACCATAAAGTACAAAAAACCTACCTCGCTCTCGTCATCTGAGAACCACGCGATGCTGTAGGAACTATTCACTCTATCATCGGTCGTGATCCAAATAATAGGCTCAAAATGACTGTAAAAAATCCTGTTGAATGAAGAGAAGCAATTACTCACTACAGGGTAGTAGAAGTATTTCATTTTGAATGAAAAACCTTTTCTCTCATAGAGGTAACTCTCGAAACAGGCCGTACTCACCAGATTCGTGTGCATATGGCAAATATAGGACATCCTATCCTCGGAGACAAGACTTATGGAATAGAACATGAAAATAACTGGGCACAAAAACACTTCTGACTCGAGAGACAATTCCTCCATGCATGGAAGCTTCATCTCTTTTTGGATAACCAAGAATATAATTTTACAGCACCTCTCAAGCCTGATCTGGAAAAAGTTTTATCTACGATGAAAAACTAACACAAGCAATCAATCTTTTCATTTCTACGCTCATATTTCCCTCAGAGAAATTCAGTTTCCAAAAATGCATCAAGCGAAGATAGCACATCATCAATACTCATAGTCCGAGCTCCAAAACAAATAACATTGGCATCATTATGACTCCGACTGATTTTCGCTATCTCAGGATTGTAGGCGAGGACAGCTCGGATTCATGTGTATTTATTTGCAGCTATAGACATACCAACACCTGTTCCACATACGAGGACTCCCCTCTCACTTTTTCAGTTTAAAATCTCTTCACAAACGAGCTTTGCATAATCAGGAAAATCATCCAGAGGCTCTTCATTCTGGGGTCATACATCGATGACTTCGTGTCACATATTTTTTAAGTGTTCGAGAATTTTTTCTCGAACAGGAAATCAGCCATGGTCACAAGCAAAAGCAATTATCATATTTTTCTATACTTACTGAGTTCACCAAGTATATACCCAATAATAGGAAGTCAAAGCATCCACACAAAATATATAGGTTCAAAATCCCAGAGGGATACAAAGCCAAATACAGAAGCAAAAGGAGAAGCAAGAAGTCAGAAATGGACAGCAAGAGAAGTACTGATAGCTATGATGAGCCACTTATTTACTCTGAAATCAAACGGTCTGAGTCGTCCACAACTAAATGATCGAAGCATCTGATAGATAACAGAAGTCGTGACAGCCAGTGTCTGTGCGAGCATCAGATTGACACTCTGAAAAACAAAAAATACAGTACCAACAACTCAAATACCGATGATACCAGCCCATATAATAAATCCCTGTATTCCTGCGAGCAAACTCTCATCAATTGGTTTTCGCTTCATAACATCCGACTCTGTCTCCTGAGTCGAGAGTGCGAGCGCTGGAAAACTATCGGTGACGAGATTGATCCAGAGAATCTGAATAGCAATAAATGGTACTATCAATGGATCTCTGAAGATGATGACACAGAGTGCGAGCAGGATGACTTCATAAAAATTACACGCAAGCAGGTATTTGATAAATTTCTTTGTATTATCATAGATACGTCTTCATTCTTCTACTGCAGCAACTATAGAAGCAAAATTATCATCGAGCAGTACCATATCACTCGCATCACGAGCAACATCTGTACCACGGATACCCATAGCGATACCGATATCTGCTTGCTTGAGAGCGAGGGCATCATTGACACCATCTCCAGTCATTGCAATGATATGTCATTGGTCACGAAGTATTCTCACAATTCTGAGCTTGTCCTGTGGGGCTATACGTGAAAATACACTCTTTGTCTTGAGAGTCTCACTGAGCTCCTCGTCACTCATTTCTGAGAGCTTGGTCGCATCAATAGTATGATTATCGAGACCTATCATGCCCGCAATAGCACCCGCGGTCAGCTCAGAATCTCCTGTAATCATGATGACACGGATTCCTGCTTGCTGACATGTCTTGATAGCATCAGCCACTTCTGCACGAGGTGGATCTATCATCGCCATAAATCATACAAAGACGAGTTCAGACTCAGATTCCTCTTGAGTATATTTTTCTTTTTGTGATAAATCCTTGTAAGCCATTGCTAGTACCCTCTTCCCTTCTGAAGCGAGTTGAGTAAAGATTGCACGAATGTCCTCTATCCTCTCTGGTGTGAGAGGAATTATTTTATCATCAATTTTTTCAGAAGTAATCAGTTCGAGGATTCTCTCTGGAGCTCATTTTACAAAAGAACAAATACCTGCTTCAGTTTTTCTCACGATAGACATACGCTTTCGCTCACTATCAAAAGGAAATTCCACTACAGCTGGATTTTCATCTTCCAGCTTTGCTTTTTGAAATCAATATGTTTCTGCTATTTCTATGAGACCTATCTCAGTTGGATCCCCAAATATCTTTTCTATTCACGCTGCATCTCGACCATATCGAGCTTTATTACAGAGTGTTGCTATATGGAATATGTCATCTCATGGCTTTTCTGGATTGAGCGAAGCATCTGTATAGATATCAACGACTTTCATTTCTGATTGAGTGAGAGTACCGGTCTTATCCGTACAGATGACTGTAACCCGTCAGAGTGTCTCAGAAGCTGGAAGTTTGCGTATGAGTACATTTCTGTTTACGAGCCTTTTTGTGGCAAAAGCAAGACCGAGTGCGACGACCGCTGGGAGACCCTCAGGAATAGCAGATACAGCAAGACTCACAGCAACGAGAAACGAATCAGCAAAATGCCCACCAGCGAAATACAAAATACCAACAATAATCAAACAGATGATGGTTATGATTATGGCAATTTTACGAGAGAAATCTTCGAGCTTCTGTGAAAAAGGATTGATATCATCCTGTATCTGTCAGACCATGCCTGATATGTGACCGAGCTCTGTATGAGCACCTGTAGCTACAACGAGAGCCTGCCCAGAACCAGCAGCAACAGTCGTACCCTGATATATCATATTTGATCTATCCGAGAGAGGGACGGATTCAGTGAGAGTTTGAATATTTTTATCCTGGGGAACACTTTCTCCTGTGAGAATTGACTGATTAACTCGGAGACCTCCTGATACTATCATGCGAGCATCGGCAACTATTTTTTCACCCTCATCTATGAGGAGTATATCACCAGGAACAACTTCTGTAGAAGGTATGACCTGCATCTTACCATCTCGTAGGACACGAGCATTTGGAGTCATGAGATTTTTGAGATGTTCGAGAGTTCGCTCTGTTTTATACTCTTGAAGCACTCCAATAGTAGTATTAATAACGACAATACAGAGTATGATAATAGCATCAACAAAAGAATGCTCGAGCAGGGCTGCGAGACATGCAGCAACAATGAGGACTATGATAAGTGTTGATTTGAGTTGATCCAGAATCATTGCAAAAATACTTCTTCTTTTTGCCTGTGGGAGACTATTTGGTCAGAATTCTTGAAGTTTTATTTTGACTTGATCTGCCGTCAATCACGCTTCTGAAGTTCAGAAATGCTTTTGTATTTCAACGGAATCGATGGTGTGGAATATCATAACATGATAATAACACATCTAGCCTCACGAATCAAGATAAATAGAACTAGACAACCTCTTTTCAAGCAAGCCTCTTTCTCATTTCGTTTTTATAGGCCTCCACTCCGGGCTGATCAAATGGATTTACCCCTATCATGATGCCAGAGAGAGCACACGCATACATCATCGTATAGAGAAAATAACCCATTGTCTCTGGATAGAGGTTATCGAGTGTTATAATCATGCTCGGACATCATCCATCATTATGTGCTTTTGCCGTAGATTCGAGAGCGATGAGATTGATATCATGGAGATCTCGTGCAACGAGTGAATCAAGGCCATCAGTCATGTCAGACATGGCTGGTATTTTTATCTGCGAATAGGAATCACGCACCCAGAGCATAGTCTCAAAAAAAAGCCGGCGCCCCTCCTGGACATATTGTCCAAGCGAATGAAGATCAGTTGTATAACTGAGCGTATCTGGATAGAGCCCCTTTCATTCCTTACCATGACTCTCGCCCATGAGCTGTTTCCACCATTCACCCAAGAAATAGAGTGATGGCTCGGAAGTAATAAAAAGTTCAGAAACAAACCCTGTCTCTTCCAGAGCGACTCGTTTTTCAGCATAGATAAAAGCAGGATGTCATGCATCAGAAAGAATATCTGTGCGAGCTTTTCGAGCACCTTCGACGAGTTTCTGGATATCCACACCCGCAAAAGCGCACGGTAGGAGTCCTACAGGCGTCAGTACAGAATATCGACCTCCTACATCTGCTGGTAGAACATATGATGTATAACCCTGTTTATCCGTCTCTTTTCTGAGTGCACCATTTTTCTCATCTGTAATGGTAACAATTCGCGTTTTTACCTCTTCTTCTGAATATCTGGAGAGGAGAAATGCTCGAACAAGACGATATGAAATCGCTGTTTCCATGGTCGTACCAGATTTGGAAATCACACATGCAGAGACTCTTTTATGAGCATATTTACTAAAAATTCTGTCATATTCTCGACCACTCAAATGATTTCCTAGAAAAACAACCTCACAATTATCAGAACCATAAGGATCAGAAAATGCTTCAAGAATAGCGCGAGCTCAGAGGTACGAACCACCAATTCCACACACTATTAACACATCACTTTTCTCCCGAAGATTATCAGCATGGGATTGTATTTCGGCAATTTTTTCATCAGTCATCTCTTCTGGGAGATTGATCCATCCGAGATAGTCTGCACCTTTGCAGGTCTTGTTCTGGAGAGATTTATGGGCTTCCATGAGAGAAATAGTAGGAGACAGGGATTTCTCAGAGAGGAAATTATCCACATAACCTGTTTGTATTGAGAGAAACATATTTGTATATGATTTAAAATAATTTTAGTATAATCACTTCAGTTTTATTTCAATAAAAGCCATGTGTAAAAAAATACTTCTCGTCGGTGGAGGAACTGGCTGACATGTCTTCCCCCTCATAAATCTCCAGATATTTCTCCAAAAAAAATATCCAGAAACACAATTTCATTGGATAGGAGAGGCTAATAGTATAGAATCAAGAGTCGCCAAAGAAAATAGCATACGCTTCTCCCCTGTTATTTGCGGAAAACTCCGACGATATTTCTCAATAAAGACTTTCTTATTACCATTTCAAATATTCACAGGAATAGTGCAGTCTGTAGCCATAATCATGCGAGAAGAACCAACGGCTATTTTTTCAAAGGGTGGATATGTCTCACTCCCCGTTGCTATTGCGGGATGGATACTGAGAATCCCTATATATCTCCACGAATCAGACTCTATTCCTGGTGTGGCAAATAAAATTGTTGGACGATTTGCTTCATGAATATTTTGTGCTTTTCCTGAGGCAGACAAATTTTTCGAACAGAAAAAAATACTCTGACATGGCTCTCTCCTGTCAGCAGAGATAAGAGTAATGGCACAAGAAGTAGTAACTCCAAATACCAGAACACAAATACTCATCTCGTGCGGCTCTCAGGGTTCCGCCACAATATTTGATGCCATCCTAGATCTACTACCTCGAGCTCAAGATATTGATTTCCATATCCTTCTTGGTGTGAAAAATCTGGATTACAGAGCAAAATTTGAGCAATTCCCTAATGTCACTATTGCTGACTTCTTTTATAACCAGAATGACTATCTAAGAATGGTTCAGAAATGTGATGTAGTCATAGCACGGAGCGGTTCTAGTATCTTTGAATTTGAGGCACTCGGGCTCCATATGATACTCATCCCTCATCCATTTACTGGTAATAATCACCAATACTGGAACGCTGTAGCATTTGAGAAAAAAGGTCACGAACTTCTGGAACAGAAAAATATAGGACAATTGGAGAAAATTCTGGAAAAATATAGAACATATAAAAAATCACCAGAAAAAATAGTGGTAGATAGGACGATTTTTCATATAATAGCAGCAACGCTTTCTCAAAAATAATTTTCTATGAAAAATATACTACTCAAAGCAATTGCCCTATTATGTAGCATCTCCTTATGACTTCTCATCTATACTTTTTATAGATATACAGAAACTTCTGAATATTATAAAACAGTTTTAACAGTCTGATCATTTTTTACAACACCCTTATTAGCAGTAGTATTATTCGTTCTAACAGCAAAAAAATTCCAAGCCAGAACAAAAACAAAAGATAAAAAAACAGAAAATATTTTATACAGCTTCTTTTATTTTCCATTGTTTCTATGAGTTGTAATCATAATGACAAAGCTTGTTGAAGGCATGTTAACAGAGCTTTTATTTCCTTATCCAGATTTTTTTTCTTCAAATGCTCTCAAACTTCGAGAATATTCCCGAAAAGTTGGGGATCTTATTACCAAGACCATTTCATTGTTTGGACTTATTGTTGAAATAATTACTCAAATAATAATTCATATCAAATTCTGATGGAAGGATGAATTATCAATTATCTTTCGTTATAAACTTTTGTTTTCACTATCCTTTATTTCTATTTTAACTATCATCATGCTAATTGGTGTCACAATTTAATTATGAAACAATATCTCGATCTCTTGCAGCATATAATGGATAAAGGTTTCGATCGTGATGACCGTACCGGAACTGGCACGCGAAGCGTCTTCTGATACCAATTTCGATGTGATCTCTCTGAGGGATTCCCACTTTTAACAACCAAAAAAGTCTTCACAAAAGGCATCATTCATGAGCTTCTCTGGTTTCTCGCAGGCGATACCAATATCAAGTATCTCGTCGATAATGATGTAAAAATCTGGAACGAATGGCCATTTCAGAACTATCTCGAAAAAAATAATCTGGCAGACAAATACCAAAAATATACACCAGAATGGGAAAATGAGCTCACAGTATTTGTCCAGAAAATAAAAGAAGATGCAGATTTCGCGAAAACATGGGGCGACCTCGGCCCGGTCTACGGCTACCAATGGAGAAATTTCAATGGGCAGCACATCGACCAAATACAGAAAATTATCGATATGTGTAAGAAAAACCCAACAAGCCGTCGTAATCTCGTCGTAGCGTATAATCCAGCGCAGGCAGACAGCATGGCACTTCCCCCTTGTCATAGTCTCTTCCAGTTCTATATAGCTAACAACAAGCTCTCTTGTCAGCTCTATCAACGCTCTGTTGATAGTTTCCTTGGGCTCCCCTTTAATATAGCATCTTACTCGCTCCTCGTCCATATGATTGCTCAGGTCTGTGACCTAGAAGTTGGTGACTTTGTCCATACTTCAGGTGATCTCCATATCTACCACAACCACTTCGATCAGGTCAAAGAGCAACTCGCACGCACACCTCGTCCTCTCCCAAAACTGATACTCAATCCAGAAGTAAAAGATATTTTTGGTTTCAAATTTGAAGACTTTCAGATCGTGGATTACGACCCATGGCCAGCCATCAAAGCTCCTATTGCTGTTTAAATGAAAATTCTCAAGTTCGCGACTCACCTCGTACCACAACTTCTTTCGTGAGAAAAAACCTCTACCTGGAGGCTTTTTGATGATAAGTATCTATCAATTTGAGACGAATTAGAATTTAGAAAATCCGAAGACAATGATATAATCGGCCACGGCACAATAACCTCTCTGATAGAAAAACCAGTACGAGATATAACTGAAAATGATTACAGTGGTCACGAAAGATTCAGAGATGTAGAAGAAATAATTCAGAATATGAGAAAATATTATGGAGATACTGTTGATGAGAATTCAATAGTTAAAATTATACATTTTACCTTTAAAAAATCATAAAAATGAAATTTATCCTCGTCGCCGCAATGGCAAAAAACCGTGTTATCGGAAAAAATAATGGACTCCCTTGGGATATCCCTGAAGAGCTCGCAGATTTTCGTGCTTTTACGAGTGGAAAAACCATTCTCATGTGACGAAAAACCTATGAAGGGCTCGGGCGGATACTTCCAAAAAGACGAAATATCATGCTCACACGAGAACCTTCTGCTGTGAGAATAGGAGAATTCCCTACCATTCAGACAGAGAACGGATGGAAAGTCGATGGCGGAGAAAAAGGCGAAATAGAAATCTATACATCTGTCGAAGAACTTCAAAAACATCTCTGAGAAGACGAAGATTTACTCATCCTCGGAGGCTCTGAAGTCTACAAACTCTTTCTCGAGAATCCCCTCTCCGAAATCAGACTCTCAGAAATCCATGGAGAATATGATGGTGACACCTACTTCCCTGCTTTTGAAGAGCTGTATATAGAAACATCTCGAGAACCAAAAGAAGGCTACGATCTCGTCTGGTATAGAAGAAAATAACAGAAGACTTTTTCTCAGAAAAAAATCTCTATAATCATCCTATGAAACAATTCCAACTCCAGATGCCTGATTGGCAAAATATTGACTGGAAAAGCACCATCAATGTCGTGTCTATACTCTCATTGCTCGGTGCAATAGTCTACTGGATATACCCTGAAATAATCATTTACGGAGGAATTTACAACTATCCTGTTGGATTTTTCTGATTCCTCGGAGAGCTCATCCTCTACAGTTTTCTCCATGGTGGATTCTGGCATCTCCTGAGCAATGTCATATTTTTTCTCTTTATTGGTCGCGTCATAGAATACTCTCACGGAAAAGAATGGACTTGGTGACTGTGGATCTGGACAACAGTTTTTGTCGGCGTATTTCTCTATCTCTTCTCAGAAAATCCGACGATAGGAGGAAGTGGCTTTGCTATGTCCCTCCTGGCAGTCTACGCGTATGATTTCTACAAACACAGACAACACGAAGACCTCAAAGGAGCAATTCTCCTAATCATCATAAATCTCGTCATAGGAATGAGTGCTACTGTGAGCTTTATGGGGCACTTTGCTGGAGCTATAGCAGGAGGACTCTATGCATGGCACAGACACAAAAATCCACATCTCAAATTTGCTAGATTTAGATAATATTTCTTTCTTTCATCTCTGTAAGGATACCATCAATCCCTTGTTCAACTGTCTTATTGTTATAGTCATAGACTATATCCGAACAGTTTTTAAAAATCTCATAATATTCATCTTCTTGTAGTCGTCATTCAGGAGTTTCATTGGTATCTCAGCGGTTTTTGAGCCGTTCAAGTAAAGTCTCTCGTGAAACATCGAGGTATATACTGAGAAATTTTACATTATTCTGAAAACACCACTTACGAAGGGCTATAAGCCCCATTATCTCACACTGTATTATTCCAGTTTTTGATGGTGCTGGTATACCATAAAAGGCACTATTTGATTTACGAAAATAACACTCAATAATTTCATTGTTTTTAAATCTAGTATGAAATTCATCTTCACCGACAAATGCATATCCAAGCTCTCATTCATAGCGAGGTTTGCGTGTTGTGAAATTATTTGTCCTTTCGAGGCCAAGTTTTTCATTGAGAGCATTCACCAGAGTACTTTTTCCACTGCCTCCTCGCCCATTTATATGTAGTATGTAGTCAATCATGATACTGAGTATAGTAATTACAGTGAAAAGTCGAGTACGAGAGGTAAATGATCTGACACTTCCACCTCCCTCACCTCACAAGAAGAAACGGAAATATTCTGTGTAAAAATATGATCTATTCAGAGTCACAGATGTCCAGGTTTATCTGAGAATATTGGATGAATAGAACGACAGAGAGTATTTGTGAAATTCTCAGAATGTTGAGTCATTTTCTCGCGAAGAATCTTGATTGCCATACTCTCATTACGGATATTGAAATCCCCTGTGAGAATAGTTGGAATATTCTGATTATGAGTATGGAGGTATTCAACAATTCTCTCTGCATCTTGCCATATCTGGAGAGTCTCCAGACATTCATACGATACATGAAAATGAGCTGTGAGAAGTCTGACAGGTCAGCCCTCTGTCTGTACTTGCGTGACAAGAAATGGAAGTGACCATTTCCAGGCATGGGGATAGCGTTCGTATTTTGGTTTATCGGAAAACGATATGCTGTCGTTTGGGACAATGGTCGGCATTTGTTCACCAAAATATAATTGATCTAAAGTCGTCAGGGGAAAACGACTGAGAACACCGACTCAAAAAGCAATCCTATAGTCACCCATATCTCGAAAGACTGTTGGATGAAAAACAGAATTCCAACCAAATCTAGTACAGAGTTCTCCGATATAATCTCGCTGATTTCCACCTTGCGTACCAAAAAATGCACCATCTGTCACCTCCACCAGGGAGAGAATATCTGGTTTTTCTGCCTCTAAAAAATCCACCAAAGCATCAAAGTATTTAAACGATTCGACATTGAGGTGGATCAGTTTCATAGTGTTGAGATTTTACCCTCTCTTTCTCTCGTTCTCCTTGAGTTTTTTCTTTCGGAGACGGACTTTGGTTGGAGTGATTTCTACGAGCTCATCATCACCGACATAGTCGAGAGCGTCCTCGAGTGTCATGACCCGAGGAGGAGTGAGATTCATCGCCTCATCTGTACCAGATGCACGCATATTTGTGAGCTGCTTATTCTTTGTAGCATTGACGACGAGATCAGAACCCTTGAGATGTTCACCGATGATCATACCTTCGTAGATCTCAGTCTGTGGTTCGATAAATATAGGACCGCGTTCCTGGAGATTCCAGAGAGAGTAGGTCATAGCGACACCATTTTCACCAGAAATCATAGAACCGACTTCTCGTTTGTTGATATCACCTGCATATGGAGAATATTTCTCAAATGAACTCGCCAGGATACCCTCACCTCTCGTGAGAGTGATAAATTCTCGACGGAAACCGAGAAGTCCACGAGTTGGAATAGCAAATTCGAGATTTGTGAGTCCGCGTTCTGATTTCATGTCTTGCATGATACCACGACGCTTACCCATTTTTTCAATGACAGCACCTGCTGATTCATCAGGGACATTGATGACACATTTTTCAAATGGTTCCATTTTCAAACCATTTTCTTCATGAAAGATAACTTCTGGAGCGCCTACCTGGAGCTCAAATCCTTCACGACGCATAGTCTCGATGAGGACGGCGAGGTGGAGTTCACCACGACCTGCCACGACAAATGAACCATCATCTTTGAATTCTACCTTGAGACCCACATTCATCTCGAGTTCTTTCTCTAATCGATCACGGATATGACGAGAAGTCACATAATCCCCCTCTCGACCAGCAAATGGTGAATCATTCACAAAAAATTGCATCTTGAGTGTCGGTGGATCGATAGTGATAGGTGGGAGTGACTCTGTATTTTCATCCGTAGTGACAGTTTCCCCTACAAATATATCTGGTATACCCGCAATAGAGACTATATCTCCAGCAAATGCCTCTGATATCTCAGCCTTGTTCAGTCCGAGAGAAGTCGTAATTTTTGAGATTTTTGCTTTTCTTTTTACACCATCATTACCGATAACAAATACATTTGCACCAGTTTTTACACTACCATCAACAATTCGTCCAATACCCTGACGACCAGTAAATGTATCGTAGGAGAGATTTGCTATCTGCATACGGAAAGGTTTTGTAGCATCATTTTCACGAGGCTGTACTCTCTCGAGGATGAGGTCAAAGAGAGGTTGCAAATTCGACGATTCATCTGCGAGTTCTCGTTTTGCGACACCATCACGCGCGATAGTATAGATATGAGCAAAATCACACTGTTCATCTGTCGCACCGAGCTGGACGAAGAGATCAAAAACTTGGTCCAATACCCAATCAGGTCGTGCAGTTGGTTTATCAATTTTATTGATGACGACGATAGGTCTGAGACCGAGCTCGAGAGATTTTCTGAGGACAAATCGAGTTTGAGGCATAGGACCTTCGTAGGCATCGACGAGGAGGAGGACTGAGTCAGCCATTCGGAGGACTCGTTCTACTTCTGAACCAAAATCAGCATGACCAGGAGTATCTACAATATTTACTTTTGTATCACCGATTTGGATAGCAGTATTTTTTGCATAAATAGTAATTCCACGCTCTTTTTCCTGGTCATTTGAATCCATGACACAGGTATCAACAGCTTGGTTATCACGAAACGCTCCACCTTGTTTGAGGAGGGCATCGACGAGGGTAGTTTTACCATGATCGACATGCGCGATGATGGCAACGGTGAGGTACTTCATAAGGAAAAATAAAGAATATGCGGTGATTGTAAGAAAAACTCATGAATTGCAAATACAAAGTGATGCTGTCAATGATTTTTCAAAAAAATTCTCCACGAATGAAGAATTTAATACCCAAGTAATAAGCCGGATTCTGTATCTCGATATGAATCTCTCTGGGATGATAGTCGCCTATCACCTCGAGCATGAGCCTCCTCTTGCGAGGGCCAACTCACTTGCACCGCCGAGGGTTTTCCGCTTGTGCATGTTACCATACACAACTGTGAGCTCTTACCTCACTCTTTTCACCCTTACCTACCGAAGTAGGCGGTATAGTCTCTGTGGCACTTTCCCGTCCCGAAATTCGGGAGGCAGCCGTTAGCTGTTCGGTTGAGGATAAATCCTCCGGAGTGTCCGGACTTTCCTCAGTGGATTGCTCCACCGCACATATCTCCTTGGGTTTGTGTATTATGAGAGATTATCCTCTTTTTGCAAAACTTCCTGAACTATCTCATAAATTCTCTCCACTTGTTCATCAATAGTCAGGTGTGTTGTATCTATCTCGTAGGCTCATTCTGGCTTTCGCAATGGTCCATCAGCTCGTGTCATATCACGATCGTCTCGTTCACAGATTTTTTTGAGTACTTCTTCTTCGGTGACATCTTCTCATTTTGCCTGTAATTCCATCCAGCGACGATGCGCTCGCACTGTCGCATCAGCCGTGAGGTAGATTTTGACCTGTGCACTTGGGAACCAGACTGTTCCCATATCTCTCCCCTCAACTACAAAATTACCACTTTCAATAATCTTTCGCCCAGCAGATATCACAAGCTGTCGAGAAAATTTTTGCGCAGCTACGAGAGAAGCATAAGTACTCGCTTCAATATTTCTGATTTTTGTTTCATAATCTAGACCATTGACCATGACCCTATCATCAGACGAAAAATCTAGTTCGATATTCTCCAAATCAGACTCCTGTATATGTTCTACATCCACTCATTTTTCATGGAGAAATACTCACAGAGCACGATAGAAAGCACCAGAATCAAAATACTTATATCCCAATTTCTCAGCAAGCCTCCTCGCGGTGGTTCATTTACCACTTCCAGCAGGTCAATCGATGGTAATCGTAACAGGTTTAATTGGTTTCATTCGTTTAATTGGTTTTATTTGTTACTGAAAAAAATCCTCCATTTTGCTCTTTGCACTTTTAATTTTGCACTTTGTTTAAAAGTTATTCTAAAATCCTAAACGGCTCAATTTCCACACATTTTCGATCAATTATCTCAGCGTACATACCCGAGAGCACACCTGGCCCCTCATCATCTGGTGACATGAGTCATTTTTGCAAATCATCGACAAATCTGTGCTTAACCGCCTCCCACTCGACTCCAATAATACTCCTACGCGCCCCAGCAAATCCCAGATCATTGAGAAATCCCATTCCTCCAGGCCAGATATCCGCATCAGCCGTCTGCACATGCGTATGAGTTCCCCAGAGAAGTGATACTCGACCATCGAGATAATTTGCCATGGCATACCCTTCAGAAGTCGTCTCTTTGTGAAAATCCACGAGAATTGCTTCATACTCAGATGGATTCACGCCTCTCAATATGTGGTCAATTTTTTGATACGGATTAGAACACGGGCATTTATCACCCATAAATACTGTGCCCAGGACATTGATGACAAATATTTTTTTATCTCCGAAAACAAATTCACGATGACCAGTTCCAGGCACATCTTCACCCGTGATATTATCTGGTCTGAGTTGATTTGAATTTTCTTTATCGAGATATTCTCGGATATCGTCGACTGATTCGAGTGAATGATTCCCTCCAGTAAAAATATCCACGCCCTGCTCATTGAGCCACTCTATCTGATTCATTCGCGGACCCTTTCCATGAGTGATATTTTCGTTATTTGTGATGACGACATCTGGAGCATATTTTACACGCAAATCTGGTAAATGTTTTGCAAGCATTTTTCGTCCTACTTTCCCATAAATGTCTCAGAAGATGAGGAATTTCATGGAGGAAGTATAAGAAAAAATGAAAAGACACAAAAAAATCACCCTTTTGGATGACTTGAATTGTAAAATGGAGCAGACAATGGGACTCGAACCGGAGATATGCCCACAGGCATGTCGAGTGGTAATTGGGTTCGAGCCATAAAAAAATTACCCATAAAGAGTAATTCTGAATTCTAATGGAGCAGACAATGGGACTCGAACCCACAACCTCCGCCATGGCAAGGCGGCGCTCTAGCCAATTGAGCTATGTCTGCATCTCTCTAGGATTGGAGCGGGGGGCCGGGTTCGAACCGGTACCTCCAAGGGTTGAAGCCTTAGTGCTCTCGCTCATTTAAGCTACCCCCGCACTACTCCACCTAACAAGGGAGAGTATAGAAAATATTTTATGATTTCAAATTTATTTCTTTTTGGGTAAAAAAGTTTTAATACCGCCTTCTGATTTCTTTTTAGGAATTAAAGACTGTAAAAAACTATTAGATTCTTTTTTACTTGGTAAATTAGCTTTAACTTCAGACTCTTCAACTAATCCAGAAACTTTATTTTTAAGTAACGATGCCATTATTTTATTTCAGACAATGTAACCAAATTTTTTCTTTCCAACCTGAATAAGTACTTTTTCTTTTCATAAATTAATGAGAGCTTTCAAATCATTAATTACTATCTCATCTACTTTTACTCCACCTGATGAAATTGCATTTCTAGCTTCAGTTGAATTTGCTACAAAACCAATTTCTCTAATTAAAGTCGTTAAAGGAACATTGCCATAATGTTCAGTAAGATTATAAACTTTTATATCTTTATCTTCTGGACGGACTCCACCAGCAATAGTCTCCTCGAAGTATTTCTCCGCAGAATCAACAGCATCTACATCATGATAGAGTCAGACAATCTCGCGAGCAAGCTTTTTCTTTATATCTCGAGGATGAGCAGTTTGGAGTTCTTTTTCTATCTCAGCAATATCATCCATATCAACTGCTGTACAGCTCTGGAAGTATGGAATAATCTGGTCATCTGGGATTTCCATAATCTTTACAAACATGTCATTGGCTGACATATCGAGAGAGATGTAGTTTCATTTTGTTTTACTCATCTTTTCTCCATCAGTTCCCATGATAAGCGGTGTGATGAGGATATCCTGCTTTTCCATCCCATGTGCCTCCATGAGAGTACGACCAGCGAGGAGATTGAAGTATTGATCATTTCACCCAAGCTCGACATCACATGAACCGTATTTTTTTGCAATCGCGACGCTATCATACCCCTGCATGAGCGGGTAGAGAAATTCTTGGAGACTGATACGAACACCAGCTTTATAGCGCTTTGAGAAATTATCACGATCGAGCATTTCTGCAACAGAGAAATTTTTCGCGAGCTCCCCTACCCCACAGAAATTTACTGCATCGAGTCACTCACTATTGTAGTACACTTGGACTTTTTTGAGGTCGAGAATTTTCCCAAAATAGGAGAGATATTTTTCAGCATTTGCGCGAGTTTCTTCTCGTTTGAGCATGGGTCTCTCTGCGTCTTTGTCAGAAGAATCACCTACCTGCGCTGTTGCATCACCGATGAGGATGATGACCTCATGTCAGAGGTTCTGAAATTCACGGAGCTTCAAAATGGGGACCGCATGACCGATATGTACAATAGGCGCTGTCGGATCAATACCGAATTTGATACGAAGTGTTTTACCACTTTCGAGACGCTTGGTCAGGCTTTTCTCATCGATAATTCGTGAGACTCATTTTTTGAGGAGATTTTCAAACTGTTTTTTCATAGACGCATTATGAGAAATATACTGACTGAATCAAGTTTTAGTTTTTCTTCGATTTTTGAAGTAGTTCCTGCATTTTCTGTACTTCTGGACTCATTTTGAGAGTATTCTGGAGACGATGAATTTTTGTGAGATTCGTTGGAATGAGCTTCTTTTCAAAGGAAAACGATGTCCCACATCCGCATCGAGCGGCTATTTTTTTTGAGACGAGATAATACTTTCATTTTGCTCGAGCTATTTGAGCTCCATCCATCTTTTCTGCATAGTCAGGAGTCACCCAAGAGCATATACCATGATGCGGTTCAGAAGAAATACGGTCATCGTCGGTAGTTCGCGGAGTGACAAGAATTTTTGAACCAGCACATCCAGCAGAAATAATATCTACATTCACATCGGCGATTCACTGAGATATGAATTCTGCACAGGTATTTTTATCCAATTTCACAATCATAATCCTCCATTATTAGTTTTTAATTTTTAATTTTTCATTAGTTTATAGTACCATCTTAGGCAAATTTGGGAAGAGTAAAGAGCCTCCCGACCTCTTGCTTATAGCCTTTTGATGATAGCATATAGTCATATTTATTTCATTACCTTCATACAATATTATGAAAAAAACACAGTCAAAGAAAAAGACTTTTCCTGTCTCTATCCTCGGTACACTCATCCCAACTGTTATTGACAAGACTCCATCAGGAGAACGAGTCTACGATATCTATTCTCGGCTGCTCGAGGATCGTGTAATATTCCTCGGAGAAGCTATCGATTCTATGGTAGCAAATACCGTTATTGCACAGCTCCTCTTCCTCGAAAAACAAGACGCAAAAGCACCAATTACAATGTATATCAATAGTCCAGGTGGACATGTGACAGCAGGTCTCGCTATCTATGATACTATGCAGTACATCAAGCCCGATGTCATCACCGTCGCTGTCGGTATGGCTGCGAGCATGGGTTCTGTGATTCTCGCAGGTGGTGCAAAATGAAAACGCTACGCTCTCCCTCATACAGAGATCATGATACATCAGCCACTCGGAGGTGCAGAAGGTCAGGCAACAGAAATCAGACTCGCCGCAGAACATATCCTGAAAACTGGAGAAACTCTCTACACTATTCTCGCAAAACACACCGGTCAACCAATTGAGAAAATACGCCAAGACTGTGACCGTGACAACTTCATGGATGCAAAACAAGCACTCAAATATGGTCTCATCGATAAAATCATCAATAACGAGACATAATTTTATTTTCATTGCTCATTTATGAAAAAATATACCATCGAATTCATCGGAACCTGCCTATTCGTACTCTCTATCATAGGTCTAGTCCATGGTGCTTCTTCCCTCATACCACTCTATATCGGTATAGCTCTCGCTGCGCTCATCTATATGGGTGGTGCGATTTCTGGTGCACATTACAATCCTGCAGTGACTCTCGGCTTATTCATGACCAAAAACATCTCTCTCCGAGATGGTATAGCCTATATCATAGCTCAGCTCGCTGGTGCAATAGTGGGGTATGTCCTAGCCACAAAAGGTCTCGGTATGACACTCCCAGCACTGTGAGCACTTGCAAATACCACAACACTTATCATCGCAGAAGGAATATTTACTTTTGCTCTCATCACAACAGTACTATTCACAGCAGTACACAAATCAACAGCTGGTAATAGCTACTTTGGTTTTGCAATAGGAGCTGTAGTCATCATAGGCGCAGCGACTGTGGGCAAGATTTCAGGTGGTTTTTTCAATCCTGCTGTGCTATTAGGTATTGGACTCTTTGGTATACCATGACAATCAGTATGAGCCATCCTCATATGACAGCTGTTTGGTGCCATGTGAGCCGCATGAATATACAGATTTGTCACCTCAAAATAACCTCAAAAAAACTGATTTCACCGGAAATCAGTTTTTTTATGCGAAATACTTGTAATAAAGGGAAATATCTGGTATATTTTGAGTATGGATACACCCCTATTTCCTTCTCAGACAGAAAAACACAATGCCATGATCAGTTATTGTTTCTTGGCTGTTTTTATGCTCATATCGAGACAGGAACAGTTTACAGGAAAATTTGTCAGGAGTCATGCCCGATATGCTACCATATTGCATATAGCATTTCTGCTGCTCATCATCGCTCTCACACAAACACAGAGCTTTGCTTCGGTCATCATTTATGATTTTACTTGGGTGCACGGCGTATTATTTGTCTTGTTTTTTGCACTGCTAGGACTCCTATGAAATGGGATATACAGTGCTTTGCAATGAAAAAAACCTCGTATATCACTCTCTGAATTTACACTCAAGAATTTTGAAAAAGAATTCACAGATGAGGTCACTGTTTCTCGTGATGAAAAAACATCAATCATCCTCTCCCATATACCATTTCTCGGTATATATCTCAGCGCTAAATACGGCTGACAACTCGCTCAGGGGGAGAAATTTGGAACCTGGTTCTGTATTGCAGCAGCTATAGCCGCCATCCTAGATCCGAGCCTCACACTGCTTATCATGATGATTCTCGCAGCTATGTTTTGGATTGTCTATCAGGCTGTATGAAGTGCGAGTACATCAACAGTTCACCTCATTGGTAACAAACTCTGGGGATGAAGGGATGTCCATATCTCCATCAAGACTCTTATTCTCTACACTCAGGAATTATTCAGACATAATGAAAAAATGCCATCATGGGACGAAATAGAAGGGAAAACAAGCAGCACCTACGCACCCTATAGCACTGAAGTATCTCCTCTGATCTATATACCAGTGATCAATATAGTTCTCGTGAGTAAAATCTGGAAAAATCCGACTACGAGAATACACACTCTTCAGTGAATAATCATTACCATCCTCTTCCTATACGGAATATTCTGGGGCGGTAATGCCATCACAGTGCTCTCTACACTTGCAGGGTTCTGGTGATATGTACAATCAAAATACCACAAAGATTGTAATATCCCTCTAATTCGTGAATGAATAGACACATGAATCATGCTCTCAAAGATATGGAAAAACAGAAGTAAGCCAGAACAAATCCATCTCCCAACAAATAAATAATTCTTATGCACAAACTCGCACGCACCATACTCGAATCCTATCTCTTTGAAAAGAAGGTCATGACACCTGCTGATGCAGAAAAAATAGAGAAACTCCCCAAGGAGAAATCTCCTGTTTTCATCACAATTAGCGATGGAGACACTATAGTCGCCAGCTCAGGAAGAATATATCCAAAACATGATACGGTCATAGAAGAGCTCATAGAAAACACAACTCTTCTCACCGAAGATGCACGATTTCAGCCCTACAAAGATAATCCAGAAAAAACTCGAAAACTCCACTACCGTGTTGATGTATTTCATGATGAAGATCGTAGAATTCTCCACCATCCGGATGAGCTCATATGAGCCAGTGAAGGCATGATATTGCTGTGTCAGAAACAAGAAAAAGTCGGTATCATACTTCCCCATATGTTTCATGCGCCTCTTTCTGGAGAAGAAGTCTATCACCAGCTTATCAAGAAAATCAATCTCGATACAGCTCATCTCGGAAAATGAGATGTCATTCTCTATGGCGTCAAAACAGAAGTTTTTGAAGATGAAAAATAAAAGAGTAAGACAAATTCTGTTGCATTTTGTTTTTTGCTTTTATAATCACCGTACAAATGTTATGGGTGTGTAGCTCAGTTGGTTAGAGCGCGTCTCTGATAAGGACGAGGTCCCTGGTTCAAATCCAGGCATACCCACCATTTTGTTATATGTCGGGAAGTGGCGCAATTGGCTAGCGCACCGCGTTTGGGACGCGGGGGTTGCAGGTTCGAGTCCTGTCTTCCCGACCATTTCACAGTTTAGGTTTGTTGGAAAGGAGTTATTTACATTCGTGTGAATAGCTCGAACCATTCCCACTCGAAATGCGATTCACGCATTTCTCCGGTTCGAGTCCTGTCTTCCCGACCATATTCCGGCCCCATCGTCTAACGGTTAGGACAGCTGGTTTTCATCCAGTAAACCGGAGTTCGACTCTCCGTGGGGTCACCAAAATCATAAATGAGCCATTTTAGGCTTTTTTTTTGTTTGGAGAGGTCGCATAGTGGTCTAGTGCGCACGCTTGGAAAGCGTGTGTGCCGCAAGGCACCGAGGGTTCGAATCCCTTCCTCTCCGCCATGATTTAAACATTTAGGGATTCTCACCACTCACTTCGTTCGGGTTGACTCAATGCTCGCTTGCTCGCATTTCCCACTTCTCCTCTCAAATTTTATACCTTTCTCTTTTATTATATTACTCAGTATAATAAACACCCCCCCCCTAAATCAAGGAAATCAAAAGCATCTAAATTATATATTGAAACAGTGTTTTGCACTGCATTTCTAGCACCCGAGAGCCTGCAGACACTGCTGTCGAGGAATTCCTTCTGGTGCCTGATCACAAACTTTGGCATCACACTGCTGTTTTTTAATTGCGTCCAAATCATTAATTGTCTTCCCACTATTCATAGTACCGGGCTGTATTCCGATTTCCATAAATTCAATATTTGATGGTCTAGAAAATACACTTGCATCAACTTTCCATACTTTGCAATTAAAAGTAGTATCTTCATCAATACCATTCCCATCTTTAGAAGAAAAAAGTTTACTCTGTTCCTCAGCTGTTACTCGAGATTTCATACCTTGTGGGAAAGATGAACCCCAGAGATAATTATAACCATCATCGCGTATGAGATGTGCCTCCATTGGTTTTGCTCCACTTTGTTGAATTATGAAATTTCCTCGAATGCGTACCGCACCATCTGCGAGATACACGGTACCAGAAGAAACATTTGTTCCATCATTATGTTCAAAAGTACACTCCAGATTTTTCTTTCATAATATGAGTGAAGAAAATGAACCATTTGTCACATCATTCTCCTCCACCTGTATTATATCTCCTGGTTGTGGAGAAAACATGAGATAAAAACCACCTATTACCAATATGCCCAAAACTACCAGAAATATAGGATTTTTCATATTAAAATTATACCAAGTAAAAAAATAAAGCAAGTATTTTTAAAAAATGTGGTAAATAAACTATCTCGAGCTGCACCATCCTATACAAAACTCCAGACTCAACTGAGATATGAATTTTTTATTCTGAGAAATTTTTCTCCGCCTGCACCCAGTCAACGACATTCCAAAATGCAGCAATATAATCAGCTCGCTTGTTCTGATGCTTGAGATAGTATGCGTGTTCCCATACATCAATACCTATAATAGGTTTTTCTCCATCTGAGAGTGGCGTATTCTGCCCTGTCGTCTGACGAAGTGCCAGTGAACCATGTTTATCCTTCACGAGCCACGCCCACCCAGAACCAAATATCGTGAGAGCTGTGGCAGTAAATTGATCTCGAAATTCATCAAAGCTCCCAAAAGTTTCCTGAAGAGCCGCAGAGAGATTACCGGTAGACAAGACTCTATTGAGTGGATGCGGAGTGATAATACTCCAGAAAAAACTATGATTGATATGACCTCCGAGATTATTGATAGCCCCTTGTTTCTTTTCTGAGTCTACCTCATCGAGATGAGCGAGGAGTTCACTTGGAGAGTACTTCTCAGTCAATCCGGTTCATTCGAGGAGCTTGAGATAATTGGTGATATACGTCTGGTGATGACGGCTATGATGAATCTCCATAGTGAGAGCGTCAATATGAGGCTCGAGAGCATCATAGGGATACGAGAGTTCTGGGAGTGAATGGCTCAGCATAGAATTTAAGCAAAATAATAAATAGCATGAGGGTCTTCGAGGATATCATTTGAATCAAAATAGACACCTTCTGCATGTAGTATAGAGCGTTTCTCAGAAACTCAAAAAGCATATCATCAGATAGTCCTATCAGTTTTTATCACACGATGACATGGCACCTGTGGGGCATGAGGATTTCTCGTTAATGCTTGCCCGATAGCCTGCGAGCTCTTGCATCCTATGAAATCTCCGAGAATTTTATAAGTCGTCACTTTCCCCTCGGGAATCAAAAGTAGGGCATCATAGACTCTTTTTTGAAAATCCGTCATTTTCATTATTGGTTATTGTTTTTGAATGGAAGTTACATCCCTATTTTCCTCTCGGCATACCGTAGAAATCGAGACTCTTCTGATCTACCATAGATTTTGTGTGAAAATTCTTCTTTTTTCCTTTTTTGAAAAAACCACGCTCATCAACAATTCCTGCTTCGAGCAATGTAGGAAAGCTCTTTGAAATAAGTTTTTTCTTCGGCCAATTTTGTTTATTTTCGAGGTAATGTTTCCTCTTTTTAAATGATTGATTACTACGAGTCTGAGCATTTTCACTCCCTATGTAGACCTGATAAATAGTCTTTTTTACATTCTTTGAAAGACGACGAGCCTTTGCTTGAGCTTTTACAACTGATCACTTGAGTCCATGTTTATTTGCCATATGACGATATGGTACAGAAAGCGAAAAAAAATCAATGCAAAGACAAGAACTCCACTATAAATTGAGCTCAATTATACGACGAGCAATAGCAAAAAGGTCTTTTCTTGTGGCAACTTTTGAAGTAGGAAAATCAAAAGTATGATCCACGAGTCAGAGACTAAAGGTGGTACCAATAACATTGGTCTGCCATGGTTCGAATTCACCCCCGCTATATTGTTGAATCTTTATATGAGAAGCTCTGAGGAGCATGCTGACGGCCTCAACAAGAGATATATTCCTATCAGGCTCAAAATATTTACCACGATCACGAGCAATAACTCACTGCTCGAGAGCTAGTTCTACAATCCCACAAATTCATGTATTAGATTTTGGTACATCTATAAATACTCAACTACATGAAGAATTAGGAGCATACTGATGACTGAATTTCATAGAAAAAGCGAGAGCCTCTTTTCTGAGCAAAGGTTTATCTAGGTCATAATTTGATTTATCAATATAGCCCTTTTTGACGAGATATTCCTGATCCGATAAATGAGACAAATTATTACCGAGAAAAGAGGTATTGTTATCATGTTTTTTTGAGAGAGAGAAAAGTGCTTGTTTTTCCCTTATAATAGATTCTTTAGAACTAAGAACTTCTATGTATTTTTCTGCATTGAGGATATAAACACCCTTGCTATTGAGAACAAGGCTTTCTTTTAATGTTTCATAGACAATATCTGGTGGAACATATCAAAACTGATTAAATCACAGAGCGACAATACCAGTAACCATCGGCGCCGAAAATGATGTACCACTATCAGTATCATAATCAACTCCATATTCTTTATTAAAAACAGCTATTGAAGTAGAAAATATATTTTCCCCTGGAGCGAAAACTGAAACACATGAACCATAGTTAGACCATCGTGCAGGATCTCCAGACTGAGTAAGTGAACCAACTCATATAGAATATTTTTTGCTTCAACTGTTATTACAAACAGGAGAAAGTGGATTGACGGTAGTATTGATTCAACTATTTCTCTTAGAAAGAACATCCCCATTACCTGATGCTATAATTACAACGACACCATTTTCATATGCTAATCGCATAATATCATCATATTCTCTAGTGTATGCAAACTGGGTCTGTCCGAGACTCAAATTAATTATGTTAGCTTTCTTATTAATAGCATAATAGATAGCGTTGAGAATGCTGCTGGTTTTTGCATTTCATTGAAAATCAAATACCCGTAAAGGCATAATCTCAACATTTTTCGCTATTCCCGCAATTCACAACCCATTATTTGAAGTAGCTCATATAATACCTGCAACCATAGTACCGTGCTTCCCTGTAGGTAAATTATCAGGAATTTCATCTCATGCAAAATTCTTTATTTTATTTGAACCATAACTCGATCAGGTCTCAATCCAGATATTATTGGTTAGATCTGGATGATTTATATTGATCCCATCATCTATAACCGCTACTACTACTTTATTATTTTTATTTACTTTATTCCATGCTTCTGGCACATTGAGAGCATCGAGATAATATTGGAGATTATAAAAAGTATCATTAGGAATGATTGAATCCGTATTTGACGACATTTTCTGAACAATATCATTGTATGAATTGTGAATATTTCAATCAATTGGAGGTGCACTTATAACGGCGAGAGGAGCCTCTATTTCTGAATAATTAGGGCCCGCTACCTCTACTTCTTCCTGATACTGCGGAGTAGGCTCTTTAGATGATTCTGGAGGGGGATTTTCCGCATTTTGAACGAGAGATGTCGCGGCGAGATTATTTTTTTCTGATCACTTGTTGAGAGAGATGGCAACGAGAACATACAAAATATTCCCTAAAAAAAGGAAAATAAAGAGAATGAAGAAAAATTTTCTCATGCTCTCTGATTTTACCCTTCTTTTAGCCCTGAGTCAACTTTCTAGTGAGTATTTCTGTGAATATTTTTGGATTTCCTTGCCCTTTGCTCTCTTTCATACAATTTCCCACAAAATAGCCAAAAAGATTGACCTTTCCTGCCCTATATTCAGCGATTTGTGCAGGGCTCGCTGCGAGGACAGCATCGACGATAGCCTCCATGGCACTCGTATCATTTACCTGACGAAGTCACTTCTCATCAACTATAGCATCTGGATCCCCCCCCTCATTGAGGAGAATTCGAACGACTTCCTGAGCATTTGTAGATGATATCTCGTCATTTTTTACCATATTTACGACCTTGGCGAGTGCTTCTGGGGTAATTTTGAGCGTAGAGAAGTCAATTTCCTCATCACCTTTTTTGAGGATTCAGAGGATAACCGTGAGGATGAGGGAAGCAGATTTCTTTGGTTCATTGGTCAGGGCAACAGTTTTCTCATAAAAATCAGACATAGCTCGTTCAGAACTGAGAATTCGGGCATCATCTGGCAGGAGTTTCCATTCATTCAGATACTTCTGACGACGATCTATCGGGAGCTCTGCGATTTTTCGCTCATTGATGTACTCCTGCGTGATGACGAGAGGTGGTAGATCAGGCTCTGGGAAATAGCGATAATCCATGGCATCTTCTTTTGAACGAAGAGAATGACTCTCCCCTGCATCATCATCCCAACCACGAGTTTCCTGATCAACAGTACCATTTTCGTCATAAATCTCTATTTGGCGTTTTACCTCGGCATCAATGGCTCGTCCAATTTGTTGAAATGAGTTGAGATTCTTGAGTTCTACACGATTTCGGAGCTCATGACTCCCCTCCGGACGGAGAGAGATGTTCACATCGCAGCGAAGCTGTCATTTCTCCATATCAGCATCACTCGCACCAGTAAATCGCATGATTTTTTGCAATTCTTTGAGGTATTCGAGGACATCTTCTTTTGACCGAAAATCTGGCTCTGTCACTATCTCCATGAGCGGACTTCCTGCACGATTAAAATCGATAAGAGACTTCGTCACAGAATGCTTCGAACCACCGGCATCAGCCTCGATATGAATACGACGAATCTGAAATCGCTTGAGTTCTTCACCCACAAATGCATCGAGATGGCCATGCTCTGAAATAGGATGAAAAAGTTGAGTAATCTGATATCCCATTGGGAGATCAGGGTAGAAATAGCTCTTTCGATCAAACTGAGAAAATGTATTCACTGTCATACGGAGTCCATGCGAAGCACGAACCGCGAGATCGACCACCCCCTCAGAAAGTGTCGGAAGAGCCCCAGGGAGCCCCAGGGAAACAGGTCAGATATTGATATTTGGATCGCGTTCGAGAGCAACAGCGTTTGGCTCACCACCAAACATCTTGGTAATACTCCCCACACGGACATGGGTCTCGAGACCGATAACTATTTCGTATTTCATATGTGCTGAATTGTAGGGATTTTTCTAATATGACAAATAGGGTAATTTGACAATAAAATATAATATATATATTAAGGCTCTAGACTAGCAAATTCTTAAAAACTATCACTTTAGCATCACGATAATTTTTGTAATTATACCGAAATTCACATTCTTTCAAGTGGAGGTGAAATGTCTCTTG
>JALQUC010000019.1 GCA_023268615.1 Candidatus Altimarinota bacterium | reverse complement strand
ACGCGACACTCAGAGAGCTGTCGCGGTGGAATTGGGGAGGAAGATTTAGAGTTATTATAAAAGCTCTTCGTCGCGCTTTACTCCTCCTGCTAAGCCGCTATTTTTATCTAGAACTTTTTTCACCCTGTCTTTATTTTTATTTGTAGGTAATGGTGAAAATTTTCCTGGCCTTCTCGGTTCTCTACTACCAAGCAATTTTTCTCCTTCTAATATGTGGGTCGGATAAGACATAATGATTAGGATTAATAAATATTTCACTGGAGCCACGAACGGGAGTTGAACCCGTGACCGGAGACATGCCTGAATGGCATGGCGAGTGGCAATGGTCAAGGGTGATCAATGGAGCCACGAACGGGAGTTGAACCCGTGACCGGAGACATGCCTGAATGGCATGGCGAGTGGCAATGGTCAAGGGTGATCAATGGAGCCACGAACGGGAGTTGAACCCGTGACCTCATCCTTACCATGGATGCGCTCTACCAACTGAGCTATCGCGGCGTGTGGGTGATTATAGTCTATGCTGTATAATTGCAAAATTTTTTGCGTCTTTGGGTTTTTTTGTACAATGCGGCTCATATGAAATTGTTTGTTTTCGATACAGAAACCACTGGATTTGTAGAGCGAGAAGGTCCTCTCGAGGTACAGCCCTATATTGTGCAGTTTTCTGGTATTTTGCTCGAGCTCCAACCTGATAAGAACCTCGTAGAAATAGATCGTATCGATGCTTATGTGAAGCCACCTATCTCTATTCCTTTTTGAGCGAGCCAGGTTCATGGTATATATGACAAGGATGTGGCTGATAAGTGAAATATATCAGAACAGATAAATACTTTCCTCGCTTATCTCAATGGTGCTGACATGGTGGTCGGGCATAACATAGAATACGATGAGTCAGTCATTAATTATGAACTTCAGAGACTCGGTAGAAAATGAGATTACAATCCTCAGAAGACTCTTTGTACCATGAAGACAACAGTTGATTTTTGTGCTATTCCAGGGAGAGGCATTGGCTATAAATTTCCAAAGCTCAATGAACTCTATAAGAAGCTTTTTGGTGAATATTTCGAATGAGCTCATAGTGCAATCTACGATGTAGAAGCGACTGTCCGTGTTCTGCAAAAATTGATATCTCTCTGAGTCGTCCAAATAGAGGAAAACACAGTTATGCGACTCTTCTAAAATAACCCAAAGATAAAACAAGTAGAGTCAATAAAATCAGGTTGCGAAATACTGAAAAAGCGTACACTCTACGCGTATATTCATCCCTAATTATTCATATGCGCTTTCTCGCTAATAGAAAAAAATTTTATATTGTCTCTGGAGTACTTACCATTCTCTCTCTTTTATCATTCTTTTTTGTTCCAAAAAACTATGGAATAGATATGACAGGAGGACTTCAGATATCCTATTCTGCCGAAAATCAAATTTCAGCAGATCAGCTTGAGGCGGTTAGAGAGGATATCATCGATTCTTATCAGTTTAATGGAAAAGATATCATCACTGATGTGCTCTTGTATGCTGTGAATACCAATGATATTCGTATGGATGTAGGCCTTGTTTCTGAATCTGATATCCAGGTTGCTCAGATGCAGGTAACCGATATTCGTAATGTTCTTCCGACTTTTTTTAAAAAACAGGACATAGTAGTTTCTGAGCTCTCATTTGTATCAGTGGGTAACTCATTTGGTAAATTCGTCCTGGATCGAGCTTATCTCACACTTACCATGTGTCTCGTCGCTATTGCTATATATCTCATGTTTGCTTTTAGGAAATCAATCGAATGAACCTCGAGTTTTTCATTTGGAGCTATTACTCTGGGTACACTTTTTCATGATATTATAGTCGCTACTGGTATATTTGTTGTCCTCTGACTCATCTTTCCGATACTCAAAATTGATACATTTTTTGTGACAGCAGTTCTGACTATACTTGGTTTCAGTATCAATGATACTATTGTGATTCTCGATCGTATACGCTCGAATTATAAAAATAAGAGATCGCAGGATAAGCGCAGCACGAAGCAGATATTTGAAGAATCAATTCAGGTGAGCCTCAGGAGATCTCTCTATACTTCTATGACACTTATCATTGTTCTCATTTGTATGCTTTTCTTTGGTCCAGATGCTCTCGTCGGATTTACCACATTGATGCTTCTCGGGACTATAGTGGGGACTTATTCATCTATTTGTCTCGCAGCACCTATCCTCTACGACATTAATTCTTCAAAATAAATCTCACTCACATATAAATTATGGATAATCGTTTCCGTCGCGAAGAAAATATTTCGCGTTCATCTCATCAAAAAACTGGTAAAAATAAAAAACATATTCCAGAAAAATCTCCTGTAGAGAAGAAGGCTGATATTTCGTTTGTGTCTCACTTTATGGATGCATATAAGAGGGCTACCAAAAACCATATTTTACGGGATACGATTTTACTGACTGTTGTTCTTTTTTGTGCACTTTTTTCTATATCTCTCGCCCTCCCACGCGTTTTCTCATTTCATTTTGATGTGAATAGTATCCTTGGTATTTTTAACCAATCGTCTGCTACCGCATCCACTACTGAAGACAATACAGGTGATATTGATTTCTTGATACTTGGTCGCGGATGAAGAGGGAATAGTGCTCCTGATCTGACTGATTCTATCATTCTCGCACACTACAATAAAGACAAAAATAGTTTTACGACACTTTCTATTCCCAGAGATTTGCTCGTACAATCAGACAAGCTGGGTCGAGTCAAAATCAACGAAGTATACTCGAGTACAAAGAAATCTCTCTGAGAAGAGGCTGGCATGAATCATCTTATGGAGATGGTAAGTCAAATAACAGGCAAGGATATCCGTATGTATATGCTGATTGATTTTGCATGATTCCAGAAGCTCATAGATGCAGTTGGCGGTGTGGATATTGAGGTGCCTGAGCGTCTCTATGATCCTGAATATCCAACAGCTAATTGGTGATATACCGTAGTGAATATACCAGCAGGTTTCCAGCATTTTGATGGAGATAAAGCCCTCAAATATTCTCGAAGTCGACACACGACGAGTGATTTTGACCGTTCGAGACGACAACAACTCGTGATTCAAGCTCTACGAGATAAAATGACTTCTCTAGAAATCCTCTCCTCTCCTACAAAAATACAGGAAATATATGGTGTTCTGAGTGACTCTGTTCAGACAAATGTAGGTCTCAAGGACATGTATAAGCTGGCAAAAATAGCATCAAAGGTTGAAAAACAAGATATACATAGCTATGCGCTTGATGCTTCTTGTTTCAATGCTCTGAAGCTCTGTGAACCAGGATGACTCATATATGGTCCAAATAGGGAATTATTTAATGGTATGTCTGTTCTCCTGCCCAAGAAAGTGAGCACTATACCTGCTGACACTTATGAGACTATTCGTCTTTTTGTAGCAATTATCACGCAATATCCTACACTTCAAAAAGAACCAGGTATTGCAGTCGTCAATGCTTCAGGTAAAACAAATCTCGCTCTCACTGTTGCTCTCAAGCTCAAATCAATAGGTATTCCTGTAGACGAGACACAAATTAAGAACCAATCAGAAAAAGTCGAAAATACTTTTATTCGCTATAATTCGTCTATAATACAATCTGACAATACATTACTCGAAGCAATCGGTCTCACATTTTCATGAGAAAAACGAGAAGCTACTGACACAGAAAAAACTTCAATGGTTGTCCCATATGAGCTCGTCCTTGGTCGTGATGCATCACTTTATTTTCAATAAAATATGTACCCTCAACGCAATCGTATTCGTAGAAAACTTATCACTGGTACCTCTCACTGGTACCGGCTTCAGCATATAGTTCGTGATCCTCAAATCAGACTCTGGTCTGGTATTGTAGCTGGTGTATGATTTCTCTTATTTTATGCAATATTTCTCTTTGGCATGCCTTCTATATCTGATATAGAAACATCATTCAAGGAGAGTAGTATTATCTATGACCGAGAGGGTAATCAGCTCTATACTATATATGGCGGTGATGAAAATCGTCAATATGTCCCCTATGAAGAAATATCTCCTCAGATAGTGAATGCTCTCGTAGCTATGGAGGATCAGAGATTTTTTACGAATATCTGATTTGATATTTTTGGCATCACCCGTTCTGCTATTACCTGTGCTATGGGCGGACGCTGCTCAGGATGATCTTCACTGAGTCAGCAACTCATCAAAAATACACTCCTCATGAATGAGAGTCTCTATAGGAGAAAAGTGCAGGAAATTTTTCTCTCTCTCCAGCTCAATATCCGTTTTTCTAAGGAAAAAATACTCGAACTCTACCTCAACAAGATATCATTTGGCTCAAACTCATACGGTGTAGAACAGGCTTCTCGTCGATTTTTTGGAAAACCATCAAAAGATGTCACTATTCTTGAGGCATCTGTTATCGCATCTCTCCCAAAAACACCAACAGGTTACAATCCATATTCTCGTCGTGATAGACTCATGGGATATATATATCATCATGATACAAAGGGAACAGAAGAGGGTATTGTAAAGGTTGATCCTATTAGTAATCCTGCTGTTTTTGCAACATTTAAAAATGTTGCATCACAGATGCGATTTAGTACTGAGCGAGGATTTACCCGTGTGTGCGGTCTATCACCATTTCAGTGAAAGAGTCCATTTGAAAAAAAGGTAGGAGTTGATTGTCTCACTGTTGCAAAAAAAGATCTCCTCGAATTTCTCAATAGTCTCCAGCTCTCAACAACTGCTGTTCAGGAAAATATATCATCTCAGGTAATCGTTGAATATGAGGCTGGCCGTAAAGATCGAGTGTTGATGCGCATGTATGAGGATGGATATATTAATGATACAGAATATCAGCAAGCATTTATTCAGGGGCTTGATTATGTCTTTCAGGATCCAAAGGAATCTATCAAATATCCTCATTTTGTCTTTTATGTAAAAGACTATCTTGTTAGCCTCTACGGTGAGGATTTCTTCCAGCAAGGTGGATGGAAGATATACACAACTATTGATCCAAAACTTCAGGATCAAGCAGAAGAAATTATTGAATCCTATGCTACGAGTACTTTTAAGAGCTATGGTATCAATAATGGTTCTATGGTCGCTCTCGATACAGTCACTCGTGATGTAGTAGCTATGGTTGGTTCTCAGGATTACTTCAACAAAGATATCGATGGTGAGGTCAATATTATGACTTCTCTCAAACAACCAGGATCGAGCATGAAGCCTATTATTTATGCTCGTGCATTTGAGAAAAATTCTCTCAGTACCGATACTCCTATATTTGATGTTGAGATGAGTTTTGGGACTTATAAACCAAAAAACTTTGATGGAGAATTTCTCTGACCTATGACCATCAGGACTGCACTCGATGCCTCTCGAAATATCCCTGCTATCAAGATGTATTACATGGCTCTCGAGGATTCTGGTAATACTGGCGTAGAACAAGAACATAATCTGGTTGATTATCTTCAGGGCATGGGACTCAATTCTGTTGAAAAACGAGAAGCAAATAACCTCTATTGACCTCCTATTGTTCTCGGTTCTGCAGAGGTGCGTGGTATAGATTTTGCTGCTGCTTATGCTGCATTTGCCAATAACGGTCAATTGTTACCACCTAACCCTATTCTCAAGGTTTTTGATCCTCAGGGAAATGAAATTAAGATAGAGCCTGCTACTCCTAAACAGGTTGTATTACCTGCTGCAGCCTATATGATCACCGATATACTCGCAGATAATGGTGCAAGACCTGCTGGATGGAATAATTTCCTCGCTCTTGCTGGTGGAAGAAAAGCTGCTGTAAAAACAGGAACCTCAAGTAAAAAAGTCTGAGAAGCTACTCTCCCACGAGACCTCTGGACGGTTGGCTATACGCCACAATATACAACAGTTGTTTGGACTGGTAATACAGATGGTAAGCCTGCAAGTGCTCGAGCAAGTGGTATGGAATCAAGTGCCCTCATATGGAAAAAATTTATGGATTTTGCTCACACCGATTTACCAAAACAAGATTTCGTCAAGCCATCTGATGTTGGCGGAAGTGGAAAATTCCTCTATATCAACGGTAAAAAACCAGAAGTACTCTCAGCCTTTAACCCTGAAAAAATTCAAGTAGATATTCTCTGTAATGGTCGCGTCAGTGAGACTACTCCAAAAGAAGCTATCAAAGATGCTGTGATATTGGACAAGGCTTTCCCTATTGAGGATAGTTATCCGAGCTGGAGAGAGCCAGTTGATGCATGGCTCTGAAGCGAGAAGGGGCGTGCATATCTCATCGAGAAGTTATGACTCACTGAGGATATGATGACTGTTGTTGCAAAACCAGAAAATATCTGCGAGAGACCTTCTGAAAGTATTCCACAATTTACAACAACGATAACAGATAATATGGAACTCTTTGCCGGGCTCTACCCTATAGAAATCACCTTTAAATCTGAACATCCTATGAAAGAAGCTCAGATACTTATTAATGATAAGCTCTATCGATGAATCAGTCTCAGTAATCAAAAAGAGGGTACAGTAAAAGCTGAATTTAGTCTGAGCGGTAGTGATGGAGCAAGTCAAATTGTGACTGTTCGCGTTGTTGATACATTTGGCTATAGTACTTCACGCAATTATCGTGTACGGATACTCGGTAAAGATATCGCGAATCCTACTATCAAAACAGACAATCCTGCTGTTATAAATCTCAAATCTGGTCAGCAGGTCACTCTCTCCGGATCTATCAATGATGAGAGCGATGTTTCAAAGATTCAGATTTTTGTGAATGATGTTATCTATGGAACACTTCAGGGTGTCAAAAAATATAATTTTACTCTCAAGACTCCTGCTGATCTGGCTCCTGGAAAACATATTATCACGATTCAGGTCACTGACTTTCAGAAGAATATAACGACTCAAGTGCACACAGTCAATGTGCAGTAGATATTAAAAATTTGGCCACTTTCACATAAGTTTTTCTTGAACTCTTTTTTCTTTGAGCAAAAGATACATTGCTTCATATTCTAGTCATTTTTCTGCAAGGACTCTTGTTTTGGTAACAAGGGGGGAATCATATCATAATGCATTTATTGCTGCACATTGAGTATAGGAGAAATTTCATTCTAGTATCATTCTGGCAACTGGGTGTCTCATTCTCACTTGGTGAATAATATGAGCAATACTTCAGCTTTGACTATTTTCTCACATCGGACTTATTTGATAATGTAACTGAGATGGTGAAATATAAAAATGATTATCAAGTCATAATAATACTAATTCGTGCTTTTCGTGTCTTCTTATTTCTGGGCTTGCAATGGACCTTCTATGGCTCACTTTTTCAATAAAATCTTCATCATCTAGAAACTGTTCTCCAGCTCATAATAATTTGAAATCATATCCGCCAGACCAATGAATAGTTTTTTCATGATATTTGCATACCTGAAATTGTTTTTTCTCTTTATCTTCGGGAGATTTTATAAGTCGTGCAAAATTATTTGCATGCACTAACATTAGGAGTCATTGTGTTGATGTTTCTGTCTCAAACATTCATTCACTTATGATTCACATTTCTACAAGTTTATTTCTCAAAATTGTTACCTCTACATCTTCCGGGAATGTGCATATAGTATCTATAAAACGTATATTGGTGTCTTGACCAACCATTCTCTCGTTAGGTCTAACAACTCAACAAGATGTATATTTTCATCTCGAATCAATATCATCCCACATTTGATTCATTATGTCATTCTGATCTATGTGTCATGTTCATACAGATAAAGCAATGTGGAGATTTTTTATGTCGGTTCTCTCTAGCCATCTATGGATTATATTTGCAAGACTTTTAAGAGGGACTTTAGTGTGGAATTCATCAGTACTTAAATTTATAAATATCCTTCATCATCAATTATTTCTGCTTATATCTTCCAGTTCAGATAAAATCGCATCTATTTTTATCTCATTAATTCACCAAAACCCATTTGTCATTATTTGTGGCGTCATTCATCTTTTTAGTGCTTCTTCTACCCCAGAATAAAGTATATTTTTCCGAGTAAATGGTTCTCCACCATAAAAACCGACAGAAGAAAATTGATTTCTTGCAGCATCTTCAATTGCATTTATCAAATTGTCCATTCATATAGTATTTTTATGACGTGGGCTAGCCGCCACTATACAATGAGCACATTGTTCATTGCAAGTACGTGTAATATCAATTACTAATCACTGAGGAGACCACTCTTCTACACGGAATTGTTTCTCTCAAAAATCAAACATATCTTATCCCATTTTAGAATTGAGTTTCTCCTCTACGAAAGCTCTTTCTTTCGCGAATTTTTCACGAACGAGTGTTTGGAGTTTTTCTGGATTTTGTATGCCAGATTTTTGTCCTATGAGATCTGGATGGAGGAGTTCGCCGTGTGTGACTTTTTTCTTTCCATTTTGTGTTGTCTTGAGCGTGAAATTATAGAGTGGCTGTTCGACGAGAGTCTGCGGAGTGAGACTGGTATCGATATTTGGAGCGAGCATTTTTGCGTCAGTCGATCCTACATGAAATACTGCCATATTTCCGACATTTCCCATAATGGCATCCATGAGATGATTGGATACCTGGTTGATATACTGATGTGCTATCACGAGCCCGAGACCGTATTTACGAGCTTCTGAGAAAATATCAGAAAAGCTATCGGTTGCGAAATTTTGAAATTCATCGACATAAAGTCTGAAATCTTCTCTCTTTTCTGGTTCTATATTTGCTCGGCTCATGACATCGAGCTGAAATTTGCTCACGAGAAGTGATCCAAGCATTTCACTGACATCTTCTCCTATTTTACCCTTTGAGAGATTTGCGAGAAATATCTTTTTGTTATCCATGATCCATCGAGGAGAAAATCCTGATTGCGGTTGACTCACGATATTTCTGATAAGTGGTACGGAGAGGAATTGACCTACTTTGTTGAGAATGGGGCTTACTACCTCTGTTTGCTTGGTGCTGCTGAGACTATTGAATTCATCAGCCCAAAATCGTCTGAGGAAAGGATTTGTTACTTTTGCTATATAGTTTCTGCGGAATTCTTCATCCGAGAGGAGGAGAGTCAGGTCGAGAAGTGTGCTTCCATCACGCTCTAGGAGTGTGAGTGTGGCATTTCTGAGGACATATTCGAGTCGAGGACCCCAACTATAGCCAAATATCTTTTTAAAGACACCTACGATAGAACTCGCTATAAGGGAGGGGAATTGGTGGTGTGTGTTTTCGAGGATATTGAATCCGATAGGGTACTCTATATCCGTGAGATTAAAGAGGACGACATCATTGCTTCGGGATTTTGGTATCTGACGAAGAATCTTTTCATAGAGGTCTCCATGAGGATCTATCAGTCCTACTCATCTCCCAGCATCTATATCCTGGAGAATCATCCTCTCGAGCATCGTAGTTTTACCGCTTCCTGTCATTCATACCACGAGCATATGTCTCTTGAGTGCTTCTGTATCCACGCCAACATGTTCGTTATTCTCGTCAGTTCAGAGTGTTATACATTCGCGAGAGCTTGCTATCTCCTTGATAACTGTCTCCACTTTTTCTGTTTTTGGTCAGATATCTTTGGGGGCTATTTTTACAGTTTTTTCAGTCTGTAATTGCTGTCATTTAGGCTTTTGTGGTTCATCCAAGGTGTCCCCTATATCCTTGTCAGTGAAGAGGAGAGTGAGAAATCGGTGAATGTTTGATATCTTTTTATTCACAATAATACATATGATAATAAAAATATGTATATGTCAAATATATTTAGAGGACCTCTCGTGCCCATTTACATCAAAAAAACCTCTGCATTTTGCAGAGGTTTTTGAGAGAAGAAAGACTAATTTGAGAAAGTATCACCACTGAGGATATCGAATACTAGATTGGTGATTGTATAAGCAAAGAAAATTACAACCATACCAATAATGGCATTGATAATGATTTTCTTACCAGCTTCTTTTCCTTCATCTTCTGAACCAGAAGTGAGGATTTTCCAGCCACCCCATAGAGCCATAATAACCATAATTAGACCAAGGAATCCAAGGAGTAAAGCTATGAATGATTGAATAGTTTGAATAGGGTTACCAGTATTAGGCCCCTTGACACGATCATCTATAAGTTCGAGACCTGGATCTATCTCTGCGAGAGTCATACGAGCAGTAGCGAGTGTGCCGATAGTGATGTATGCGTACCTTTTGAGTGCATTCATAGGATGCGATTAATAATTAAATACACTCTCAGTATAGGCTAAATAGCTCTCCTATGCAAATTTTCACTCTAGACAAAAAATGAATATATCATCTTATTATCTGCGTGGTTTGCGTAAAAGATAATACTGAATCATGGTGCGTATATTTTTCTTGTTTGCTGGAACTGTTCGGGAGATGGAGAGCAATATGCCCACAGCAAGCAGCATCATCAGCAGGGAAGAGCCTCCATAGCTCACAAATGGAAGGGTGAGACCTGTGTTTGGAAATATCGAGAGATTGACACTAATATTTACCGCCATCTGCCAAAATATCCACACAGTGATACCAAATGCTACGAGTTTTCCAAAACTTTCTTCACAAAAAGAAGCGATTATAAAGCCACGATAAATGATTGCTAGATAAATACAGATAATCGTAAATGCTCATAAAAATCACAATTCTTCTGTAATTATTGAAAATATGAAATCTCCCTGAGGCTCAGGCAGATATCAGTATTTCTGGACTGAATTACCAAATCACAACCCGAGGAAACCACCACTTCCTATGGCTATGAGGGCCTGCTTATTTTGATGGTGCATGGTGTTATTTTCTATGGCAGATCGACTCGATTGTACAAATGTATTCATGCGATCATATATGTATGAAAACTGTCACCTATCCGCAGGATTATCGTATCTCCCCAGTGCGTAGAGGAGGAGTCAGGCTACTATCGCTGCTACTCATAGTATGAGTATTACTCGGACATTTCACCCTGCGACAAAGAATATACTTGTCGCCACAGGTATGACTATCAAGAGTGCCCCCAGATCAGGCTGCAATAACACGAGAAATGCTGGCAATCACACAATTCAGAGAAATGGGATAAATCATTCTGTCGTATTTCAGAGAAAACTCTTATATTTTGTGCAGAATGCTGCTACAGAGAGAATGACCGAGAGCTTTAGAAATTCTGTTGGTTGGAGTGAAAAGGGTATGCCAGGAATATCAAACCATCATCGCGCACCGTTAATTTTTACGCCCAATACCAGTACTAATACGAGCATAATAATCACTATAACACTGATAGTTTTTACATGCTTTTTCCACCACAAATAGGGAATCTTGATAGCTATGACCATGGCTATGAGGCCTATACCTGCTTGGAGGATATTTCTGAGGATAAAACGCCAATTATTTGGCTCCGCTATACTTCCTGCTTCTACGAGCCTCTTGGTAATTCTGTATGAATCATACACGCTGACAGAACTAATCATAATAGATCAGAAGAGTATGAGAAAAAGTACCAAAAATAAGAGGGGATAGTCTATGTCTTTGTGTTCTTGCATGCGATTACTCTAACGCGATTTTGGCAGAGTGAAGCATTCGTCTATTGCGAAATACCTAAAAATATTTTCTATACATGTTTTAGGAATCTTTCTTTTGCGTAAATCATTCTCGTTCATAGAGCAGAAGCGCGGCTCTTGAGAGCCTGAAAGTCGCTTTATTGCCGACATATTTTCACTTGATAGCAGACATACATTTTACTATATTTTCGTGCCAATTTGTCTGTGAAGAAGCATAGATGGGGCCTACTGGATTTCACCATCCAGAGAGCTGATCAATGGTGGTATATTTTCAGAGATATCGGTTATTTACCACTGCACTAATGGCTCGGATACCCGCTCGCGGACCATCATAGTCTCTCCGTGCTCCACTATCTGTATTTCAGACATTTCCTATATTTCCTTCTGTTGTGAGATTTTTACCGAGCGTGCTCTCTGCGAGACCGACACAGAGGACAAAAGTGGGGTCTATACTCTCAGCAATACTTTCCTCTACCCAGACACTTCTCTCATTAAAATCACTGCTTGCATAGGTATCCAAGAGAGATTGCTGTCGTTCGGCTTCATTCTCTCATTCGAGATGGAAGAAACCTATTTGTTTTTTGAGAGTTGGAATGCTGGGTGTATTTTGATTTTTCTTGAGGTCGTCGATGTATTTCCAGCCATAACGGGCCGGTACTAATGAGGCAGACAGGGTTGATATATCTATCTTTTCCAATGGATCAATTTGTGTTCCATTTTCATAGAGCTCTATATGGACATTATTTTTTCAGCTATGTTCGAGATATTCTCTCGATGTGGCTATGATATCTCCGGTTTTTACCTGAGAAAATACTGCATTATTCCCAGGTATGACGCCTATGTACATCGACATGAGTCACTCTGGATGTTTTACTATTACGATTCATGGGAAATTGCTATTTGGACTTTGTTTCATGACGATGTATCCATTTCCCATAGAACGAATTGGCATACCAGGAGATACGAGTATATCGAGTCCTGTATGATGTTGATTCATTGCGGTAAAATATTTCTGATCACGAAAGTGATATCCTAATCATTTATCTGGAGGAGTTGGCCATCCCCAATTATCATTTACTATTTTTCTGGAAATGAGCTCTTTTTCTGCTTTGATATATCACCTGAGCCATACACAGACTGTTCCACCCCTTGTTTCACAGTTATATTGTTCTGCTTTTGATTGAAGAGTTTTTTCATATTCTGCAAATTTTTCTTCTATTTTTACTGCAAGAGCTTGTTTTTTGATGGTTACTTTTTCTATTTTTCTCTGAATACTTTGTTCTTGTATCGTTTGAGAGAGTACTTCTTTTTTCATTTCTTCTGTATCAGAGAGTTCTTCTTGGTAATTCTCGAGTCGATTGAGTATTTGTTTTTTGGCGCGAATTTTTATTTCTATGTCTTTGCTCATTTCTGCGAGTTCTTGTTCTATAGTTTCTTGTCTTTCGAGGAGCTGGGAGGCAGTATCCTGCAGTATACTGAGGCTATCCCTCTCTGAGAAATGGTTTCAAAATGTTTTTTGAAAGAGTGCGCTATAGAGCGAAATACCTGTTTCTTCTTCTGCTGCAGATTTATAGTTTTCAACCAGTATAGTTCGTATATATTTTTTTGTTTCCTCTTGCCGTATTTTTAGATGAGCAATTTCTTTTTCCAGATTACTGATACTGATCTCTAATTGTTGTTTTTCTTCCGCGCTTCTCTGTATATTGTTTTGTATATCATTCTGCATCTGCTCGATTTTTGCTATATATGCTTCGAGTTCTTCACGATTTTTACCGAGTAATTCTCGTGATGCGAGAAAGGTATTCTCCAGATCTGCAAAACGATGCTCAGAATAGGCTAGCTCATATATATCAGACTGTACAGCATTCATCTCATTGAGTATGGTGGCTTCTGGCATATTTTGCATCCACCAGTTTGTCGCAGGCGACTGGCTCGTATTTTCGGTATTAGAAAATGTGATATGACCTAAACTTGCACAAACGGCAAGGAAAAGAATTGAAAAAGATTTGTACTTCATATAGAAGCAGATTATCATATTGTTATATTTTTAGCAACTTTTTCTCCCTTATTTACCTATGTTTAAGAATTTCACTCCAGAGTACAAAGGTTACCTCCTGACTGCAGAAAACTCAGCAAAACAACAATGATTCGCTTCGCTAGAATCAGTTGACATTGTTATGGAAATACTGCGTTCTAAAAAATGACATGTTTTTGCCATCTTTAATGATTTTGGTATTAATGAAAAAGTATTTCTCGATGTTATGACGCATCCAAAATTTGCACCTCTCGTTAATCGTAGTGGAGAATATACTGGCATATCTGAGCCTCTCAGGAACATCATAGTATCGAGTGTCAAAGTCGCTGCGAGTTTTGAGAAAAAAAATATAGGTATTGAGGATTTCCTCCTCGCACTTATCAAACAGAGTAATTCATGGTTTCTCGATTTCCTCGACTTTATCCGCATCAATGTCCGTGATTTTGAGGGAGCTCTGGTTGATTTTAATCGTTCACAGACAGGTACAACTGGTGGCACTCCTGACCTCGGGAAGATCATGAATGTTCTCGAACAGTGACTCCTCTCTGGTGTAGCTATGGAAGATGTGGATCAAAATCCTGTCTTTACCCAGATGAACAATTCTCAAGATCAGAATCAGAAGCGACAGGATAGTCAGACTCCTGCCCTTGATTTCTTTTGCACAGATATTACCAAAGAGGCGACAGAAGGGAAGATAGACCCTATTATTGGTCGTGAAAAGGAAATAGATCGTCTCATCTCTATCCTCAATCGTAAAACAAAAAATAATCCAGTCCTGACTGGTGATCCTGGTGTTGGTAAGACTGCTGTTGTGGAGGGGCTCGCTCGTCGTATATCTGAGGGGACCGTACCATTTGCCATGCAACACAAGAGGCTCCTCGTTCTCGATATGACCTCTCTCGTTGCTGGTACCAAATATCGTGGTGAATTTGAAATCCGCATGAAGCAGGTTATAGAAGAAGCAACTAAACTCGAAAATGAGGTTATCCTCTTTATTGATGAGATCCATACTATTATTGGTGCTGGTTGATCTGAGGGTATGCTCGATGCTGCCAATATTCTCAAGCCTGCTATGGGTCGTGGTAAAATCCGTATCATCGGCGCTACCACACTCTCTGAATATCAGAAATATATCGAAAAAGATGTGGCTCTCGAGCGTCGTTTTCAAAAAATTGAGGTCGATGAACCATCCAAGCAAGTGGCTGCAGAGATTATTCGTGGACTACGGGGGACCTTTGAAGATTATCATAATCTCATTATCGATGATGATGCTATTGAAGAAGCCGTTGACCTCTCAGTTCGTTATATGACTGAGAGATTTCTCCCAGACAAGGCTATCGATCTCATCGATGAAGCATGTAGTGCAAAGAGTATGACCTATGTCCATGCAGAGGATGAGATAAAGACCCTCAAACTCGAAGCAGAAACGCTCCAAAAAAATATTACAGATTTTGTCACTTCTCAACAGTACCACAAGGCTTCGAGAGCTAAAGATCAGCTCATGGAAATCGAGAATACAATTCGTGAAAAGCGTCGAAAAATTACTATCCCCCGAGAAAAGCGACACCATATTCAATCAGCAGATATTCAGAAAGTCGTCCATGATATCACAGGAGTTCCAATGAAGACACTTTCTGCTGAGGATATAAAGAAACTTCAGGAGCTCGAGAAACTCATGGGGGCAAAAATCATCGGACAAGACCCAGCTATTAAATCAATTGTTTCTACTATCAAGCGTTCACAGGCTGGTATCTCTGATCAGCGCCGTCCACTCGGGAGCTTCCTCTTCCTGGGGCCTACGGGTGTCGGTAAGACTGAGCTCGTCAAAGTCCTCGCTCGTGAATACTATGGTGATGAAAAAGCACTTATAAAAATAGATATGTCTGAGTTTTCTGAGCGACATTCTGGTTCAAAACTCATTGGTACTACAGCGGGATTTGTGGGATTTGAAGAAGGAGGTATGCTCACAGAAAAAGTCAGAAGGAAGCCCTATTCAGTGGTTCTCTTTGATGAGATAGAGAAAGGAAATCCAGAAATATTTAATCTTCTCCTCCAGATCATGGAAGATGGTGCTATCAGTGATGGAAAAGGTCGAAAAGTGAACTTCAAAAATACGATTATCGTGATGACCAGTAATATTGGTTCTGAAGAATTCTCGACCAATGCTGCAAAAATCTGATTTGATGTGACAGAGGCGACCAAGGATAGAATTATTGATGATTTTGAACAAATTGAAGGGAAAGTGGTCAAAAGTCTCGATGATTATTTCTCACCAGAATTTATCAATCGTATTGATAAGGTCGTCGTCTTCCGACCTCTCGATACCAAGGTTATAAAGAAAATCATCACTCTCCAGCTCACGGAGCTCCAAAAGAGACTACAAAATCTCGGTGTCGCACTTGAATGGGCTGCTCCAGTAGTTGAGAGAATTCTCAAGGATACTTATAATCCAGAATTTGGTGCACGACCAGTTCGTCGCTATATTCAGACAAAAATCGAGGATGAAATCGCTGATCGCATGATCGGCAAAAAAGTCACTTCTGTGAAAGTGACGAATGCAAAGAAAGAAGGATTTGATTTTAGTATTGCCTAGTTCTATAAATTTATTAAAAATAGGAAAAGACTAGTCTTTTCCTATTTTTTTATACAATATCTTTATATTTTTCTTATGACCTCTCTAGACCCACATGACGAGCGCTCAGTCCGTCTTCAAAAACTCCAGGCACTTCGTGCGTTGGGCGTCAAACTGTATCCTGATAGATTTGCCGACAAACGAGATATAATGGATATTCGTTCACATGCTGAAGGGAAAAAATTTCGTGAAATAGACGAGATTATTCTAGGACCAACAAATGAGATTCATACGGCTGGTCGTATCATGCTTGTCCGTAGTTTTGGGAAGCTGATATTTGGTACTCTACAGGACTTTTCTGGTCAGATTCAATTCGCTCTTTCCAGGGATTTCTGTCTTCTCGCTCAGGATGGCAGAGAACTTGCTGAAATCTGAAATGAGCCATTGTCTGCATTTAAAATCTTTGAAAAATATATCGATCGTGGTGACATCATCGGTATTCACGGAGAACTCTTTATGACACACAAGGGCGAGCTCACTGTCTTTGTTCGATCGTTTCAGCTTCTTTCAAAAGCATTTCTCCCGCTCCCAGAAAAATTTCATGGTCTCGCGGATGAAGAAACCATCTATCGTAAGCGTTATCTCGACATGATTACTGAGAAAACATCATACGATCGTATGGTGTTTCGTTCTCGATTTGTGCAGAAGCTGCGTGAATTTTATTACCGTGAAGGATTTATCGAGGTAGAAACTCCTACTCTCGGAAACAGTGCTTCTGGAGCCCTCGCTCATCCATTTACCACGCACCATGAAGCGACTGATTCTGATCTCTACCTCCGTATCGCACCTGAGACATCGCTCAAAAAATGTACAGTTGGTGGTATGGAAAAAGTTTTTGAAATAGGGAAGTCCTTCCGTAATGAAGGTCTCGACCCATCACATCTTCCAGAATTTACTTCTGTTGAGCATTATGCTGTGTACTGGAATTATGAAGATAATATGGATTTTACTGAGCGCATGTTTGGATATATCCTCGATGAGCTCATGGATGGAAACAAGAAAGTCGAAATTATTAATTCAAAAGGGGAGAAAAATGTCGTGGACTTCTCAGGAAAATGGCCACGACGCTCTATTTGTGATCTGATTCAAGAATATTCTGATATCAATATTTACGAGGAAGATACTCTCGAGAAACTTCAAAAAGCTATCCAAAAAACTGGTATTCAAATAGATGGGATGATGAAGCTCTCACACGGAACACTCATTGATAAACTCTATAAGAAAGTCGCTCGACCACACATAATTAATCCGACCTTTGTCATTCATCAGCCTCTTGTACTCTCACCACTCGCTCGTCTCAATGATACGAATCCGACGATTGTAGATCGATTCCAGCTCTGTATCAATGGTTGGGAAGTGACAAATGCGTATTCTGAGCTTGTAGATCCAATTGATCAGGATGAGCGATTCAAGAAACAACTCGATGCCAAAAAAGCAGGGGATGATGAAGTAGCTATGCCAGATGATGACTTCGTCGCGGCTATGGAACATGGTATGCCTCCTCAGTCTGGCTTTGGTATGGGTATCGACCGTATCGTCGCCCTCCTCACAGCACAACCAAATCTCCGAGATGTTGTGTTATTCCCACTCGTAAAAGATAAAAACCAAAAAATTGAATCTCCAGCGAGTGTGAAAACTCCAGAAAAAAAGACTCCATCGTCTGAGAAAAATGATCCACATAGTCATATAAAAATGGACCTTCCAATTGTTGAAGAAACTATTGCGAAATATTCTACAACGACAAAGGATCATAATCTGACAGTAGGGCGTTGCATGCGCTATTTTGCTCAAAAACTCGGGAAAAATACTGACTACTGGTATGCTGTCGGTGTCCTCCATGATGTTGATTGGGATCTCGTCGAAAAAGATGCTGAGCGTCACTGTGGCGAATCACTTGCACAAATTCTCGCGGAAATGAATGCTCCAGAATGAATGCTTGAGGATATCCGTTCACACTATGAAGAAAAATTCCCAGAACATGGTCTCGACACTCTACTACGCAAATATCTCGCGAGTGTGGATGAACTCTCCGGATTTATCTGGGCGTGCTCTCGCATGACACCAAATAAGTCTCTCGAAGAGGTGAAGGTGGCTTCAGTTATAAAAAAACTCAAGGATAAATCGTTTGCAGCTGGTATCAGCCGTGAACACTGTCGTCGATGTGAGACACTCCTCGGGATTTCTCTCGAAGACTTTATTCCGGAGATGATAGAGGGGATGAAGAGTTAGAAAAATTTGGTTTATCGATAGCTGTAATTTTCCCTCGTCTAATTGCATAAAATTCTAGTGCATTCAGTTCTCTTGTAAATTCTTCTCTACGTTTTAGAACCAAAGAGTAATATCTCGTCTTTTCATCATCTGTCCACCAACGCATCATACGAAGAGGTTTAAGGTGAAATATATTGTATCCGAGTTTCCCTTTTATACCCAGTCATGATTCAAGAATAATGCATGATTTCCATTGTGTCTGTTCGCGTACATCTTCTATTTTATCAATTATTGGGTCGTCCAGTCTATCGTAAGGTAATAGTTTACGATCTATAAATGAATCGACCGGTTTATATATTCCTCCGATAATCAATTCAGCCCTTCTCGTTAGTAATGTAATACTATTATGCCAAGGCGTAAAGGTAACCTGACCGCCTCATTTTATATGTCATATTGGAAGTCAAAGCTTATTACAAACTATTGCTCAATAACGTTTTTGTAAAGCTTGAATATGGTATGGTTCAGCAAGATTACAAGAGGCATCAGTTTTAAGACGAGGAGCTGTATTTTTAACTCAACAATGCCTCAATGCGAATGGTAACTTTTGTCATCAACATTGATGTATATGAAGGAATAACGAATCAGAATAGATACTGTTTGTTCAGGGAAATTCGGTAGGTGATCTCGGCATAGCTCTACTAAATTCTAATTGTGCATGTACTTCTTCTAACTTGTTCATATGTATATAATTAATATGGCTCTAGACTAGCAAACATTACTTCATACAATGTTTGCATATGATTAAATACAGTAAATTGAGTCAATACAAAGTTGAAAGAATTTTTTACAATTTTTTTCATGATT
>JALQUC010000042.1 GCA_023268615.1 Candidatus Altimarinota bacterium | reverse complement strand
AGACAAAAAGAGTTTAGAGATTTATTTGGTGAGATGTCTGAAAATAGTGACTTCATGAATGCATTAAGTGCTGCGAATGCAACAGGATTGAGAAAGGTGATTACTGGTTCTTCTTCATCAACAGATCAGAACATCAGGAGTCGATTTGCTCCCGGATTGGTTCCTGGGGAAATCAAATTTGATGGTAATGTGTTAAATTCAAACGATGTTAGTTCTTTAAATACTGATGCAAAGAATGCCCTGAGGAACATCTTGAAAAAAGATATTGGAGATCAAGTTACCATAAGTAATCTAGAAAGTATAAGGTCTCAATTGAGAGAGGTTACATGACAAGAATTTACTCAATCAGTCTGGACACAGGAAAAGCTAGAAGAATTAAGAAAGAGCCTCTGGGCAGGTATCTAATACAAAATAGAGGCTAGAGTAAATTAAATGAAGATTGTATTTTTATTCTTTCTCAATTTTGTTCATTAAACATTATCGCCACTGCGTGCAACAGATGCCCTCTTCTGTTATGTAGATGAGCGAGTTCAGGGAATCTCGTGACACTTGGTCAACCATATCTCTTATCACCGATGAGAGGATGTCCGATATGAGCCATATGGACGCGTATCTGATGAGTTCGGCCAGTTTTTGGATGGAGTTCTACCAGGCTCCAGTCATTTTTTGCACCCGTCTTTATGACCCTGTAGCTCGTTTCTGCTGATTGTCCCTCAGGATCTACGACGACTTTTGCCTCGTCAGTCCGACCTGTATCTTGGCGTAGGAGAGGAGCAGTGATGATGCCTTCGCGAGGTTCTGGAACTCCAGCAACCAGAGCGAGGTAGGTTTTCTCTACTTTTCTGGTGCGGAATTGCTCTGCCATATGTTCGTAGGAGAGGCGATTGAGACAGGAGATGATGACACCAGAGGTATCACGATCGATACGATGTGCGAGAGCAGGGTGCGCAAAGGTGCCAGATGGTTTCCAACCGTCTGAGATGAGATAATCCTCGATTTGTTCGATGAGTGATATTTCATCCGTCTTATGATCAGGGCTATGGACGATGAGTCCAGAGGGTTTGTCATAGACGAGGATGTCATCATCTCGATAGAGTATCCTCTCGGGCTCGAGTTTCTCGTGGATTATTTTGGTCTTTGTCTCACTCTGTTCCCAGATTTTGAGGATAGCTGGTTCGATATCTATATGGAGGATATCACCAGCTCGGAGCTTCGTATTTTCTGGGAGTTTTTTTCCCGCGAGGGTGATTTTCTTGGTACGCAGAGCCTCATATATTTCTCCGAGCTTTGCTCAGGGAAATATTTTCCTCATATATCTATCGAGTCGCTGACCGAGATCGTCTGCTGAAGGAGTGATATGTTTCATTGTTTTTCTTTTACCGAGATGCTTTTTACAAAAATAGATTTTTTCCTATAGTAATGTAACGAATTAAATGAATTAAACAAACTAAACGAATTAAACTGGTTTTATTATGTCTCTTACCCGTAAAATCCTCCTCCTCGTTGCTGGTGTTGTAGCGCTCTTCCTCACTCTCAATCTCACAGTATTGCCATATGTGACACAGCGATATTTCTTTGATTTCTTACAGACTTTTTATGCTGAGACTCGTCAGAATGAGATAGATGCGGAGATTCTCTCATTGATCAAGGAATATCCAGAAGATGCACCTGAGCTTCTTCAGAAATACCGTGAAATTGATGAAGACCTGAATAAACTCACAACAGGTATCGAGACCTATATTGATACGAGTCCGACATTTAACCGAGATTCCGTCGGGGAATATCTCGAGGAATCTGGTGTGGAGACAAAACAAGTCGAGGATGTCATTGGACTCAATGCTATGTCGACCTTTCTCCGTAATGCACCTCTCGGATTTAGTTTTTCTGATGGGACAGATCCAAAGCGTCAATTTGTCATGCAGGTACTCGTGGCGATGATTGCGATAAATATTCTCTTTGTCCTCATCGTGGTAGGATTTGTGCTCTATTTCCTCCGAAAATCATTTCAGCCTATTCATGCCGTCACAGATACGCTGGATAATTTCACGACTTCAGGAGGCAAGACACTTGATTATCAGGGCAAAGATGAATTCCGACCACTCGTGGATTCGCTCAATAATCTCCGACTCCGTCTCGATCACCAGGAGAGTATTCGTACGCAATTTCTCGCAGATATGAGTCATGAACTCAAAACTCCTATGACTGCTATTCGTGTCTACCTCGAGTGAATCAAGGACGGCGTCATCCAGCTCAATACCAAAAATATTGATTCCCTCACAGCAGAGCTCGGTCGTCTCACTCGTATCGTTGAGAGTCTCATGCATTTTCAGACATTTGAGAGTAGACCGACAGATTTCCGTCATACCAAGATTAATTTTCTCGATGTATTTCGCATGATTCAGGAGACGCATTCATGAGAGCTCTCAAATCACGGACAATCTATGGTCTATGATGGCCCCAAACGAGCGACTATAGTATTTGATCACGATAGTCTCGTGCAGATATTTCACAATATTGTGAGTAATTTTCTCCGCTATGCAGGACATGGCACACAGCTACGGGTCAATTATTTTCACGAAAGTACAACAGATATACTTATTTTCCAGGATAATGGTCGAGGCGTGACAGCAGGGGATTTGCCTTACCTAAAGGAGAAATTTTATCAAGCAGAAAAATCCAAAACAGGGGATATCCGTGATAGGGGACTTGGTATAGGTCTCTCCATTGTTGATAAAATTGTGCGAGATGCTGGTGGGGCTGTTGATGTCATCAGTGCAGAAGGTCAGTGATTTACCGTGAGAATAGAAATACCGCATCAGAAATTATAAACTTTTCTTGACTAAATAATTAGCACCTGTATACTCTGCGTGCTAAAAACAGTTAGCAATTTCAATATTTTTAACCCTTTACTTCTATGGCGCAGATTACACCGCTTCAGGACAGAATCGTTCTCCGGAAGATGGAAGCAAAGAAAGAAACGGCTTCTGGTATCATCCTCCCAAAAGAACAGAATGAGAGCCCTAATATGTTTATCGTTGAATCAGTAGGGCCACTCGTTCAGGAGAAACTGGGCTACGAACTCAAAAAAGGTGATAAAGTCCTCAAAGGACAGTACTCGGGCGATGATATCAAAATTGAGGGAGAAGAAAATCTCACAATAGTCGCAGCAGAGTATATTCTGGCAAAAGTGGAAGGATAATTTCAAGACATAGAAATAGATATAGAAAGGATTTCTATTTTTATATTCCGCCCTATCTTCTATTTCTATTTCTTCAAAATTCTATTTAATTATTTTTTTTCATATGGCAAAGAAACAAGTTCTCTTCGGAGATGCAGGTCGTCAGAAAATGCTCGAAGGTGTCAAAAAACTTCATGAAGCAGTCTCTGCAACACTTGGTCCAAAAGGTCGTAATGTCGTTTTCCCAAAGAGCTACGGAGCTCCTCAGGTGACTAATGATGGTGTCACTATTGCAAAAGAATTTGATCTCGAGGATCCTATCGAAAATATGGGTGCAGAACTCATCAAAGATGTTGCCTCAAAGACAAATGATGCAGCTGGTGATGGTACGACTACAGCGACAGTTCTCACCTACGCGATGATTTCTGAATGACTCCGTGAGATTCGCTCTGGTATCAATGCTATCGAACTCAAAAATGGTATGAAGCTCGCTGCTTCTCTCGTCTCAGATGAGCTTACCAAGCATTCTCGTCCCGTCAAAACATCAGAAGAGATAGCCGCTATTGCCACTATCTCAGCGCAAAATGTCGAAGCAGGTCAGATCATCGCTGATGCCATGGATAAGGTAAAAAAAGATGGCGTCATCACGGTCGAAGAAGGGAAAACTTTCGGAATGGAGGTGACGGTCACTGAGGGTATGCAATTCAAAAACGGATTTATCGCTCCCTACATGATCACGGATGCAGAGAAAATGGAAGCGAGATACGCTGATGTCCCTGTTCTCATCACTGATAAAAAAATCTCATCAACCAAGGATATACTCCAGATTCTCGAATCACTCCTCCAAACAGGGAAAAGAGAACTCGTCATCATCTGTGAAGACCTCGATTCCGAAGCTCTCACAACTGTTGTCCTCAATAAGCTCAAAGGAGTCTTCTCTATCCTCGCTATCAAGGCTCCAGGATTTGGTGATCGTCGCAAAGAAAATCTCGCAGATATCGCTCTCCTCACGGGTGCTGCTGTCGTCTCAGAAGAAATCGGTCTCAAGCTCGAAACTGTCGGTCTCGAAGTACTCGGAAAGATTGATTCTATCGTCGCTACTCGAGAGACCACGACTATCGTCGCTACGCAAGCAAATAAAAAAGACATCGAGGCTCGCGCAAATGAGATCCGTCGTGTTATCGAAAAGACTGATTCAGACTATGATCGAGAAAAAATGCAGGAGAGACTTGCTCGCCTCATCGGTGGTGTCGCTGTTATCAAAGTCGGTGCTGCGACAGAAGTCGAGATGAAAGAATTGAAACTTCGCCTCGAAGATGCACTCAACTCTACTCGTGCTGCGGTCGAAGAAGGTATAGTTCCTGGTGGTGGTGTCGCTCTTCTCAAGGCTGCAAAAATCCTCGATACATTCAAAGCTCCAAATAGTGATCAACAAATCGGTGTTGAGATAGTGAAACGAGCGCTTCATTATCCGACAAAGAAAATCGCTGAAAATGCTGGTCAAGAAGGCGCTGTCATTGTTTCGAAAATTCTCGAACACAAAGATTTTAGCTACGGATACGACGCTGCAAAAAATGTATTCGTCGACCTCATCGCTGAGGGAATCATTGATCCGACTCGAGTTCCACGAATCGCTCTCGAAAATTCTGTTTCTATCGCAGGCATGTTCCTCACAACAGAGGCAGTTATCTACGAAGTACCAGAAAAAGAAAAACCAGCTATGCCTCCGATGGGTGGAGGTATGGGATGAATGGGAGGGATGGGTGGCTTCTAAAGAAAAGAACTGATAAAAAACCTCACGCTCTTGTGAGGTTTTTTATTTACATTTGTTATAAATTTATATTATACCATAAATATGGAGAAAAAAATAATAGAACAAGCAGCATGGCTCTGACAGAGAGAAGCAGGAATATTCAAGAGTATACTTAATTCCCGTGTAAGTGTTGGCACGCTCCTCGATGGAGCTCATCTCGGATGACCGGGGGAGGCAATACTGAGAACATCTTATAGTGAAGACTATCGAAGAGTGGATCTTGGTTTGTTTTGAATCAGAAATAGTTCTCGTATAGCCGCATCAAATCCTGGTATAAAAATAATGGCATCGAGATTCTTGCAATCAGAGATTTCTGGAGATGTGCTTGCCGTACTCGAATGAAAAAAATTTTATTCCATAACACATGATGAAGCAGAAAATGAAGGATTTATCAAGACGAAGGAGTACTATGAAATTTTTACCTACATAGGAGATTTAAATGGCCGTCGGTTATTTGAGAGAATGCAGGAGTTGGAGGATGAATTTTGATGGACTAGATTCGTAGGAAGTGATGTGTGAGACGAAGATGGTAATTCGAATCATTGATTTCCTGAATTTCCAAATTACGCTTATCAGGTGACGAAGACATGACACGGAAGAATTTTTCTGTTGAACAGAGAGAAAATTTCACAGTAATTTTTTTATATATTTTTTGAGAGGATTTTTTTCTTCCATAATTATCACATTAGGCAAGAGTGATGATATTTTGTATTATCAATATTTATCTACAATTATTTTAATAATCTATGGATGATAATATTTTGCGAATAGTGGTATTTGGCATTGTCACATTTTTCGTTGCCATGATCATCACTCCGAGCTACATCAGACTCTTGCAGCGACTCAAGCTCGCAAAGAAAATTCGCACCGAAGCATCTCTCGGTGGCGGTAAGGCGACAAAATATCACGCTCTGCATATCCATAAACAAGGAACTCCCAACATGGGTGGTGGTATGATACTGATTGTCGTCGCGATTATGGTGAGTGCGACAGTTTTTTTCTGATTTATACAGGAGCCACTCTGATTCGATCTCCACTATACTCTCTGGAATCGTAATGAGACATATTTGCCACTCTTTGCACTCTTCTCGATGGGAATACTCGGAGCTATCGATGATTATCTCAATGTACGAAATATAGGAGGAAAAAAATGAATGAGTGCACGGGTCAAGATGCTGGGGCTGACTCTGTTTTCTTTTGCGGGAGCGTGGTGGTTTTTTGCCAAGCTCGGACATGATAGTATCACGATCCCAGGTGTAGGTCTTATAGATATCGGTTGGTGGTATGTCGCACTCAGTATTCTCATCATCACAGCTATGGCGAATAGTGTGAATATTACTGATGGTCTCGATGGTCTCGCTGGTGGACTTCTTGCGCAGAATTATTTTCTCTACGCGTTTATTACCTACAACGAAAATCTCTTTCTCCTCTCCACTATCTGCGTCGTTATTGCTGCATCTCTCGCAGCATTTCTCTGGTTCAATATCAAGCCTGCACAATTCTACCTCGGAGATGCCTGAGCTCTCGGGCTCGGTGGCGGACTCGCTGTGATGGCACTCATGACTGATACGCTTGTCGTCCTCGTCATCATCTCACTCGTGTATATCTGGGAAATCATCTCTGTTATTATCCAGATTACGAGCAAAAAACTTCGGGGCAAAAAAGTATTTCTCATCGCACCTTATCATCATCATCTCGAGGCAAAATGAATGATGGAGGAAACAATTGTTATGCGCTTTTGGCTCATTGGTGCACTTCTCTCGGCGAGTGGACTCATCTTCTATCTCCTCCCCCCACTATGGTAGCACGATCCTACATACTGGATACTCGGGCTGTACAACGCAATAGCCCCCTTGTGCTCTCTGCACTTCTCACAGCTGTTGTAAAAAAACATCTCACAACATCTGGCAGAGAAGATCTCGCAGGACTCATATCGACGGTGACATTTTTCAGAGACATTGTCACAGTGGTCACCAGTAAACCACTCATCAATTTCGAGCTTCGAGCCTACGAATGAGCGCTCCGAGATATCCTCTCCAAAACCCTGGTACAACACGGATTTGAGAATAATATCCATCTTCATTTCAGATAATACCTATGTGACATCTCCAGAAAATCACTCTCGGGAGCATATTGGTTGTTGTCGTGTATATATTTGTTGGGAGCCTGGATATTTCTGAATACCAGAGTCATCATAGAGCTACAGATGTCGTCTCTGGCTCACAAGAATTTCTCACTTCTGCCACCATCAAGCGATGACCACTCGGAGAAGCATGGCTCGTAGATATGATAGACCGTTCCCATGAACGAGTCTGGATTTCTGTCTACTCATTTACACTTCCGAGTCTCCGCGAATCTCTCGCGCGAGCTCAGGATCGAGGAGTAGATGTGCGGGTGATACTCGAGAAATTTCCTTTCTGAAATACGAGCATCAATTGAGAAACAGAAGCATTTCTCAAAACTAATACTATCCCTCTGCATCAGAGCGGAGAAAAACAATTTGCTTTCATGCATGCGAAATATGCACTCATTGATATGAATTGGATTATTGAAACAGCCAACTGGACTCGTGCGAGCTTTTCGACGAATCGAGAATTTTTTATCCTCGGTACGGATACTGCTATACTTCAGAACTTAGCAACTATTTTTGAAAATGATTTTTCTGGAAAAATAGGACACTCTCAGGATGTCCGCCTTCTTGCTGGTCCGACAAATGCGAGAGAGAGGATTATTGATTTTCTCGAATTATCCGAGACCACAGTAGATATATATGCTTCGAGTTTTTCTGATAAAGAGCTTCTCACTACAATATCTGAGCTCTGCCAAGAAGGAAAGACTATACGAATTCTCCTCGCAGATTATGAGGATGGTGATTCGCCACTCGAGAATCATAACTGTATTCGCGCCTATAAAATGAATAAACCACTCCATGCAAAGGTCATCATTCGTGACAAGAAAAGTGCTTTTGTCTGAAGTTTTAATTTCACAGAAAACTCTCTCGAGAATAATCGAGAGGTCTGAATTTTTATTTCATGAGAAATCACAAAAAGTATCTCAGAATCATTTGAATCCGATTGGAAACTCAGAGAAGTTGCTCTCAGATAAAAATCCGTACTATAAGACATATGCGTCATAGAATATTATTACTTTCTCTCTGAATTATTGGTTGATTTGCCCTCTTTTTTTGGTGGGTCAACTCGTGGCCCGCATCAGTCACTCATCAAGATGCAGGTGTGGATTTACTGTGGAGATCAATAGAAAAGAGGGATAATGGGTGGGAGAGAGCCGTCTATGACCCTCAGAAGAAAACTGAATATGTGAGCTACCAGGAGTGAAAAATCCTTCTCTATTGAACAGGTAGTCAGCCACTCATAGAGAAAAAAGGAGAAGAATACACTATCGATATAGCATGAGGCCATTGGATAGTTCGATCTCTGAGTCCAACTCAGAAGATTGTGATAAAATCTTCAAATCAAGAAATACTCTTTACTGGAGTATGATGAGTCATGGTTGGTTCTGACGAAAAATTAGTAGCCAATTTGGACGCTGATATGACACTCAATGGCACAAATTTACTCCCTTCATTTCTCTCTCGAGATGGACAGGTAGAATTTTTTGATCTTGCAGAAAACCAAATAATACCACCAGAATTGTGGTCTGTTTATGTATCATTTTTTGCTCGAGATCAGGAAAAAGCTCTCGGGAAAATATCGAAAAAATCTCTGGATTTGATGATTTCATGACTGC
>JALQUC010000014.1 GCA_023268615.1 Candidatus Altimarinota bacterium | reverse complement strand
AATATATTGAAGACCAGTGAAAACTAGACTACCCTCAAGAACAGACACGATTTGGATTCTCATAGACGCCAAAAGAAACCCCGGATGCAGCGAAGCGAAGTCCGGGGAGTAGGTCATTTGAGTTTGAGAATCATTAGAAGGGGACATCTTCGATAGAGACTCTTTCTTCTTGAGGAGGTATGGTGGTATGGACGGGCGGTATAGTATCTGACTCTTCTGAGCTTTTTGAGAAATGATCACCTCCCTCGTGACCTCATTTTGGAGTCAGCATAATCATCTGCTCACCGACTATCTCTGTCTTATATTTTTTTTGACCTGATTGATCTTCCCACGATCGTGTCTGTATACGACCCTCGAGATAGACTTTGTTTCCTTTTCTGAGATATTGTTCTGCTATTTCTGCGAGCTTCCCAAAGAGAGAGATATTGTGATATTCAGGGACATCTTGCTGTACCCCAGCACTATCAGTATAGCGACGATTGGTCGCGATAGAGAAATTGGCAACGCGTTGACCGCTTGGCAGTGCTCGCACTTCTGGATCGGCTGTCACATTTCCGATGAGTTGTGCTCTATTGAGGGAATACATAATTATAGAACGAAGAAATAAGTATTGTCATTATACCTCCTTTTTTTATGAGACAAGCAGGGCTACTAGAAAAACATTTTTTTTGCGTATACTACACGCATTCTACTACACCTATGGCACGCAAGAAAAACATCCTTTGACTCTCAAAAATGACCCAGACAATGATATTTGGTTTTGTTCTCATATTTGCAGCTATTTTAGTTTTTTTCGCTCAAAAGGAGTACCTCTCTGATGCTCTCGAGCCTCTTTTTTGACCACATTTTCGTTGGTTTTTTTCTCCGATAGCCTGTCTTGTCTGATTTCATATGGTTTTCGGGAAGAGCTCTTTTGACCTCAGGAGAGGGTTGGGGCTTCTTTTTTTCTGGATTTCTAGCGTATCTCTCTGGAGCTATTTTGATGGTAAGAAATGACTCTTTTTTGATGTACACGATCCACTGATTACCTGGTTTGATAAAATTCCTGCCCTTACCCTCATTTTTGGCTCACTTTTGCTTTCTCTCTATCTCCTCTTCCATGTCTCATATAGAAAAATACTTTCACAGTTCTGAGAAGTAGGAGGATATGCATATAGAAAACAGATAGAAATGCTGGGTACATTTTCTGATTCGATTCGTGAGCGTCAAGAAGAGAAGAAAAAACTCTCTCCCCAAGAAGAAAAGCGTCTCAGAACTCGCAATGAAGAACTAGAGAATAAAATAGCAAAACTCTCCCATAAAGATCCTGCAGAAGAAAAAATGGGCTTTTTTGAGAAAATTAGAAATAGAGGCTCAATTCTCGAGACTCCACCCCTGCCCAATCAATCAATACTCTGAAAAACAACAGCAACCACTCGTTCTGTTCCTATTATTACCAAAAATTCTGCAGACAAGCATACAGATATTAAACCATTTAAGTGATCGTGGCAATATCCTCGCAGTGATCTGCTTATTCGTCATCCAAAATGAAAACCACTTACCCGAGAAGAAATAGAGCTTCAGTCAGCTATTATCGAGAGGACTTTGCTTCAGTTTTGAATCGAAGTTTCTATGGCGGGATTTGAAGTGTGACCGACTGTTACCCAATATCGCCTCAGACCGAGTGAAGGCGTGAAGCTCAATAAAATTGAGTCACTCAAAAAAGACCTCACACTCGCACTCAAAGCAAAAAACATCCGTATTCAGGCACCAATACCTGGTCTCGGACTTGTCGGTATCGAAGTCCCTAACGATCGTCGAGATGTGGTGAGTCTCCGAGAGATTGTCGAAAGCGCACAATTTACCAAGAATACTTCCAAACTTGCCATGTGTGTCGGGTCTGGAATAGCAGGGGATGCAGTTGTCTGTGACCTCAAGGATATGCCACATCTCCTCATAGCAGGGCAGACATGATCAGGTAAATCTGTCGGTATGAATGGATTTCTGATATCACTCCTTCTCAGAAATTCACCAGCAGAGCTACGAATGATCATGGTGGATCCAAAGCGTGTTGAGCTCGGTGTCTACAATGGCATTCCTCATCTGCTGGCTCCTGTCATCAATCATCCAGACAAAGCCCTCAATGCTCTCAAATGGTGTGTCGCTGAGATGATACGGCGGTATGATCTCCTCACAGAAGCTCGCACTCGTAATCTCGCAGAATATAATGCAAAGGCCTCAAAAGAAGAGAAAATGCCAGCTATAGTCATCGTGATTGATGAGCTCGCTGATCTCATGATGAGTGGCAATAAGAAAGAAGTCGAAAGTAATATTGCTCGTATAGCCCAAATGGCTCGAGCGGTTGGTATGCATCTCATTGTAGCAACCCAGAGACCATCTGTGGATGTCATCACCGGTCTGATAAAGGCTAATATTCCGAGCCGTATAGCATTTACCGTTGCATCTCAAGTAGATTCGCGAACTATTCTCGACCGAGTCGGAGCCGAGGACCTCCTCGGACGATGAGATATGCTCTATTCCCCGAGCGGCGTTATGGAGCCAGAGAGAGTGCAGGGGGTATTTGTCAAAACAGAAGAAGTCGAAGCAGTCATTCATTTTATCAAGATGCATACAGATGCAGATATGGCAGCAAATATGTACGATATGACTATTGTGGAATGATCAAAGAATAACTGACCTGGAGATATCAATGGTGATGGTAGCTCAGATGAAGAAGATGATTTTATCATTCAGCAGGCGATAGAGGTTGTTCGTGCGAGTGGGAAAGCGTCTACCTCACTCCTTCAGAGAAGATTAAAACTCTGATATGCTCGGGCAGCGAGAGTCATGGACGCACTCGAAGAGATGGGCGTTGTCTGACCAGCTGAGGGGAGTAAGCCTCGTGAAGTGTATTAAAATTATTCAGCAGTCAGTCGTGCTCGACGAGCCTTGATAAGCTCCTGTCGTGCAGCCTCGGCAGCATCAGCTATACTGGTTGAAGTTTCTGTAGTTTTAGGAGTTTCCTCGGAAACAGTTGAGCTTTCAAGATTTTTTTGACTTGTTGTTGTAGGAACTGTAGTAGCGGTAGGAGTGACTTTTTGAATCTTGGTTTCGAGTCCAACAATAGGAAATATAGAACTATTGAGGATGTCTATAAATTTATCTGTTGTATTAGTCATGAGAGTGACGACGATGAGCACACCCACAATAGCTATAACCCAGACAAAGAGACGGGCAATCTGAATAGCAGCATCGACGACTATATCCACGAGTTTGAGAAATCATTCGAGACAGAGTCGGAGGAATCCGAGAAATTTATCAAAATTTCCTTGTTGTACAGGTGCTTTTTCTTCTGTGTGTGTTGTGAGAAATATAGGGTGAATCTGACGCATTATAGCGTCTTTATCACTCTGAGACATGTCAGCACCAGCCAACCCTCCTGAGAGAGGAGAACCTGCTAGCCCAGTATCAGCTCCAACACTTGGAAAGAGATTATTTTGGGTAGCTTGAACGGGTTGTGTCGTTATTTCTGGCATATACTCACTCTACACTACTTTTTATTTCTTTGCAAACATTTTGTCAATTTTTGCCGACATCTTACCGTAATTTCTCTTTTCGAGACTATCCTGGAGGACGAATTTGAGTTGATCAAGGTAATCCTTCTCAATGAGATGTCTATTACGGACTTTGATTTTTGTTCCTGGCTGAAGTTCGCCTTTTTTGAGGCCATTCTTGCTCCTCATAGCTCGCTCTGTCATGGTAAATTTATTTCCAAGAGAATCTATGGTATCGCCAGGCTTGACAGTGTAGGATACCCATTGAGCCTTGTAGGCCATGATATGAAGGGCACCTGCAAATGCTGCAACGAGTGATGCTACTGCAATAACAGAGTATTGAGCTACTTCTGCGACTATTTCTGCCGTTTGTTTTAGTATTTCTCGTGTACGAGGCGAGGTATTCTCTATGATTTTTTGTTTGAGGAAGTTTTGAGAAGTTCCAATTGAGTCAGTTGCTTTACGGATAGAAGTCTGGAGAATCTTCATTCCACCTGAGACATTTCGTCCTACTGTATCAGATATGATAGCAAGACTCTGGAGAGAAACAGTTCATGTTTCTGTTGATTCATTGGTATAATCTCTGGCATTATTTGGTATAAATTTTACTTCACCTCTATAGAGACAGTCAGAACTACAGTACCCAGATTTTCCATTATTGACTCCATCATCACAAGTTTCACCTGTTTGCTTTTTCCCGTCACCACAGACACTATTTATATCAGCATATTTAGGGACAAGAGAGAGTGGAATTGGTGTATATGAATTTGAGAGAGGGAGGAATCCGTTATTAAAGAGAGAAGAAAGGGAATTATTAGAAAATATACTACCATTATTTCGCGCATTCGTCAGAGTAGCTACATCGAGAGCATCAGGGATATTTCCACCAACATTATTCCACCTGTCAGAGAGATCTTTGAGCCAGTCTTCTATACTCGAATCCTTATTGAGCAGAGTCGCAAAGTTTGTTTTTGTGACGACAGTCGTTGTGTCTATACCGACGAAGTTGGCAGTTGCATGTGAATCTGAGAGATTTATCACCTCGCTATGGGGGAATATATACGGCATCGAATTATTTGGTCGTACTGAATATTCACCAACTCCTAGACCATTAAATATATAGTTACCAGCAATATCTGTGGTTGTTGTTCTTGTCTCTCCGAGAGATGTTGTCAGAATAACCTCAATATTTGAGAGCTGTGTTCAGCCTACGCCCGATACATTACCAGTGATGAAGAAAGGGGGCTCAATTTTAAATACCTCGACATTATCAACAACAGTATAAGTACATCTATCTTTATTATTATCGACACTTGTTGAATTTTCACAATATCCTGAAAATGATCAGAGATTTCATTGAATGAGAGAGCCTGTTTTTGTAAAATTACCACCATTACTACAGATCTGATAAGCATTATTAAATGCTACCATGTCACTAAAATTTGGCATAGAGTTAAAGTCTTTTCGCAAACAGAGAGTTGGTTGTTCTACTTGTGCATAGGTACAGCTTCCATCATCTATGATAGCGTCTGGATTATAGTTGAGAGCTTGTGCATCAATACATCCACTTTTTCCAGAAGGCATGAGACAGCTCCCGTCTTCAACAGTGGCATTAGGGTTATAGTTCCCTGCCTTTGGGTCAGTACAGCCGACTATAGTTCATGTTGGGTATCTACAGCTTCCATCATCTTTTTTAGCATTTGCGTTGTAATTTAATGCTTTATTATTTGTACAACCAAGAAAACCAACTGGATACTGACAACTTCCATCATCTGTGTTTGCTTTTGAGTTATAATTATTAGCTAATGAGTCAGTACAGCCATTTACGACAGAATCATATTTACAGACCACCTTATTGATAATACAAGCATCCTGTAAGCGAGCCTTATTTTGTTCTCTACACTCAGTTTGAGTTTGATAGTTATTGGCTTCTTTGTCTGCACAATAAAAATAAATTACAGTGTTATTGTTATTATACTGACAACTTCAATTGTCTTGAGTAGCTGAACTGTTATAGTTGAGAGCACGAGAATCGGTACATCCTTTTATTGGGGGAGGAGGTGTACATGTTGGATCTCACGGTATACAACCGTATTTACAGCTTCCATTATCTACTTCGGCACTAGGGTCATAGTTTCTCGCAGTAAAATCCGTACAACCATATTTTGGAGGAGTGCATCCAGAACTTGCACCGCCACCACCAGGTCAGCATGAATCCTGAGCAAAAGAGCTACTCACCGAGAAAATTGTTCCTACAACACTCAAGATGAAGAGGAGGAAAATGAGAAGAGTTTTTGTTTTCATATGTACATATAATCATACTTTAAAAAGATTTGCAAATTTTTGATATACCCATATTATAGACAAGTCGAAGACAGTAGGCATTGGTTGTTATCAATCATACAAGACCTGCCGAGGCAAAAACTCAAGAGATACTTATAATACTTCTGAGAATGCGCCTTTTGGGGTGCATTTTTGTTTTTTTCGACATTTTATTTTTTTATCCTTTTTTGTTATGACTGTGTCAAAGGCAAAAAAGTCTGAGACTCTCGCCGAACTCAAGGCTGACCTCACCCGTGCTAAATCGTTTGCTCTTGTCCAGAGTAATCGTATTACTGTAGCTGAGGTAAGCGCTGTTCGTCGTGGTCTCCTCCCAGTACAGGGCAAAATGACTGTCGCTAAAAAGACGCTCATACAACTGGCTGTCAAGGAGATCAAGGGTGTAGATATCCCAGAAGATATGCTTCCAGGTCAAGTAGCCATTCTGATGGCTTTTGATGACGCTGTAGCACCTCTCTCTGTTGTTAATACACTTTCAAAAGAGTTTGAAGGTAATGATAAGCTCGTCTTTACGGGTTCATATCTAGAAAATGCTCTTCAAGATGCTCAGACAACTAAAAAGCTCGCATCGCTCCCATCTCGGGATGTGTTGCTCGCGAAATTCATGGGTTCTCTCCTCTCACCTGTGAGCTCTCTCGCTCGATTTTTCGATGGCGCGAAGCAAAAAATTGAGGAAACAGGAAAAGCTACTGTTGGCGATCTCGCTACTACAGCATAATATTTATTTTTTATTGTTATTTTTATGTCAGATAATGCACAAAAAGTTCTCGATCTCGTCGAGAAACTCACAATCGTAGAGCTCGCTGAGCTCGTCGAAGCTATGGAAGAGAAGTTCGGTGTCTCTGCTGCTGCTCCTGTAGCTGCTGCAGGTGGTGGAGCTGCTGCTGCAGAAGAAGAAGGTGGTACAGTTGGTGTGTTCCTCAAGGATGCTGGTGCAAATAAAATTGGTGCCATCAAGCTCGTCCGTGAATACACTGGTCTCGGTCTCGGAGAAGCTAAAACTCTCTCTGAAACTGGTGGTGCTATCAAGGAAAACATCGAAAAGAAGGAAGCAGAAGAAATCGCTGCAAAATTCAAGGAAATCGGTGCTACTTGCGAAATCAAATAGTTCTTTCTTTTATCCCCAAAAAAATCTCTCCGAAATGGAGAGATTTTTCGATATATATATTTTACTATTTATCCTCCAAATTTGAACACAACAGTATCGCCATCTCTCATAACATAGTCTTTGCCTTCCATTCGGACGAGGCCTTTTTCTCGAGCACCAGCCCAGCCTCCATTATCGACGATATCTTTCCAATTCGCTGTTTCTGCTTTGATAAATTTGTTTTCAAAATCTGAGTGAATCTTTCAGGCTGCTTGCGGAGCACGATCTCACTTGTGTATGGTCCAGGCTCGTGCTTCTACTTCACCAACAGTAAAATAGTACTGGAGTCAGAGCGTATCAAAACAAGTCTTGATGAGCTCATCGACAGGATTTTTCTCGAGACCCATGTCAGCGAGAAACATAGCACGGTCCTCTGGTGAGAATTCCATCATCTCCATTTCAATTTTTGCACAAATAGGCACCACAGGAATACGAGTGTCAGTCATACCTATTTTTTCTCGCAGTGTTTTCTCATCCATTTTGAGGTCAGATTCGTGGAGATTTGCTGCATAGATAAAAGGTTTCATAGTGAGGAGGTGTAAATCTTTCACGAGAGGTTTTTCGTCGTCTGCGAGCTCTACTTGGATGGCGAGCTTTCCTTGACCGAGAGCTTCTGCGAGTTTTTCATAGATTGCGAGGAGTTTTATAGCATCTTTGTCGCCAGATCGTGCTTTTTTTGCGACATCCCCATCCTTTCTCTTTAGGAGTGTATCGAGGTCTGCGATGATGAGCTCGGCATTGATGATTTCTATATCTCTTTTAGGATCGATACTGCCGTCTACATGATGTACATCACCATCTTCAAAGACTCGAACGACCTGGAGAATAGCATCAACTTCACGGATATTGGCGAGAAATTTATTTCCGAGACCTTCACCAGTACTCGCACCACGGACGATACCAGCAATATCGACAAATTCTACTGCAGCAGGAACGATTTTTGCGGAATTTATAGTCTTTGCGAGGGCTTGCAGTCTCTCATCCTGGACATTTACAATACCAGTATTGGGTTCGATAGTACAAAATGGGAAATTGGCAGCTTCTGCCGCATAGCTCTTCGTGAGAGCATTAAAAAGCGTTGATTTACCGACATTTGGGAGTCAGACTATTCCGAGATTCATAAGGGAAATATTAGGATACTTGCCAGCATCTTCGCGAACTTTCATTTTTTTGCAAATTATTTGCATTGAGAAGCGATATAGAGTAGTATAAAAGTATGACTGAAGTTAAAAAAGATGTCGCCCCAGCTCCTGATGCTCCAAAATCAACTATTCAAGAAAGAAGAATAGTGGTTTCTGAGGATGGAGATACACCGGAAGAACTTAAACAAGCCCGCGAGACATATAAAAAAGCAAAGGCTCAATTTGAAATCACGCGAACGGAAAAAATTACTAGAGAAAAAGAAGAACCAGAGAAAAAGCTTGATACTTGACTCGCAACAGAGCCTTCCGCAAATACATCAAGCTCTAATGCCCCAAAAGCACCAGAGAAACCAAAAAGCCCAGAAGAAACTGCCCTTGATAATAAAATGGAGACAGAAAAAAAGGCTGTTTTAGAAGAGCTAGAGAAAAAGCATGATGCCGAGATACGAGAAGTCCTTGATAAAACTGATTTCACCAGACTCGATGAAGAAACAAAAAAATCTCTCCATGCCAATCAACTGGCAAAAATAATCAATCTGGATCAAATACCCAAAGAAGCCCAACAAGAAGCTCTAAAAAGTATCCCATGACCAGACGGAAAACCTATAGATACAACGAAACCTCTCACTGATGATCAAAAAAAAGTCGTCCAGAGCTATCAGGCTAAAAAATACCTCGAAGCACTTGCAGTCACACCAAAAATACATATTGACGAACTGGAGAAGAGATATCCTGGAATTAAAAAATTTACTGAGGAGGTCATAGAATTAACTCCAATAGAACCAGGACATTCTCTGATGGATTCAGTGGAGCGAACCCTGGATAAAGATAGATTTCTCGCAGACCCAGAGACAAAAAAAGAAATTATTGAGTCTATCGTTCAGCAGTGAATGTTCGGGTCAGAAATAGATCCTGAATCTAAACTCGGAAAAGAACTAGTGAAAGTTATCGGAGGTAATGTGGATGAATATATAGTTATAAAGAAATGAGAAAACGAGACTATGACTCTGGAGGATTTCAAGTGACTCAAGGATATTCTAGGACCAAACTATGATGACCTCATATCTCATGAGAATTTGCTCGGATCAGATCATGAAATTAATAATCTACGAGAACAGATTCTGCAATTAGGTCAGGACGGTATTGCTGCTATACCAGAGCCTGATCCAAATGATCCAAAAGCTGTAGAAGAATACCAAAAAGCTGCTGCACAAGCATTTACTGAGGCAACTGGTCTACCAGCTAATACTATTCAAAAAATGGCTCAGACAATGTCAACTCGTGATAATCTCTCGCCACTTGTCCGGGCTCTAGCTGATATATTTGCTCCCCTGGGTGCCTTGATGGGCGGAGAGGTCGGTGCATTTTGGAGAAACTATCTCAATGAAAGTGGTATGAGGCGAGATATAGCAGCGTGAGATAACGCTTATGGAAAAGGGCAGAGTGCACCACAGGAATGAGAATGAACATGAAAATGATGAATAGAGGGGGCTGAGGCAGGAAGTATCCATGAAGCGGCTCGGAAATACTTATCTATGTGAGTCACGGAATCGACTCACTGAGACCTGATTAGAGAAATGCATGAATCATGAGCACCTGGAAAAGGTTACTGACCAGGTGTTGCATGGTGTATGTCTTTTGTACAACATGTTCTTCGCAAGGATATGTGATTCACGAGTGAACAAATAGGGAAACCGACAGCCTGGGCAGCTGATGGTCATAAAATTGGACGACATGTGGATACAAAAGATGCTCAACCATGAGATATAATTATGGTAAAAAGTAAGGCTGCAAATTCTGGTCGTCATATTGGTTTTGTGGACAAAGTATATCCAGATGGAAGTGTTGATGTTCTGGGTGGTAATCAGGGAAGCACAGCAAATTCTGTGCGTATCGATAAATATTCACCAGGGCAAATAGCTGAAATTCGTACCCTTCAGGTGCCAAAACCATGAGAAAGCACAGCAGCAAGTCCAGATGTGGCAAAGAGCTCTTCAGAGATAGTCAATTACGCTGTTGAATTAACAAAAAAGAATCGCCAAGAGGCGATTATGGGGGCAGAACACTGTACGGATTGGGTTGATAAAATTTATAGAGCAAAAACAGGTAAAAGCGTGTATGAGGCACCAAAAACTTATAATGCTGTCAGAAAAATAGCCGGATGAGACTATGGTGGTACAGCCGCACCGAGAGATGTAGTTGATTCTATTAGACCCGGACAGCATATTATGCTCGATAAGCCTAAAAATGGTCGTTACAATGCAGGATTTAGTCATAGCGTTATAGCAATTGAAAAACCTGTTGACTGAATGGCAAAAGTTGTGAGTTACCCTAATGGTGGCAAGCAGCCAGTTGTGGAAACTTATGATCTACTCTGACTAGGAAGGGCGGCAGATAAACAAGGTAGAGTTATTAGAATTCAATGATAAATATAATAAATTCCTATGAACGATTCTCCTGAAAAACCATCATCCGTTACGCCAAAAACACCCACACTCAAAGAGTGATTATTTCAGGGATTCAGAAATAAAATAGCGGAAAAAAGAACAAGAGTAGACAAGGCTAAATTTACACTACGAGAGAGTGAGAAGAAGAAAGAACAGGCTCAGCTTTCTGCAGATCTCGACAAATCAAATCCTGGAGTATTTCCAAATCCTCCAGAGACTTTAACATCTACAGAAACTAAGCCAGAAACAACATCTGATGAATCAGAAAAACTTCGTGAGGAGGTTGGGAAAGAAATAGGAGAAGAAATCAAGACAAAGATTGAGAGTGTCAAAGAGTCCAAATCTCTCGAAGTCTTGGGTGATGAGGAAAAAAAAGAAATTCACACAGAGATTCTTCACCAATCTATAGCTCTATCTGATTTATCAGAAAAACAAAAAATTGATGCTCAGGCAAGTGTCACGGATAGTCTCGACGGTGATACGCCCGAGAAAAAAGCACAAGCCTGGAAAAATCTCTCAAAAGAAAAACAAGAAGAAATGATGTTAGAAACAGAAGGAGTCAAAAAATCAACGGAAATACTTCTCACGGCATATCAAGACGCACTTCGTAAACCAGAAAACCTCCAAGATGGAAAGGTCAAGCCAGAAGTCCTTAGTCAACTTGCCAAGGCTCATCTAGGATCGGACACGATGAGTGCCTCAATGACGGATGCACTTACCCTCGATGTCTTGCAAAACAGTGCCGACAAAAAACTTCGTGAGGAATCAAGTATGGAGATAGCGAGTCGTGTAATTTCTGAAAAATGACTCAAAGAGCTCACCGATACTGTCTGAGTAGAAAATCTCAAATGGTCTCATATACCACCGATGGTCAAGCTACAGATGATTGGATCGGGTAAATTTAACTATGATAAAGCTACTCTTTTTGAGAAAAATCCACAGTTTGCAGAGAGTCTTGGTCAAGCTATACAATGAATACAACAGAAGCCATGAGAATCGCCAGAAGACTATAAAAAACGCATGCAACAAGAATACTGACTCGATGACAAAGCTGTAGCAGAGTGAGTTCAGCAGCTTGCTTCCAGTGAAGGTGGTTCAGTTGATACATCGGGCAATGCAGTAAATACATCGAATATCTCTCCATTTATGCAATTTTTATGGGATATATTCGCAACCATAGGAGCCATGCTTCCTGGTGAAACATGAGCTATGTGCCGTAATTATCTCTCAAAATCAGCAGGAGCAGCGGCGAGTTATGCTGAGTCAGGATCATGAGGAACGGGGAGACATAATGGCACCAGTGGTGAGGGTATACCAGAATCAACTGGAGCACCCGGAGAGGTGAGTAGAGAGCTTGCAGAAATGGGATTTCGATGAAATATCATGGATAGTATCTGGCAATGGGAATATCAACCATGACACAAGGCAGAGGTTGTGCCAGCTGGTAAAAGCTGATTTACGCTCTGTTGAGGCATTGATTTGGCTTATACACCATTTTCTGATGTTCAGACGATTTTTGCTGGAGTACTGAAACCAGAAACAATCCAGGCCATAAAACCATTTTGTGATAACGGAGGCCAGTGACCTATAAGATGAACTGCTCAAAACCTGCTCAATTCAAAACCATGATTGCTGCAAGAAATTAATTCTCAGCTCACAGAAGAGAATATGCCCACAGCATTTAGTAGATCGCTTGCGAGAGATTGGGAACGTCTTATAAAGAAATACCCTTCTGCAAAAAATGCACCTGGATATATACAAACAATCATGCTCAGTCGATTTTATCATGATGGTAGTGGCTGATCAAGCGATATAATATCGGCTATGGTGAAATCAAATTTTGACCATGCAACAACGGTGAGCTTGCTCCAATCTAGAAGAGGTAGAAGGTCTGCATCTTACTATAGAAATCGTATTGATAAGGAAGTTGCTTATGTAGGCAAGAGACCTCCTGATTCCAAGCCAGTCAATAATCCAACTACTCCGCAGGATTCTTCCGGAGAAACTGGAACCAATCAAAACAATACACAAACATCAGGAGAAATTTCTGTTGGTGATTCTATCACAACAGCAATGCGTGGAGGTGAGGATGACAGTGTGGCAAAATCTACCGACGGATATGGAAAATACTATAAAATAGGAGCCAATTCATCGACCATACTCGGCTATGTAGAAAATGCTATTGCGGCTAATCCGCCATCCATATCTATCCTCGCAGGGACCAATGATATCACAAGTGGATGAAATCCTCTGTGAAATATTCAAGCAATGGTACAGAAATGTCGGGCAGCAAATATTCCAGTATATCTAGGTACACTTCCTCCCATACGAGGAAAAGAAAGCGCTGTGAATCAAGTTAATGCGTGAATCCGAGGATTAGCAGGGGAGGGTGTCCATATAATTGATTATGCGAGTTTGTGAATACAGACAACTGATGGGGTACATCCAAATACAGAATGATACAACAAGATGAAAAATCTCGCTTCTTCACAAATTCAAAGTACAACTACAAATACTCCGAAAACTATGGTGGCCTAATACGAGGCCCCCATTTCCTGTTTTCATATTGATACTGTGAGGAATTCTGTACAATTCGACTATGAAAACCCACATAATCACCAATTTTACAGACAGTTTTTCGAGTTATTTTGATTCGAGCATCATGCGTATTGCTCGTGAAAAATGACTCTTTGAGCCAGTTTTCTACAATTTGGGTGATTTCTCGACCCAGGCACAGCATAGAGTAGATGATCGACCTTTTGGTGGTGGAGCAGGCGCACTGATACAGATAGAGCCGATGTACGGAGCCATCACCCGTATCGATCCAGAGAATAAAATGAAAAAAGTGTATTTATGACCCCGTGGAGAGCGCCTTCGTCAACCAAAAATCGAACAACTCTCTGAGGAGCTTCGAGATGACGAATTTATCATTCTCTGTGGGCATTATGAGGGAGTTGATCATCGAGTATTTGAGATGTTTGAATTTGAACAGTATTCTATTGGTGATTTCGTGGTGAGTAGTGGGGAATTGGCGAGTATGGTCTTCCTTGATGCCATCGTGAGACTCATTCCTGGCGTAGTAGGGAATGACGCATCTCTCCACGAAGAATCATTCTCAGAGGCACTTGATGGAAAACCAGAATATCCACAGTACACACGACCAGCAGATTTCATGGGCTACAAAGTCCCAGAAATACTCCTCTCAGGCGACCATAAAAAGATAGCAGAATGGAGGAAGAAGAACTAGGCTGCTGCTAATTCGAAAGATTCGGCATCGTCACCCTCACGCCTATTTACTCTATCTCAGATATCTTTAATTTTATTCTCTTGGTCTGTATTTCTTGTAATCTTAAAAAGGCTCTGGGGAGATGGCATTGTGCCTGTTTGACTTGCAATAAGTCATCAATCAAGGATAAGTTGAGCCTGTTTTCTGACTTTTTCCAAACTAAGTCTCCTGGCAATGTCCCCATCATAAGGAGTTCATTGTAGCTTTTGGAGTAAGAGTGTCTCCATAGGCTTTATTCGAGCTAACTCTGATTCAGTCTCAGCAAGTATTTTGGTGACACAATCATCTACATTATAAAGAAGCCTAAGAACTCTTTCCCTGCCTTCCAATATTTCGGATTCTTCTGCGTGATTTTCAGTTCCAGCATTTGTACGGCTGAGATGCCAAGCGGCATCTGGTAAGTTTAATTCTCGTACCAGTTCCTCAAATCTAGGCGTAAGTGGCATAAAAAAATGGGTAAAAAAAATCCCCTGAACGGGGGATTAGAAAACAGGGAATAGAAAAGATATGGTTTTTCGCGGGCGGGTAATGTGGTGATTTGTTCACTTCATTAAAATTTTATTGTAGTAAAAAATTGAGACTGTAAAGACTATTTTTTGAAAAACAGGGGAGAGTTGATTGCCTTCATATTTATTTATCTATAATCGAATTCATGAACCTCTCTCTCAATCTCATGTCCTGGCTCAATCCAGATATCCTCTTTCGTGCAGTTATAGTTTATTTCTTTGTTGTATGGTTTTGTCTCGTTATCTGGGTAGTGCGAGATATTACAAACAGGACGCATTCTCTCACTTTTCAAGTCGTCAGCATCCTCATGGTTCTCCTTTTGACACCACTTGGAATATTTATCTATCTCCTCCTCAGGCCTCAGAAAACTCTGTTCGAACAAGTCTTTGAATCTGAATTTATCCGCCTTGACTCGGAATATGCAAAAAACGAAAAACATGATAAAAAACATACAGGGATGGATATCACGCAGAAAAAATAGTTTCACTATTTTTTGAGGAAAAGTAAAAGAAAAAGTAAAACAAAGGAATTTTATTAAATTAATTAGTTTTCCATTTTGCTCTTTGCTTTTTGAATTTTGCATTTTAAGGAAACAATATGACTAAGAAGGTGATGACTTTTGGGACATTTGACCTCTTCCATCCTGGTCATCTGCACTATCTCTCAGAAGCGAAAAAGCTCGGAGATTATTTGATAACTGTAGTGGCGAGAGATTCTACAGTGACACATCTGAAATGAAAAAAGCCTCGAGAATCCGAGGATATTCGAAGCAAAAAAGTACGAGATTCCGGTCTCGTTGATGAGGTAATTCTGGGTTCTGAAACGAATCATTATGCAGTTATCTGAGAAAAAAAGCCAGAAGTTCTCTGTTTTTGATATGATCAGAGGTCTTTTAATAATGCAGATTTGCAGCTATATTTACAAAAAAATAACCTCAACCCTGAAATAATTACACTCACGGCATTTGAACCAGAAAAATGGAAAAGCTCAAAACTATAATCCAGTTGTGATAACCTTTTCCTCGAAATAACTCGCGAGAATCTGGATACCGACATGCTCTGTTCCAGCAAAGAAGAGTCCTTGTCCGACAGGGGCATTGAGGAGGATGTATTTTTCTTGGTCTGTGAGCTTAAATACATTTTGCATCGCATCAATAGAGGCAGGGGATTGTTTCATGAGGAGTTGGAGCGATGAGTTTGTGACGATAGCCTTTCCGTGTTCATTATTGATGAAATCTTCTACATCCTGTGTAATAGTTGTGACCCCGAGGTGGTATTTTCGAGCTCGTTTGACGAGACCGTGGAGGAATTTACCACTATCCTCGTATTGCATGATATTCCAGGCTTCGTCGACGACGAGCATTCTCTTACGATTTGAAGATCGGACGACATTCCAGATATACGCGAGAATGATGTACATCGCAATTGGTCGGAGTTGTTCATCGAGATCTCGGACAGAGTAGACCTGGAGTCCTTCTCCGAGCGTTACATTCGTTGGTTGCGTGAAGAGTCCTCCGAAGACACCGCTGACATATTTCTCAAGCCTCTGTGCGACGCCTTGGGCTCCCTCCATAGTTTCTATCACGGAGAGGAGGTCTGACATGACAGGTATTTCTTTACCGGTGATATCATCATCATCAAATGTGATACCCTTGAGGCTATAGGTTGTGACGATAGCTTTTTCGAGAAGAGCTTCTTCGTTTGGATTGAGTGTCCCGAGCATGAGTTTGAAGAGACCAATCAGATTGATGACTCATCCTCGCAGGAGATCGCCCGGATGACTCTCGTAGTCCTTGAAGGGGAGTGGGAGGTCAAATGGATTGATTCTCTGTGTTGCATTGATACTGACATTGAGATAGCTGCCTCCAACAGTATTCACGAGAGCCTTGTATTCATTTTCTGGGTCGATGACGATGACATCATGACCGAGCATGAGGCTACGAAGTATCTCGAGTTTTACCGCAAAAGATTTACCTCCTCATGACTTCGCGAGGACGACCATATTAGCATTTTCTGTACGAAAACGGTCGTAGATAATGAGTGAGTTATTATGAGTATTGATACCATAGAGTACTCCATCATCCTGTGAAAGAGTTGCAGAACTAAATGGAAAAGCCGTCGAGAGACCTCGTGTAGAGATATTTCGGTAGACAGATACTTCATCTCGACAAAATGGCCCTGTTGCAGTAAATCCTTGCTCAGTTCGCAGAAGTGCTGGTTTGGTGAGGATATTTCGACCATGGAGCATATTCTGGATATCGTTGGTCATCTTTGTGAGCTTATCACCATCATCAGCGTAGAGAGTGATATAGATAGAGAAATGGAAGTATTTCTCTGAACCACGAGTAAGCAGTGTTCTGAGTTCTTCTACATCCTGGAGCTGAGCATCGGTGTAGGGATTTGCCGTGAGACCTCTTTCTTGATTGAGATATTTCTCTGATTGGAGCTCTGTGAGACGACGACGGAGGTATTTCATGATCTGCTGAGCATCTGTCGGATATATAAAGAGTGATACATCAAATTTACTATCCCAGTTAATGAGTGGTGAGAGCCAGTTCCCTTCGAGAAAATCTGGATAAGCGTAAGTAAAGAGTGTTTTACAAAAAGTATCATTGATCTGGATGTCGTGAGGACTGACCTTGATCATAGCAGGAGCAATAGCGTCCTTGATATACGCAAGCGCTTCATGATAAATCCGTTCCCCGGCTCTGATATCCTCAGCAGATGCCTTATCATCACTCGTGTTTTCCAATGGTAAAGCAGAGGATATATGTGTTTTGTCTGTTACAGAGATAGTATCTGTAGCTCCATGAGGGGCCTTTACTCCAGCCTCTGGATCACCTGTAATTGGTTGAGAAAGTATTTCGAGAAGAGTTGTATGGGCGGTATTTGTCATATTTCTCTCTTAAATTACCATTTTTCACTCCTGTTTTCAAGTTTTAACCCTTATTTTGTGTATTTTTGAACATTTTTGGTATTTTTGTAAAGTGTAAAAAACCTATTTTCCCTTCAAAATGGCATTCTTTGGCTTGCATTTTGTTTTTGAATCGATAGTCTTCCCCTGTCCTTGTATTTCTTAACCCTTTCTACTATGAAAAAACAGGACCTTATCAAGGCTATCGCTACTGCTGCAGGCCTCTCTCAGGATGCTGCTGCGAAGTCTCTCAAGGCGTTCATCGACGTCACAACAAAAGCCCTCAAGAAGGGTGACACTGTTGGTATTACTGGTTTTGGTACATTCCGTGTTGCACACCGCAAGGCTCGCATGGGTGTCAATCCTCAGAATCCATCACAGAAGATCAAGATTGCTGCTAGCAAATCTCCTTCTTTCAAGGCTGGTAAGACTTTCAAAGAGTCTATCTAATTGATATTTGATGAGAAATCCTCCTGTTTATCAGGAGGATTTTTTTGTATTATCCAGAAAATATCTAATATGCGTTCATGCAAAAATATGCCTTTCTCTTATGACGCGAACCCTCCCTCTCTCTGGCAGAAATAGAGAGTGTTTTTTGAGAATATATCCAATTAGATACTTTTGCCCTTGTCCAAACAGATAAAGAGAATATAGAAAAATACAAAAATAGTCTCTGATGAACTATAAAAATAGCACTTATACATGAGGAATGAGTCAAGAAAAATAATCTCGCACCTCTTATTGTCAAAAAAATAGCAGAAAAGGCTCAAGAAGGTAAAAAACTCCGTATAGGTATTGATACTTTTGTACCAGCTCTCAAGTCTCTCGTTTTCAAAGTGAAGGATGCTCTCAAAGAGCAATGATGCTCTATACGCGTAGTACAACATGATAATGGACGCACAAAAACAGCCACCACTATTCATGAAAAACTGATAGAACAGGGGATGGAGCTCGTTCTCTATGCTGATAGGGCATGATTTACGATTGCAGAAACTATCTGGATACAGGATATAGAGAGCTATTCTCAGAGAGATATGGACAGGGATAGATCGATGACTGTTGGGATGATGCCACCGAAAATCGCACAAATCATGATTAATCTGGCAACAAAATGAGAGAAAAATTTAGTCATTTGGGATCCATTCTGTGGACTTGGCACGACCTTGATAGAGGCTCTTCATGCAGGATTTAGTCAGCTCAGATGATCTGATCTGGAGACCAAAATGGTCGAAACAACCAAAAAAAATATAGAATCCCAGAAAATATGAGCACAGGCGGATATAGAAACATTTGCCCTGAACGCGATACAGCTGGATACCTACATTGCCCCAGAAAATACAGTAATTGTGACCGAGTGAATGCTTGGTAAGAATTTTACGACCCAGACAATCAGTCAGCAGCTTGCTTTCCAGGAGAGAAAAGTCCTCACAGAACTCTACACGGGATTTCTATCATCAGCGTACAAGAATAAAAACATCAAAAATATGTGTTTTTGTCTGCCATTTTGGAATATAGGAAATGAGATACTCTATATGCCAGAAATAGGAGCACTCTCGCGTGATTGGAGCGTAGAAAACCTCTGTATAAAAGGAAAACGATACTTGTTTCATATGAGGCCGGGACAATGTGTCGGTCGAGAAATAGTCCTCCTCAGGAGATAGCGAGTTAGCATGCAAAATGACCAATAAGAATACTCTGCATAAAAAATCAAGTAAACTCTTTTGGGGAAGGTATAAAATCTATATAATCAAGGAACTTTAATTATTTTTTATTTATTTATGAAGAAAATTCTTTCTCTTCTTTTTGTATCAGCGCTTTTGACAGGCTGTACTATTCCTTTCTTCGGTAAAGGAGCATCTACACCTCAAAACGGTGATACTGTCTCAGTTCACTATGTAGGAACTCATGATGACGGTACAGAATTTGATTCTTCTCGCAAAGACGGTCGTACACCTCTCGAGTTTGTCATCGGTGGTGGTAGCATGATAAAAGGCTTTGAAGATGCTGTCCGAACAATGAAACTCGGTGAGAAGAAAACAGTCAGAATAGAAGCAAAAGATGCATACGGTGAAGAATATGTCGAGCAAACACAGCCTCTCTCTGAATACCAGGAGACAATTACTCAGACTGTCCCAACAAATGCGCTCACTGGTAACCTAGAACAGAAAGTCCCAGAAGAACAGGCTCAACAGTTATTTGGTTCTCTCGAGGTTGGTTCTGAAAAGAAAATTGGTGAAGCAACACTCAAAATCCTCTCTGTTTCAGCAGGAGAAGTCCTCATATCAATTAATGATCCAAAAGCTCCATTCTATGGTAAAAAAGTAGAAGCAGGAATGACGACTACTGCACAGGATGGAAGCGAAATCATTGTGAAAAGTATAAGCGGTGATAATGTTGTTGTTGATATCAAACCTGAACAAGAAGTTATCTCAAAAACAGATACAGAAATCACTCTGAGAGTCAAAAATCCTCATCCCCTCGCAGGTAAAGCTCTCAATTTTGAAATCGAGCTCCTCGAAATCAAGACCACTGACGCAGTTACTGAGTAAAAAACATTGACAGAATGAGAATCCCGCTCATCATGAGCGGGATTTTTTATGCATAGATTTTTTTCTCATCAGCCTCTGTCATCAGAATTAAAACTGATTCCCGGTGAACAGTTTCATCAAATATCTCATGTTTTTCGAGCTAAAAAAGGTGATTCTTTCATTTTTTTTGAATCAGAATGAGATGATAAGGTGTACGAAATAATTGACCTCTCCAAGAAGCAAATTATCCTAAAGTACAAAGATAGCATCAAGAAGGCCCCGGTATGAAAGCAGAAGAGAATAAAGATATTGCAAGCGTATCCGAATAAAATACAAATAGCCGAACTGATTATACAAAAAATAGTAGAGCTTGGTATAGATGAAATCGTATTTTTCCCTTCTCAACACTCGCAAATACACGATATATTTGAATCCAAGCGTACGAGATTGTCGTCCATAGCTATTGAAGCACTCGAGCAATCATGAAGAAATAGCCCGCTAGAGATATCCTACGATTCAAAAGGAGTCGATATGCTCTGGAATCCCGATTATATAAATGTCGTTGGTTTTATTGGTGGAGAATCAAGTATTGAGATTTCCGCATGAGATGAGACACTGTCATTTTGGGTATGACCAGAGTGATGATGGTCTGAACCAGAAAAAGCCTTCTTTTTAGAAAATAAAGCCAAGTTGTGGTCTTTTAATGACAATGTCTTGCGACTCGAAACAGCCAGCATTGTCGGAGTCTGAATACTCAAATATTTATCTCAGGTGCAGAAATAATCGTGAACCATTTTGCCATTTCTGGACTTCTGTGATACAGGGGTTATCTTTGAGAGAGCTATAATTTTCACGCGCCCCGATGTAGATAACTACATTTCATGGAAGTTTTGAGAGATTGTTGCAGAGCTTGTTCGGAATATATTTCATATTTTTCCTTTCTAGAGAAGTCCATAGCATTTGTCAGATTCATTGATGAGGAGAATATATCTCTCTATGAGTATAGCCCGTTAGCCATGACATATAGGCTCAGCTCAGAGTCACAAGTGTCACATCTCGTGGCATGTCACGGGTGACATCTCGTATAATTTTGTATTCTGTTTGATCAATAAAAGGGGTATGCCATTTATTTACAAATACGCCCCACACGACACACTGAGTAATGATAAATACATATATCCATTTTCTATCAAAGAGGTGGTAAAGTGACCGTGTAATTATTATGATGAGGAATAGATCTAAAAAAGTTCATAAACGCGTATGAGCTATTGATCGAAAGACTACAATGAGTCCTATTAATAGGGCAGAAACAGTGTGTGGTTTTTTGAGAAATTCTCTGATACCCCTGCCTCACATACTCTGTACTAGACCGAGAAATACCATCAATAAGACCGGTACGAGGTAGAAAAAGAGCTCTCTGCCACTAAATCCAGTTCCATATTTTCATTGTATAAATACCTGATTTTGAGGATTGGTGATTATATTTCTGATGAGTGGAAATACCTGCTCATAAAAAAGGACGAAATAAGAAAAAGCAGCAACTCACAGGCCTATTAAAAGAGCATAATAATGCTTGAGATTTCTTTTTTGAGAAAATAGATAAGTGAACAAGAAATATGAAATTGCCACAAAACCAGTGAGCCTGTGGAGAGAGAGACACGCTGCCATCAGAATAAAAGCAATAATACTATTTCTGTAGTACCGTATCAAAAGTATGAGAAAAAATGTCGCAAACATCTGCTTCCCAAATGCCCACCAGAGATTTATATATTGGATTGCCGAGAAAAAGAACAGAAACAATCATAGGTACGATCACACAGTATATTTTCTCTTTTTCTTACCAAGCAGGAACAGTGATACTCAAGTCAGAATAAAGATACCCAAATATCCCCATCAGAAAAATACTTCTTGACCTGTAAAAGCTGTCAGCGAGTAAAAGAAAGTCCCAGAAAATGGCTCAAACTGATGTTTGAGATATTTTGGTAGGTCTTGGAGATTTTGATTTTCTCAGAGGAGATTGATGATATGTTTATAGGCGCCATGATCATATCCGAGAGGTAACCCACCATTCTGAATATACCAAAAAACCAAGAGAGATACACCCAGTAAAAATATAGAGAAAATTTTCTTGGTTATCATATTTATCGGATGAAATATCTGTATTCATTTTCTCATCCCCAGGCTCATCCTACACCGTCTGTTCCTCGGGTTCGCCCACCATCTTGAGCATCTGCAGCAGAGTAAAAAGCGAGGTGAGGATTGGCATTACCGACATACTCATTACACCAATAATTCTCGTGACTGACTCACCAACTCGTACCCTTATGATTCATGATAGCTGTCAGATTATCATATTTTATTTTACCGTCCTGATTGATGATGCTGAGAGTGGCACCACCAGGTATTGCACTACATCATTTATTACTCTTTCAGAGGACTCTATCTCAGAGTGCCCAACTCAATGAGCCAGGCGTGCTAAATGAAAACTGTACCCATTTTGTAGGATCACCAGTTCTATTGCGAATCAGTACTTCTTTGGCACCTGTATCCGTAAAGTAAGTATAGTCGAGGAGCCCTGCGAGATTTGGATTATCATATTCAGATATTTGTGCTGGTGGAGAGGTCTTGAGAGCGTCTCGCATATCACGGTAGGACATCTTGATTTCAGAAGAAGGATGACCATTATTCGCATAAAACAGAGTCCATCATCCTCCCGCTGTCTTCATGTCACAGTAGACTGTAAGGAGCGATTCCTTGACCTCAATTACATACCTTCCAGAAGATGAATTTGGCTGTTTTCTCAGAATTTCCAGACAACTTTTTTCAGCTTTCCATCCTATCTGCTCTCGTTTTGCTTGATCTCATAGATTTACTTTCTGAGCATTTTTGAGAATAGAGCTCACCAGTTCTCATTTATTTTTACCAGAATTCATCACCAGCATGTGACCTTTTGACGAGCCAAGAGAATATGCAGGCTTGTCACCAACCTTATAATTTGCATATAGTGGATCATTGAGAAGCGCTACAATTTCATATTCTTTGGTATCCGGACGGATGAAGTAATGATACATATCTCCAGTTTCCGGATCCTTCAGAAACTCTACTCAGAGAGCGAGAAAGAGGTCTTTACCAGCTCTTCCTTGATATCCCATTTTTATTTCTCCATAGCTGAGTTCTAGGGCATTTGTTGGGAGTGGTATATTGATACCTCTACGGAGAGCATCATCTATTCGTTCGTTTGTCAGAGATAGGTGGGCAATACGAGTAATATCAGAATCGGTACTACGGAGGGAAGAAACAAAAAATATCACAGGCAATATAGCAGCGATAAATACCCCTCAAAATAGAAGAATTTTCTTATAAGGAACGCTATTTTTAGGTGGCACGACCGCAGGAGTTGTTGGTATTGCTTCCATTGTCCTTCCCAGAATACCACATATTTCTAGCCAATGCAAGGCTTTTGAAGCTAGAAAATGATATAATTTTCGCAGTGAATATGGAGAGAAGAAAATATATTACTCTTCTTTCCAGAGAAATACCCAGTTTATGCCGAAAAATATCCAAATTATAGAGAGGTCTTGGTGGAGAATAATAAAAATCAGAGGAATAGTAATCGTGTTGATGAGTGTCAGAAGTGTTCCGAGCTTCCAAATCTGAGGAGGTATTCACCAATTTCATCCACCTATTGAGATATGAAGCTGAGACTCAATCATCATAAAAATAAGCGAAAAAATAACATTGATGGAAAGAAAAAACACCAAAAAAATCTCCCAAGAATCACCCCATGGTTTGTAAAAAAACCAAGTTATGATACCGATGAGAATAGCATGCTGGAATATGATAGAAAAACTACGATTTCAGAGAGGAATACCCAGGAGACGCTTGTAGACGATAAAAGTACCAATTGCGAGGCAAAGCAGAAAAAGTGTCTGAGAGTCATAAATACCAATATCGAGCCATTCCTCTAATCCTATACCGGCATGAAAGAGGCCGATACACAATTGTCATCCGATGATATAGGGAATGAGTTTTTGAATCATGTTAAAAAATGATAACTATTTCTCAACGAAATACACCTTTTTTTGCTTCTTTTTGGAGATTTTCGAGCGTGTCGCGATGATAGGTCTCGTGTATTTTTGTCAGTTCACGCGCCAGACAGACACGGTATTCTGGTCAGAAAATAGTGACTAAATCAGAGAGAGTTTTCTCAATTCGGTGAGGGGATTCATAGATGATGGCTGTGTAGTCTTTTTCTGCCAGAGATTTGAGCAGTGTTTGTCGTCATTTTTTGAGCGGGAGAAATCAGAGAAATCGAAAGTCATGCATATGAAGTCCAGAACCGATAAGTCCTGTAAGGAGAGCAGAAGCACCAGGAATCACCTCTATTTTGATTCCTTGTTCGATAGCTTCTTGAATCAATAAATATGCGGGATCAGAGATGCCAGGAGTACCCGCATCGGAGATATAGGCTACATGCTCATTCTGCGCTCTCTCCATGAGTTTTTTTGCTTGCTCTCGGGTACTGTGACTATGAAAGCTCTGAAGAGGCTTGGATACGTCAAAATGCTTCAAGAGGTGACCGCTATGACGCGTATCTTCACAGACAATGAGGTCTGCCTCCTTGAGTGTACGAATAGCTCGAAGAGTCATATCTTCGAGATTTCAGATGGGCGTTGAAACGAGGGAGAGCATTATTTTACAACAATATTAAGAATCTTATTTGGTATAAATATTTCTTTGATAACCTCAGCACCTTCTAACCACTTAGCTATTTCTGGTTTATTTTCTACAGTCATTCGGACTTCTTCGGCTGTCACGCCTCGCATAAATGCATAAGTGCCTCGGAGTTTTCCATTTATCTGAATCGCTATCTGTACTTCATCATCGATAGTCATAGCAGGGATATGCTCAGGCCATTCTGTTGAGTAAATAGATTCTTCATTTCCGAGGATTGACCAGCATTCTTCTGCCATATGTGGAGCAAATGGTTGGAGGAGGCGGACGAGGACTGATTTCCACTCATGTGCATTTTCTGGGTCAGCGGGGATACCTTCATTGACCATGATATTGATAGCAGCAATAGCGGTATTAAATTTCATATTCTCGATATCTTCGCTTACTTTTTTAATTGTTTTGTGCATGGTTTTTATGGCAGAGAGATCATCTTTTGCTATCCATGATTGATATTCTGGAGCTGCTGTACCAGTGATGAAAAGTCTATAAATTTTTTCGAGGAGTCTGTAGCTCCCAACAATAGCCTTGGTATTCCAAGGAGCTACATCAGAAAAATCAGCCATACTCATCTCATACAGACGGAGAGTATCAGCACCATATTCATCGATGACTTCATCTGGATTGATGACATTTCATTTTGATTTACTCATTTTATTTCCATCTGGTCAGAGAATGAGACCGACATTTCTGAGTCGGAAAAATGGTTCATCACTCGGAACTACTCCTACATCATAGAGAAATTTATGCCAAAAACGCGCATAGAGGAGATGGAGGACTGCATGCTCTGCACCACCGATATAGCTATCTACCTCGCCCCAGTATTTGACTACTTCTGGATCAACTATTTTTTCTGAATTTGTCGGATCCATAAAGCGGAGATAGTACCAGCATGATCCAGCCCACTGTGGCATGGTATTTGTTTCTCGTTTTCCTGTCAGATTCTTTCCCAGGTGGACATTGACCCATTCAGGAATCGTCGCAAGAGGGGATTCTCCGTCACCTGATGGTTCATATTTTTCTACTTCTGGGAGTTTCAGAGGGAGATCCCAATCTGGCAGGAGCCAGCCGGAGATTCATCGTGTGAGTTTGCCGAGAAGTGTATCTCATTTTTTTAAAGTATCTCCATCGATCCAGCAATCATCATTTTTCTTTGTTGGGAGGGATTCCTTATCTTCATCCCGAATATGAATCAGTGGAATAGGCTCGCCCCAGTATCTCTGACGAGAGAAAATCCAATCACGGAGTTTGTAGTTCGTTATTTTTTTGCCGAATCATTCTTTTTCTGCTTTTTCTGTGAGGACTTTGCGGGCCTCCACAGAAGTGAGCCCATCAAATTCTCCCGAATTTATAAGTATTCAATCATCCGTATAAGCAGAAGGTTTAATAAATTGCCCCCACTGATATATATGCTGTTCAAAGGAGAGAAGTTTTGCAACATCACTTTTTTCAAACCACTCAATACTGTGCCACTCAAGTTCTGCGGGATTTATGTTTTTTTGTTTTAAGCTTTTGAGAATAACATGAAAACATGGCGTATCATTGGCTTCGACATTGTGTTCTTTCTTTAAATGAAAACCATTTGCGAATACATGAGATCAAAAAACAATTTCTATTTTAGAAAAATCATAATATCAAGCCTCTTCGGTTATCTCTCTTCTAATTGTATCGATAGTTTCTTCTCATGGCTCAACACCTCATCCAAGTAATCTATAATTTTTAGGCTCCTTTAATATCATAAATTTACCCTCAAACTCTATAATAGCATTAACAGTTTTTCGTTTATGTTGAGCAACATCAGTTTTTGGAGAATTTATACCAGACATGGTTATATATGGTGCAATACTTTGTTTCATAGGTATTCCATAATTCTGTGCAAAAACAAAGTCGCGCTCATCATGTGCATCACCAAATACCGCACCCGTTCCATAGTTTCATAAGACAAAATCACCAATCCAAACAGGAAGTTTTTCATCATTGAAAGGATTGGTCACATACGACCCAGTAAATACTCCGGTCTTTTGTTTATCAAGATTGGTTCGCTCTATATCGGTTTCTTTCTGAGTTTTTTTGATGTATTTGTCACATTCTTTTTTGTGGTCAGAATGGATATATTCTTGAACTCTTGGGTGGTCTGGTGCGATGACGACAAAAGCACCACTAAACACAGTATCAATTCTCGTGGTAAATACCTCTACATCAGGGCAATCAATTCATTTGAAAAAGAACTGACATCCTTCACTTTTTCCAATCCAGTTTCTCTGTTGTTCCTTGATGCCCTCTGGCCAATCGAGACGATCAATATCGGAGAGGAGTCTGTCAGCATATTTGGTAATCGCAAGTATCCACTGACGAATTGCTTTCTTCTCGACAGGAGTTCCACAGCGTTCACATTTTCCATCCACGACTTCTTCGTTTGCGAGGCCTGTTTTACAGCTCGGACAGAAATTTATCGGCTTATCGCTCTCATAAGCAAGACCTGCTTCGAAGAGTTTCAAGAAAATCCACTGAGACCATTTGTAGTATTCAGGACTCGTCGTATCTATCTCGCGATTCCAATCAAATGAAAATCCGAATTTTTTGAGTTGTTCACGAAATTTATCAATATTTTGTGCTGTTGTAATCGCTGGATGTGTACCAGTTTTTATAGCATAATTCTCTGCGGGTAGTCCAAATGCATCCCAGCCCATGGGATGGAGGACATGGTGTCACTTCGCGTGTTTGTAGCGAGCGATGATATCTGTTGCGGTATATCACTTTGGATGACCGACATGGAGGCCTGCTCCACTCGGATAGGGGAACATGTCGAGAGCGTAGAATTTTGGTTTGTGACTATTCTCGAGCTCAGGATTGACACATGCAAAAGTATCTCGTTCTGACCAATATTTTTGCCATTTAGATTCGATTTCTCTATGGTTGTACATATGACGACTTTTCTATAAAAATAATTGTCTGAATTATATGTATTTTTTCTTTTGTGGAAGAGAAAATATAAAAAATCTCCCCTTTTTGAAAGAGGAGATTTGACTGTCTGAGAGAGATTATTCTGCTCCCACACTTACTTCAGCTTTTTGTTCGAGCTTCATCATGGCATCTTTTGCTTCTTCGAATTGTTTTTGAAGTTCTGGATTTTTCTTCATTTCTTCCATCATTTTTTCTTGAGCTATACCACTGATATTGTAGTCTTTTTCGAGTTCGAGCATAGCCTTGCCTGCTCCTGCTACACCCATGAGCATACCTATAAAGATGAGGATGATTGAACCCAGACCGAGTACCCAGGCAGCTGTAGGAGATTTTTTATTTGCTTTGAGTCCGAGATAGGGAATCATGATTCCTGAGAAGAAAATCAGCAAGAGTGTCGTGCCTATGTCTCCACCGGTGCGTTTTGCGAGATGATAATAGACATAGACGAGAGAGACGAGGACGATAATTCCTCCGATACCAGGCACGAACTGTCCGAGGAGTATACCAGCAATCCACCAAGGCGATTGTCCTGATACACGGACAAGTGGATAAATCTGAGCCACAGGAATCCACGACCATGCTGGATGTACTTTTGGTTCATATTTCTTTGCGAGGAGATAGATACCATAGGAGATAGCTATATAGAGAAGTACTATACCAACAAACACTATAAATCCACCGAGCCCCGCTGCTAGGATAGCCTCTGGACCAATACTTTTTAATGCATTTTCTACATCTCCAGCAAAGACAGAAGTAGTGCCGAAAAGGAGAAGCGCTGTGAAAAGGGAAGTTTTCTTCATAAAGAAGGTAAGGAAATAAAGTATAAATAGTCTAATCTAGACCGAGTTCATAACAAGAAAAATCCCTTGATAGACAGGATTTTATCATTCTAAAAATGAGTCAGAATTATTTCTGAATAATAGAGCCTTCAAAAATTCCTCCCGAGAGTCCTGAGAGAGAGGGAAGTATATCGATGTGACAGACTCCTATCCGGAGATCGTGGTCACGCGCCAAGGCAATAGATGCTTGATCCATGATGCGGAGATTTTTCGTGAGTATATCATCATAGGTGACAGTCTGAAATTTCTGTGCTTTTGTATCCTTTTTTGGATCAGCAGAATAGATACCATCGACACTCGTACACTTGATCATCATCTCGCATGAGAGCTCGAGAGAGCGGAGGACAGACGCTGTATCTGTTGAAAAATATGGATGACCAGTGCCACCAGAGAGAAATGTTATATACCCATTGTCGAGGGATTTTTTGACTCGTTTTGAATCAAATATTTCACCTATACCAGACAGATCACGAGCAGTATAGACGATAGTAGGAGTTCAGAGCTTTTCTATTATATCAGCGAGCATCAGCGCATTCATAGTGGTTGCCATCATGCCGACTTCGTGACCAACTGTGGGAGATATACCATTATGAGAAAATTCAGCTCAGCGACAGATATTTCATCCACCACACACTATCGCTATTTGATGGGTTTTTTGGAGTTGTTGAATCTCTTTTCAGATTTTCTGCAGATAATCAAAATCATAATTTTTACCTGTATTGTGAGAGAGAGCCTCACCAGATATTTTTATCAATATTCTCATATAATTTTGTATAACGAAGTGAATTGTATACACTGCAGTATAGATAAAATCATATTCTTGCAATGACTATTTTTAGCATAGAAATCTGGTGAATTACCCTGGCTCCCACATGGTATGGAGCGATGTATGCTGTGAGTTTTCTCGTAGGACTCTACCTCATCGGAAAACAGTTCCGAGAAGAGGAAGCAGATATACTCTTCTTCGCGACGGTTCTCGGGGTTATATTGGGCGGTCGTCTCGGATATGTGCTCTTTTATAATCTGGGATATTTCATACAAAATCCTCTCGAGATATTCATGCCCTGGAAGGGGGGTATGTCATTTCACGGTGGTGCCATCTGAGTGATTCTCGCCTGGTATATTGCTGCAAATAAGCTCAAAAAATCATTCCTGAAAATATCAGATAAGCTCGTCTGGATAGTGCCTATTGGACTCTTTTTTGGGAGAATAGGGAATTATATCAATGGTGAGCTCATGGGAATGCCTGGATATACTTGAATACTTGCTCGGAATGTAGGTGGAGTGAATTATTTCCCAACACCTCTCCTCGAAGCATTCCTCGAATGAGCCATATTATTGCTACTCCTTTTCTGGAGAAAAAAACACATTGATTATGATGGACAAGTATGAGTCTGGTTTCTCTGAGGATACGGGATTATGAGATTTTTTGCGGAATTTTTCCGATTGCCTGATGTTCAAATTGGCTACCTCTTAGGATGATGGATGACGCTGGGTCATGTTTTTTCTCTCATAATGATCATATTTGCGACCGTCGCTGGATATATACTCAAGAGAAAAGCATAGATTGACAGTATAAAATATATATGTTATAGTATACATATATGTTTCGTTCTTGTCTCATTTTTCTCTGTTTTTTCTCACTCTGTAGCTATGCAGCAACGAGTCCGGTAGACAATAAAAAGATTCCAATTGATTATCATGTAGACCATCCAGATCATGTCCCGCATCATGGATGAAAAAATCCCATCAAAAAGATATGACAGGATGATGTTATTTTTCCAAGAAAGCGAAGAAAATGAGAAGAAGGGGAGGAGTAATTATTCGTGATGATATTTCCCTCCGCCGAGAATATTGGTCACCCGGTAAAGCTGCTCGATGAGCATGAGGACGGCAAGTCAGTGGGGTAGTGTCCAATCAGTAAAACTGAGCGTATAATCAATGTGAGACTTCATAAGAGCAGTATCGAGACCATACGCACCACCGATGACGAAGATAATACTCTTGTGCTCCTGCATTTTCTGATTGAGCCATATGCTCATATCTTTGGTATCTCCGAGAGTTTTCCCCAGGACATCACAGAACACGACATAGCTATCAGAATATTTCTCGAGCTGAGCGATGACATCCAGTGTGTCTTGTTTTCTAATTGTCTCAGTTTCTCCTGATTTATGAGGCTTGAGAAGAATTATTTCGAGTTCTTTCTGGAGTCTTTTCTCGTATTCAACAATAGGCTTCTCAAAATGATGCCAAGAATCCGCGACAGTGAGGAGGATGAGTTTTTTCATAATTTGAGGAAGGGAATTTCCTCCAATAATAGTCTGCTTCATAAAAAATCCATCATTTTGCCTTTTGTATTTTGCCTTTTGTATTAAAATACGGTCATTATGGTAGTAAAAGACACCTCAAAAGACATCCACAAACGCCTCATAGAACCTGTGACGACTCCTGACGATAGTGGGGAAGAGTCTCTGCGTCCAAAAAAACTCTCGGACTATATCGGTCAGACGATGATAAAAAAACACCTCCAAGTCGCTCTGGATAGTGCAAAAATCAGAAATACCAATGTTGAACACATCCTCTTCTATGGGCCTCCAGGACTCGGTAAAACGACGCTTGCCATGCTCGTCGCCGCTGAAACAGGCGCAAGTCTCCGTCATACTTCATGACCTGCAATTGATAAGCCTGCTGACATGCTCTCTGTCCTTACGAGTCTCCAAGCGGGAGATGTCCTCTTTATCGATGAAATCCACCGTCTCAAGCCTGTCATAGAAGAAATCCTATATTCTGCGATGGAAGACTATCAAGTGGATATCATGGTTGGTTCTGGCCCTGGTGCGACTTCGGTCAAGATGGATCTCCCGAAATTCACCCTCATCGGTGCGACCACTCGTCTCTCATCGCTCAGTCATCCACTCCGTGATAGATTTGGAAATGTCTGGAAAATGGATCTCTACGAAGACACTGACCTCGCAAAAATAGTCGAGCGAACTGCAAAAATACTGGGAGTCGAGCTCGGAAATGATGAAGCGCATGAAGTCGCAAAACGCAGCCGATGAACGCCTCGTATCGCAAACCGTCTCACAAAAATCGTCCGTGATTATCACACACTTGGCAAACTCACAGAATTGAAGCATCTCTTCGCGGAAATCCATATCGATGAATATGGTCTCGATGATATCGACCGCCAAATTCTGAAACTCCTCGCAGAAAATGGAAACAATCCTCTCGGTATAAATACACTCTCTGCGATGGTAGGTGAGGAGGCAGCGACTATAGAAGATGTCATCGAGCCATTCCTGATAAAAATAGGGCTTATTGAGAGAACACCACGGGGCAGAATGATTACGATGAAGGGGAGGGGATATGTGGCAAAATAAATTTATGCAAAATAATAATTTACCAAATGTAAAAGTTCCAAAAGAACAAAGAAAAGTCTTTGTACTAATGTATACATTATTTTTTGCTTTAATTATATGAAATTTAACCAACTATCTTTCTTTTGCATGGATCAGTGATAATTGAACAACAGGGCGTCAAATGGTCAATTACATGCTTTGACCTATCTTATTATGGCTTTTCTCGGGAGATATTTTTCATGACATACCATCAGAAAAAGTTTATATAAAATCAAAAATACTAAATTATATATTCATCACTATTTTTATGGTCATTGTTTACATATTTTGTAATCTCAATATTTCTTTTGAAGAAGAAAAGAATCTTTGTTTAATAGAACAAACAAAAGACAATCTAATGAAATGCATAAAAGAAAAAGAAGATATTCGGAATCGTTTCAATATAACAAAAATATTTTAGTATGAAAATAATATACATCTTACTTTATGTAATACTCATATCTCTGAGCTGATATTATATTTCAAATAAATACGATAAACTTTCAGACTTGTTAGATAAGCAAATCTTGTCTTGATCTAATATATTCTTACCAGACAATGGTAAAAATACAGTTGAACCAGACAATCATACACCGATTGAGCCAATCGAAAGGGATAAAACAGAATATCAAAAATTTACTGAATTGCTAAGTAATTCTTTTGTTCGAAAATTTAACCCCCCTAATCAGCCAACATTTAATTCAAATTTACCATCGAATGAGAAAAGTGATATACTAAATGCGTATTTAAAGAAGAATAATTCTTATTTTAGGAGCACTTCACAACTAACAGAATGATATTTGTATATTAAACTTTCTAAACCTATATGAAATTACGATATATTTCTTTATTTTCATGATTCAATCTTAGATTGATATCCTGTAAGCTGAAAAGTTATCAAACAAAATAATTTGATTAACAGCAACCAGGAATTTTTATTTCTATTAAATCAAATATGGATTTATAAGTTTTTTGATGGAAAACAACTATCATTTAACTGGATAGATAGTTCATTAAAATATACAGATAGGATACATTTTATAGGTTGATATACGACATCTTCTGACTGAAACTCTATTCAAGAGATAATAATTACAGGTAAATAATTCTTATCCCTTCTCCAAAATCCCCACAAAAAATCCTTCCATCATAGGGCTCGGATACCAGCGGTTCATATTGTCTTCGATGGTATAGTCAGGAGCGATAGGTGAGGGAAGGATGTGAAATTCTGGATGAGTTTTGAGAAATTTCTGGATGACTTCTTCATTTTCACGGCGAGAGATAGAACAGGTCGAGTAGACGATTCGACCATTATCTGTGAGCATCTTGCGAGCTTGTTCGAGCATCTCGTATTGAATCGTGGATTTCGATTGTGATTTTTCTCAGCTGTACCATTTGTATGTTTTCTCATCCTCTAGATTGATTCTGCCATCTGAGCTACAAGGGGCATCGAGGAGGATTCGATCAAACATTTTTGCACCTTTGTTTCCCTTTTCATCTTTGCTGTAATGAGAGACTATCTCTGTCGCGTCAATCTTTATCACCTCGACACAGTCTTCAGCACCTTGCAGTTTGATAGTGTGAACGAGCTTTTCGAGTCGGATACCGAATTTCTCGAGAGCAGTTATACTACATTTTCACCCGAGCATGCTCGCTATCTGAGTTGTTTTTGACCCAGGAGCTGCTGTCATATCGAGGATTTTCTGACCTGATTGGGCATCGAGACAGAGAACCGGAATCATACTCGAGAGGCTCTGGACATAGATTTTACCAGTTTTGTATATTTCGAGTCCTCGGAGGGCGTATTCATGCTCTTTTTCCATATATAAAGCATCCTCCCAATGAGCCCACACAGTGTAGGGAAGTGCTGATTTCTTGAGCTCTTCTATCACCTCTGTGCGAGATGAGCGGAGATTATTGACTCGAAATGAGACAATACTTCGAGGCTGAGACCAGCCGGTAATTATTTTTTCTTGATCCGCAGGGGAGATGTTTTCAAAAACTCAGAGAAGGTTCGATGGGAGGGGAGTCATGGCAGCAGTATAGAGAAAAGTACTAGAATCAAAATATTCTATACATGAAACTTCTGATGCACTTCACGAAGTTGTTTGTTTGTGACATGCGTGTAGACCTGTGTCGTAGCGATATTTTTATGTCAGAGGAGTTCCTGGATTGAGCGTAAATCTGCACCATTTCAGAGGAGGGTAGTGGCAAAGGAATGCCGTATAGTATGAGCAGAAACAGGCTTTACGATGCCTGCCTTGAGAGCTCTATCAGAAATCATCTTAGTGACAAGGAATCGATCAAAACGCGCGTCATGAGGATCAAAGTTTACAGTTTTGAGTTTTGAGTTTTGAGTTTTCGGATCAATTATATCATTATCATCTGTAAACTTTAAACTTCAAACTTTAAACTTTCAATGCTTGATAAACAATGCAGGGAAGTGGTCTTCCCTTTTTTCCAGGTACGCTCGAATCGCATCACAAGCCCACTCAGTGAGATAAACAACGCGAACTTTGCGACCTTTACCCAGGATAGCGAACTCCATAGTGTCCAAATTCACATTTTTGATATCCAGGGCAGTAAGCTCGGAGACGCGCAAACCAGTGCTAAAAATAGTCAAAATAATGGCCCTGTCACGGAGATCCGAGATATCCTCAGTCTCAATAGATGATACTATGGATTGAAGTTCCTCTCATGTCAAATACTCTACCTTTCGTTCACGATTTTTCTGCAATTCGATATCACTAAATTCGATACCAGTTTTGATATGAGTTTTTTTACAGAAATGCAGAAATGCTCTGAGTGAAATCATATATGCATTCACCGTCGTAATAGAAATATTTCCTTGTGCGAGTGAGAGTCTGAAATGATCACAGATATGTTGGTCGATTTGGCTGGTTTGTATCCATGACATATTTTCGAGCTGTTTTAGGATTTCATAAGACGCGTTTTCCGAAGCCTCAGACTGTATAGATACCTGAGAAGAAAAAAAACGCGCCAAATCGAAACCTTTTGGGACAATTTTTCGAACCTCTGGATGAGTGAAGCACAAAAACGCCCACATATGGCGTCCGTATTGTTCAACCGTTCGAGGGCTCATACCACGAGTGATAGTCAGGTACATCAGAAATTTTTGAACAGCTTCAAAGACAGACATGGAAATAGTATACAGGGGATTATATTTCTTCCAAATCTATTTTCACATAATGTATGTTATGTGCATAGAATATACCTATTTATGAAACAGTACAAAATCTAGGCTGCTGCTGGATGTTCTTCATCAATGTGTCCGTAGATTCTTAGCGGGGTTGATTCTTCTTTCTGAGTATCACCAATAATAGTTTTCACTTCTTGTCTTATAGATTCTGCGACTTCGGACAACTCATTACGGAGAATAGGGATATTTATAAGAGATGTTTGATCATCAGGATTGTATCAGTATTTTTCCAGTATTTGTCTGACTTTATCTGCACATGGGTGCTGTAATTCATAGAGATTTGTGAGTTGCCATGCGATATGGTCAAACATTCTGCCTGTAGCTACGGGATTATCTTTTTTTAATATCATCTCACCCAGATTTCCTATAACTGCCTCTATCGGATAATTATCATGCCCTGGTGTCTCTGAAAAAAGATGTTGCATATGCCAGAAAGGTTAAAGAAATACTCAAACCCTGCCCTGCCATTGATACAATAATAGCGTATATGTGAGACTACGACTGTCAACTCTATTTTTTAGTAGTGTTCTGGATTTTCTAGCTGCAATAACGCCATCTGAATTGCCTGGACTGAGTAATCGATTCGAGAAATTCTATTTTTCGTCAAAACACCTATCATGCCTTGTCATTCTCGGAAACTCTTGTTTTCTGTAAAACCCATCTCCACAGCTATACCTGAGATTTCTTTTTTGTGTTGCAAAATACTCTCAATCATCTTTTTTGGATATTCAAAACACGATGAAAAACCTATATGGAAATTGGTACCATCGTAAATAGCACAACAGGTCGTGTCGAGATAGCCTGATTTTGTATGTGGAACAGCAAATATACCCGATTCTAACCCAAATCACAGAGTGTATTCTCATTCTCTGTAAGCTCATTCTGCCCTATTTTTGGCTCCAGAAATGATTTCCTCGAGTCATATAGGCTGGTCAGGTACGAGAGATGGTACATTGTGTGATGTAATAAGAGCATCTCTGAGTATCGGATACTCACGACAAGTTTTCTCTAGAGCAGCAATTTTTCATGCGTTTTTTGTTCCTATTGATATATGTACCATGAAGATGAGTATATATCATTCTATTCAGAGGTCAAAGCTTCGAATGAATAAGTATTTGTACTCCCATAAAAACTCTTATAATCCGCTCATGAATATTCTCAGAAATCTCCTCTTCTCTTTTGAGGGAAAAATTGGTCGCGCAGACTATATATATGGCATCACCTATGTCATATTACTTTTTATTGTTTCTATTGATGCCTTCGTGCATCCGAGCTCAATTTTTCTCATCGGAGGAGGTGTAGATTTTGTCCAGATACTCATCTATGGAGCCTCTCTTGTCGGTCTCGGATTATTTATCTGGACTTACCTCGCAGTCACCTGGAAGCGTTCTCGAGCTCTCGGTATCGAGATCCGGTGGTCTATTCTGGGGCTCATCTTCCCTCCTCTGCTCCTCGTAGGACTCATGCAGGATAGTGAGAAATACTCGTATCACGGAGGACTCTCACCTATTGATCAAGCATTTTTTTCTATCCTCATCGTCATCATACTGATTTGTCTTTTCGCCCTCTATGATATACATATAGCACTACGATTTCTTATATTTATCGGAGCTGTCATTGCTATTTTTGCTGTCTATTTTTTCTGGAAAGATCGACATCCCTACAGACATCTACCAAAGATAAAATATGTCGGTCTCGATGCATGGATAGATTTATTTTTCGTGTTGATTATAGTATTTTTTATTCGTTCCTACATACTCTCACCTTTTCAGATTATTGGCCCCTCAATGGAATCCACATTCCATGGCGGAAATATCACCTACACAGCAAAATGACAACAATACAGTGATGGTGAATTCATCCTCGTAGACAAGATGACCTATCGTCTCTCCCATCCAGAACGCGGAGATGTCGTCGTATTTACTCCTGGTATAGGGCCAGAAAAGCGCTACCTCATCAAGAGGGTTATTGGTATGCCCGGTGATGTCGTCAAAATAGAAAATGGCTATGTCTCAGTTGCAACAAAAGAGAATCCAGATACTTTTATACAGCTCGATGAATCAGATTATTTGGAGGAAAAATTTGGCTACACCTGTCTCAACTATAATAGTGCAGGTTGTGCAAAAGAAAGCCAAACATTTACAGTACCAGCAGGCAGGTATTTCCTCCTCGGAGACAATAGGCCACAGTCTCTCGACGCACGAAAATGCTTCAGCAATAGTGGATGTAATGGCGAATACACACTAGCACAATTTGTCCCTATTTCTCGCATTCAGGGGCGTGTAGCATACTCTCTCGGACATTTTGACCTCTTTTCTCAGATTCTCCCATATCCAAAATTGGGAACACTAAAATCAGTCATCCCATATCGTGGTCTCGGTATACAAAACACTCATCAGTATTCCGAACTTTCACAATAGTTTTTATGCGTCGATTTTTTAGAATACTTATCTCGTTACTCATTATATCTGTGCTTTTGTATGGGGTATTATTTATCCGTCCTTATCGTGTTAGTGGTGATTCGATGTCTCCCAATCTGGAGGCAGGAAATATCGTTATAGCTGATCGTATTTCACATAAATTTTTACCACTTCTACGGTGAGAAATTATTGTCTACAGAGAATGAAAAGAAGCTACAAAAATAAAGAGAATTCTCTGATTGCCCAGAGAAACCCTCAAAATAGCTGAAGGAAATGTCTGGAAAAATTCAGAAAATTCACCTGTATTGATAGATGAGGTGTATCTCCAGGAACATGTTCGTACTTGTGTACCTGGTGCGTGTACAGAATTTGAACCCCATACATACGAAATACCTGATAAACATTATTTTGTTCTCGGTGATAATCGCCTCAACTCGAGAGATTCTCGCGGATGTGTCGATGTAGCAGACTGCACAAACCAAAAACCGCTCTATATACCTCATGAAGAAATACTTGGAAGAGTAATATTTCCGTGGTAATGTGCTATGTTTTATATCGTCAAAAAGCCAATTGGAATCAGTAGTAATCTCGTCTCAAAAATACTGAAACGAGTTCTGGATGTACCAAAAATAGGATTTGCTGGAACCCTCGATCCACTCGCAACAGGACTCATGATCATAGGGACAGAGTGATCATCTCGACTCTTCCCTCTCCTTGATAATCTCTCAAAAACCTATACAGCGACTATCAGACTCGATGGGACAACCCCTTCATACGACCTCGAGCATCCAGTAGAAATACTCAAAATAGATCAAAAAATTATCGATACTTTCACGAGAGAATCTCTAGAATCAGTGATTCAGAAAAATTTCACAGGAGAAATCATGCAATCCCCTCCTCTGTATAGTGCGGTCTGGATTGATGGACAGAGAGCGTATGATCGAGCGAGAAAATGAGAAGATATAGGAGAAATACAGCAAAAAAAGAGAACCATTTACTCATTCAGAATCATTTCCTACACTTGGCCAGCTCTGAAATGTGAAATACAGGTCTCTCATGGTACCTATATTCGCTCCATAGCGCGTGATATGGGATATATACTCTGAACTAGTGGCTACCTCGCAGAGCTCGAGAGAACAGCAATCGGACATATTTCTCTCGAGGGGAGAGAATGGGTACAGCATAATGATATTTTCTATGCCCCTCTGAGTCACGAAGAACTCTTCCCCAAAATACCGGTTCTAGAACTTTCTCAAGAGAATAGAAAACATCTCAGGCTCTGAAGTACACCAATTAAAACACACGAAAAAGACGGTTATTATTTTACAGTCTATGAGGATAATTCGTATGGGTTACTCGAGGCCAGGGAGGGGCAACTATTTCCTCTCAAAAACGCTGTATAGACTACCAATTATTGAGAACTGCCTGCGCGTCATCTTTTTTATTTGCCGGATCAGCTGCCTCTTTTTGAGCAATTTCTTCTTTTTTCTTCTTCATCTCATATCATTGCCATTCAGCTATATGCTTTTGGTTGAGGGATTCAATCTCTGTCTGATATTTTTTCTCGAGATCATCGAGTTTTTTTCGTTCTGTTTCGAGGATATCAGTGAGTCTCTGAACCTGGTCAGCATTCATCGAAGGAAGAATATCAAACCAGT
>JALQUC010000009.1 GCA_023268615.1 Candidatus Altimarinota bacterium | reverse complement strand
TCAATACAATCGAGGTAGAGCTGCCCCTGGTAGTCTGGGACTTCCGCTGTATACTTCCCTGCTTCGTCTATCGCTGAGGTAATATGGATGCCTTCTTGTTTTGCGAGCTGGAAATCCACATCACCAAATTCTGGAGCTTCGTGGGCAATACCAGTACCGTCAGTGTCCGTGACAAAATCAGCGTGGTAGGTTTTGAAGTTTTTTTCATCAATTTTTCAGACATAGAAATCAAACGGCGGTGTATAGCTGAGCCCGACGAGTTCATCACCAGGAATCGTACAGAGAATCTGGTACTCTCATTTTCATTTGAAAACTGTTTCGACGCGAGATGAAGCCAGAATATACACTTCCTCATCGTGATATACAGCGACATATTGCAATTCTTTGTTTACGGCAAGCGCCATATGCATCGGTATCGTCCATGGTGTCGTCGTCCACGCGAGAATATTCACTGTTCTTGTGTGAGCTCCTTTCATAAAGGAGCTGTCCGAGCTTGTCGAGGACTGAGGATTTCCAAAATCCCCCTTATTTTCTTCACTATTTTTCTCCCCCTTCACAAAGGGGGTTAATTCAGGAACTATTACTGGCTCTCTGACTCCTGTGAGGAAATCTATGAGATCGTATTCCATGCGATGAATCTCACTACGAATTGGCAGAGCATCGAGAGAGAAATATTCGTAGTCTGTGAATTTTCCGTCTTCGAGATGTACTTTTGTCCCGACTGGTACCGTACCACGAAATGACAGTGCTTCGTAGAATTCGCCACGATAGCCGATATAGGTCGAGCAGTATGGTGCGAGCTCACATGAAATACCTGTTTCCTCGAGGAGCTCACGAGCGGCACCTGCATGGTAGGATTCACCTGGTTCGATATTTCCTCCGGGGAGTCGCCAGAGTCCATCTTTTTTATTCTTGATCATGAGGAGCTTTCCTTCTTCATCTTGGATGATGACTCCTGCTCATTTTTTGACTTCTTTTATTGGAAATTTCACCGTAATTGCTGGATCCTGCACATCCTGGTAGCTGTCATCCATCGCGATTTCAAAGTTTGAAATTGGCGTCGAGAGTTTCCAAGAATACCAAGAGACACGCTTCCCTTCGTAGATATATCATTTCTCCCAGATTTGTCAGAAGACCCACATGACTGACTCCATATAGTTCTGATCCATCGTGCGGTACGCACCATCCATGTCGACCCATCGTCCGATATGATCGATATACCAGCTCCATTCTGCGGAAGTATCGCGAGTGTAGGCATAACACTCATCGATAAATCCCTGGATTCCCCCTGCTGATTCCTCGATCTCTTTATTTGATTCTAGGCCAAGTTTCTTCTGTACTTTTTGTTCGATAGGCAGTCCATGACAATCCCATCCCCAGACACGCTCGACGCGTTTTCCGAGCATGGTTTGATATCGTGGTACGACATCTTTTATGATGGACGAAAGCAGCGATCCATAATGCGGAGTCCCCGTGATAAATGGAGGACCATCATAAAATCGATACGGATTTTCAGCCGGTCTCGATTCCACTGATTTTTCAAACGATTTATTTTCCTTCCAATACTGGAGGATTGATTCTTCGAGCTTGGAGAACTCGGGTTTTCATTTGGGGAGGGGGAACATAAATTATCAATTACGAATTACGAGTTATATTTCTGATATGCTTGTTGTATCATGAGAAATGCGTAGGGAAGGTCTTCCTTTGAATAAATCTTCAAATCTGTCCTTACTCACCATCGCTGCGTTGGTTCATCTATGAGCCTGTTTTCAAAATCATTGAAATCAGATTTTCGTAAACTAGGAAAAACTAAATTAATATAACTTTTATAAATATTTACTCACAATAAATTTTGAAATTTATTTTTATATCAAACATAATATTTGTTAATTTTTTCTTGTAAATTTGGGTCTAGATTCTGTATAAATTTACTAATTTCATCAAATATTTCCCGTGACTCATTCCAGTCTGATTTAATAAGGTCATTTATAGTATATGTTCTAACTTCCTTCTGTACTTCTTTCATTTCTGAAGAAAGATTTGTGATTGTTTTTACGCTCTCTGCGGTATTTGTAGCACGAATCGGATTCAAAATAATCATGTCATCGGAAAATTGTTTCATTTCCCACAACTCAATTGGCAAATCCTTAAAATTGATTGCATCCTGTTGATAACGAGTAAAGGAATCTGCAACAAAAATAACCCTAATTGCAGACCAATCAATATCATCTTTTCGTAATTTTTTTCCACATTTTTCATTGTACTCAAGTATAAAATCAGCTTTATTGTTCAATAATAATGATAGATATGCAAAGCCTTGATCAATAACAGAATAACTTGATCCTCTTTTATATTCTATCACCACGAACGATTCAGATTCAGCGTCAAAAGCTAAGGTATCTATTCGGAGATTATTAAGAGCAAATTCTGTTGTAATAAATTCTAGTCAAAAAAATTCCTGTAAATGTTCTTCTGCAATTCTTTGCATATCTTTTTCCAATTTAAATCAAAGATTTTTGACAGGTTTCAGGCTATCGCCATTTTTCTTGTAGAGCAACATATATCCGAATTAAACAATAAAAAAACACACAAAATAAACTGTGTGCTTCGGCCAAAATCGTTATTCGTTGATGGTTATTCGTTAATCGTTCCGGAAAACGATGAACTATAAACTATAAACTATAAACTATTTCAGAGGTTACCACCAAAAGCGATACTTGATTTGTCTGCTTCACGCGCAGTGGTCGGAGGGGTCTACTGAGGATACAAAGTAGTAGGTATTAGGTAGTAAGTAGTAAGAAATAGATTGTCTTAATACTTAATACTTTATACATAATACCGCGCAGCCCTTTTCTTCCCTCAGCTCATCCTGTGATAGCAGGAGTCGTCGCTGTTATGTATGAGTATACTCTTTGGAGGAGGATTGCAAGATGATTATTCCTCCTTCATAGCGTATCCTATTTTCCACTTGGTCATCTCGCGATCGAGCTCGAGAGCTCACGGACAAACTCGCTCGAGGTGATTCCAAAATGCTGCCTGATGATGCTTGTGCACGGTATGTGTGAGCTCATGGATGATGATATAGTCTCGGAGTTTCTGCGGGAGACGCATGAGCTCGATATTGAGACTGATGGCATTTCTATGACTACAGCTCCCCCATCTGGTCTTCTGATGACGACAAGTGACATGTGAGTAGTCAAAACCGAGTCTCTCTGCGAGTACTCTTGTTCTCTCGGGAAGTGTTTTTTTTGCTCTCCTCGCGAGATCTTCGAGCTCGAGACGAGTGAGCGGTATATAGGCAGACTGTTTTTTTCTCTGCTTCTGTATCCAGTCGATATTTTTCTCAACGAACGAATCAATGACATTTTCGGATGTCCTCATCGGCGCATGCACGACAACTCCCCTCTGAGATTGCACTCGCAGACTCATACGACGAAGCTTTGGAACACGGATGAGAGTATAGACGACCATAGAATACTGAGTTTATTGAGTTTACTAGGTTTATTAAATTAATTTGGTTATCAAAAAATCCTTCTCTTTTATTTTTTCTCTTTTATTTCTTCTTTGATATTGTCCCACACTTTCTGCACAAGTGGATGATTCTCATCGAGACCTCGAGATTTCTGGAGTTTTTTTGTTTTTTCCCAGATTTCATGTCGTTTGTTCATATCTCATTCGAAATATCATTCGACATTATAGGGCATCCTCTCTGCGAATTTGGCAACTGCCCGAGTACACACATGATCAATATTGATAAGTCACTCATGGTCGAGACGATTGATGAGTGAGAGAGTGTCCCAGAGGAGATCACCCACTTCGAGCTCGAGTTCATCGTGATTTTCTTCAGCAAGACTCTTACGAATCTCCCCTATTTCATTCTCAGCTCCATCGATGTAGTATTCCAGAGGTGATTCACGGAACCAACCGTTAAATTCACGATTGCGAGCCTGGAGCCAGAGAAGTCACGAGAGTCACTGCATGCACACAGTGTATGACAAAATATCGGTGTGCAAATTTTTGAGAGGAATTATTCGCTTTCAATTATCTGTTGAGGTGGTCTATAACTGGGAAGATGTGTTTTATAGGCTCGTAGGAGAAGTGCCTGGAGATGGAGAGAAAAAGTCCTGTCATGCAAATCAACATGATCTTCATAATGTTGTGGACCATCGAGGCCTCTTTTACGCGCTTCTTCATGAAGCAAACCTGAAGCCCTCTTACCTCCCTGAAGCCATGGAATATCAACATTATATACATGAGCAAATACAATATTTCTCAAGCGTTTTCCTCTTCATGATTCGAGTGCATCTATGTGTTCATAGAGGAGATTGAGTCAGAGTATCTCCACTCTCTCTTTGATTTCTTCTTCAGTCATATCTAGAGCAAGAGCTAATTCACCTGTGTTCCGAGAGCCATATTGACCAATAATAAGGGGGTCTTGTGGGTGTTTTTTCAGAGGTGCATCTTTTCGCATCGTGCGAACTGTCTCTGGTCTTTGTTGTTCTGCTGTTGTTTCTTTTGTTTGCTCTTTTGGTGTTAGCCTATCCCGCACCTTTTTCGCTTCCCCTTCTCTGCCCTCGAGTTTTGTGTGTGTATTGCTATCTGTTTCGCAGAAAATTTCTGGTTCTATTGGAGAGGCGCGTTCATCAACTGGTGTGACTGATTGAAGATTCTCTATTGGCTCAGGTGTATCAGCAGTTTCAGGTATGTCCAATGAACCGTTTTCTACTCATTCTACTCATGAAGTATCTCATATTCGAGCAATTTTTTCTCGTATCTTTTTAATATGATAATGTATATTCGTTTGTACCCTGTTCAGCTCAGCTGATATTTCAGCAACAGAATAGACTCTATCTCACGGATTCACCCCCCAATACATCTGAGCGACTCTGAGAGCTGTATTGCGTAAAGAATAAAAAATAGTACGAACTTTTACTGCTTCTTCTTCTCTATCATCGGATAGTACTTCTTTTTTCTCTTTTGGAGGCTTGGGAGTTTTTGGAGACAAATTTCGTGGGGTAGGAGGTGTAGCTCATGATAATACAGCTGCTCCTCTGTCTCAATTTTTTGAACCATTTCATGTTGGTGAACTTGCTGGAATCCTCGGCGAACCAAACTGTATGACCGATGGATATTTTGGTGGATCGATTTTATGCTCTTCGAGCGTTGGAACACTTTTCATCTTTTCTGCGAGGAACTCTTGATGAAGATCAGTCGCAGGAGACAGAGCACGGGGTCTGAGTCAGCTTAGCGGTTGGCGTATGATAACTTTTCTTTTATGAGGTGCTCTTGGGAAATTTGTACGACCGTTAAGAGGTGGGGATTTCTGTGGTTGAGCTCGGAGAATAGGAGTATTCTTCTTCTCTTTTTCTCAGAGCTTCTTCCCTGCCCGAGTGAGCAAACGCAAGATAACTCATAATGGATAGTCTAGTAATGTAGCTATTTCCTTAGGATCACGAGAGAGGCTACGATCAAACTTATCTCAATCCCACCCATAATGAAGGTGGACAATCTTTTGTTGCAATTCTGAGAGAAGATGAAAATTATCAAGAGATAGACCATCGATAGCTTTATCATCTTCGGGGGAAAGTGATGTTTCATCTTCTGTATCCTCGAAAAAATCACCCCCTCCTGTGAAAGCCTTTGGTTGCTCTTCTTCTTTCCTTCGTAAAGCACGGCGAAGTTTATCCAGGGCAATATTTTCCAACTGGCGGATCCTCTCTCGTGTCACGCCAAATTCTTGACCTACTTCTTCAAGAGTTTTTGGCTTCTGACCAGCGAGCCCAAATCGGGCATCTATAATTTTTCTCTCGCGTTCGTCGAGCACTTCGAGGAGGTCATCGAGCTGCATGTGCATGTTTTTACGGCTCAATATTTCCAGAGGACTTTGTGCTTTTTCATCACCAATTATTTCTCAAAATTCAGTCGTATCATCATCACTCACTGGAGCATCGAGAGATGCAGGGCGCATTGCAGCGGATTTGAGATGTGCTATCTTAGCACGGTCAATCCCGAGTTCTTCTGCAAGTTCTTCATCAGTCGGCTCACGACCCAACTCTTCACTCATAGTCATGGCTACTCTTCGCATTTTTGAGATTTTATCCACCATATGCACTGGGAGTCGTATAGTTTTACTCTGATTGGCAAGAGCTAGCTTGATCGACTGCTTTATCCACCACGCAGCGTAGGTCGAAAGTTTTGCACCAAAATCAGGATCAAATCGCTCTACCGCTTTCATCAGACCAATATTCCCCTCGGAGATGAGATCGAGAAGAGGGAGTCAGTAGTTAGCATAGTCTTGAGCGATTTTGACAACAAGGCGCAGATTGGCCTCAATCATATGTTTTCTAGCCTTCTCATCATCGTAGAGTGAAGTATACTCGGAACTTATTTTCTTATCTCTGGTGATCCATCACTGTTCTTGTGCTAGAGCGAGTAAGATGTCAGCATCTGCCTGTCATACTTCTATATAAATAACATCAGTAGCAAAAGCGTCTTCTACGGTCTCAGTGATTCATAGCTCCTCTCATTCTCCATCTTCATCCTCGCTCTCCTCTTCTGTATTGAGAGATCAAGCAAGTACGAATGCTTGATCTCCTTTTCTTATCTTCTGGGACTGACGACGAAAAAATGCCAAAACACCTTCTGTGTGGATACTGGAAATATAGTTTCTGAGATGTATATTCCACAAACTCAAATCTGCTGATGTTAGCTCAACAGAACGACCGAGTGCCATATCAATAACGGCTCTCGCTATTTTATGATAAATATTCTTACGAATACGAATTGATAATTCTATTTCCTCCTCACGGGTCAAAAGAGGAGTTTTTGCTATATCTCTTAAATAGGTTTTTATTCCCCCTTCCATTTCCATAGTCATAATACTGCGGAGTTATTTACTTAAAAATATCGATGCCATACCTGTGAGTGTCGTCCTGATATCCACTTCTGATTGATGCATAATATTCGCTATCTGCGCTACCGAACGAGGTGCTCCACCTCGACCGAGATAGAGATCGAGCATATTTATTCTCTGGTCTTTGTCACAAATGATTATCCCCTCTTCGGATGAGACATGGAGAAGAAGTTTTCCAAGTCTCTCTCGTTCGTCAGTAGTCAGGGCAGGAGGTGTGTTCGCTCTCTTGAGAGTTTCGGTTTTTTCTTCTTTTGGAACACCATTCTTTGGTTTTTTCTGTCTTGGTTGTCGTGACTTTTTTGGTTGCATGCTCGCGAGTTGTGTTCTAGCTGCTTGGAGAAATGCAGGAGTCAATGTGGGAGATCTCTCTGTTTTTGTATCTTCATCACCCTCTTCCAGTTCGATATCTTCACCATCATTTGGAAGTAAATTTTCTTCTGGTCGTCACATCCATCTCCGTGACCCCGGGATTGGATTTTCTTTTTTTTCAAGAGCGCGACGGAGCTTTTTGAGTGCGATATTCTGCAACTGACGGATTCGCTCTCTTGTGACTCCAAATTCTTGACCCACTTCATCGAGTGTCTTAGGCTTTTCACCACCCAATCAGAATCTTTTTTCAATAATAGTTCGCTCGCGTTCATCGAGAACATCCAGGAGATCTTCTGATATTTTGAGTCCATCAGCGAGTTCGAGTGCATCTGCTGGATCTTCTTGTTTGTCATCTCCGATAATTTCTCCAAAAGTCGTCGTATCATCATCACTGATTGGAGCATCGAGAGAAGTCAGGTGGAGAACAAATCCTCTTATTTTTTTTAAATCTTTTCCGGTAATACCCAAAGCCTCAGCAACTTCCTGGTCATCAGGTTCGCGTCATAGCTCTCCCGTGAGAATGTTCACTGTACGATGCATCTGAGAAATTTTATCAATCATATGTACAGGAAGGCGAATCGTCTTGCCTTGATTTGCAAGCGCTCGTTTAATTGCCTGCTTGATCCACCAAGCGGCGTAGGTCGAGAGTTTGCCTCCTTTATTTGGGTCAAATCGTTCCACAGACTTCATGAGACCCATATTTCCCTCGGAGATGAGATCGAGAAGAGGGAGTCAATAATTGGCATAGTCTTGTGCGATTTTGACAACGAGTCGGAGGTTGGCACGAATCATGTGAGCTCTCGCCTTATCTCATACTTCTTTAACTGTTTCTGGATTTTTTATAACTACCTTTTTGTATGTTTTCTGAAATTTTCTCAGAAGTTTTGGTAAATTTGATGCAATCACTATTTTGCCGTTTTTTTCTTCTAGCTTTCGATACGCATTACCCATTTCCCTGAGCGTTGTATGTATACTCTGCTCGAGAGTGGCATTTTCACTTTCAGGTGTCTCCTCATCTTCATCTTCATCATCTTCATCTTTTTTAGGTGCAAAGTGTTCTCTGACAATCTCAAATTCTTCTAAATCAAGGAAGAATGTTTCTCCTTCCTTTATAGCAGCAATTTTCTGAACTGTTTCCTGAAACACACAGAGTCGCATTTTTTGAATTTTCTGCGATAAATCTGCCTCTTCCTCTCTATTGAGAAGAGGGGTTCTGCCAATTTCTGCGAGATAGGTCTTGATACCTCCATCCATTTCTACATTTACCATAACAGAGGTTTATATTATAGAATTAACTCTCTCCGGTGTCACGAATGCCTCTCTGCTCTGCATGAGACGATTTCTATCCTCATCGAGCGCTAGCTGATAGGTATCGAGGAGTTCTTCTTGGTCTGGCGTGGCAGCTTCTACAAAAGGGATAATAGAGAGAAAATAATCACGATTATGCATCAGGGCAAGCTTTTTCAGGTCTGAGAGCAGTGATTGTTGCTTTTCTATAAATGTTTTTCCCATGCATACATACTATTATTTTTTACTTTTAGTCAAATTTTATGATAAATATTTGACAGCTGCATAAATGTATGTTTTAATATGATTGTTGGCTGTCCTAAGTGACTCCATATGTCCTCACACAATAGATAGTCTCTGCGTGTGTGATACGCGGGAAAAACCATCCCAAATATCGATAACACACTGAGCTGGTGAAACTCTCACAAAACTCACCACAGGGGATGGCCAACACGGGATACGGATATGGATCGTATCTATCGAAATCTCTCCGAGACCAATCGTCATCGACACTTGTTATGACTGATGGAGTCTCGGAGAGATTTTTTTAATTATTCAGTTGGCACTATCCCCACAATACCTCTTCCGTAGCGACCTACACACCACTTTTCTGGATTTTTTACCTTTCATTCGAACTCTTCACGGGTTATCTGTCTCTGAGGGATATTTGAAGTTTCTGTGAGACACCAGAGGAGATGATGTGTGGGCGTAAATGAATTATTCTTGATTGTCCCGATGCGCATGCCCCCATGGACAAAATAAAAATGCTGCGCGAGTGGACCGAGATTCCTCTGGTTGAAATAGACTCCGTCACGGATGATAAAGAGAAATCCTGGTTTGAGTTTTGTTTTCAGGTTTTTTGAGATAAATCGCTCAACTATTTCCCTCTCCCCTTTCGTCACAGGATTCACGATGAGCTTTTGCTGACCTTTTGCTGCGAGGATAGGGTAGCTCCTTCAAAAAGGAGCTGTCGAGGTACGAGACTGAGGATTTTCTGAGACAAAATCCCCCTTATTTTCTTCACTCTTTTTCTCCCCCTTCACAAAGAGGGTTTTAGGAGATTTTTTCTGAAAAATAGAAGCGAAAAATCCACCAGTATGCTCGATATGAGGCCAGAAACGCTTAGAAAAAAGCATGTGCATATTTTTTTGTCAGATTCAATCTTCAATTATCAATTCTCAATTATCAATTTTGGTTTTTTTATCATTCCGCTGTTTTTCTTTTACTTTTGCTTTTTCTCAAGAATAAAGAGATTGAATAACCTTCTCATTCTCCTCTTTATTCAATGTGCAGGTCGAGTATGAGAGGAATCCCTCTGGTTTTACGACTGTTTCCGCGGTTTCCATGAGTTGTTTTTGGAGTTTCGCAATGCGGTCGATGTTTTTCTCATGCCAGTGATCGATGACAGCACCATCACGGAAAGCCGTCCCCTCACCACTACACGGCGCATCCAATAATACTGCATCAAAAAATTCTGGAAAATTCTGAAAAAATCGTCCATCACACGAGACGACAGCGATATTATCATAGCCCATACGGTCGAGATTATCGAAGAGTTGTGGCGTCCTCGTCCGATTCACTTCATTGGCAATGACGAGCGAATCTGGGAAATAATCAGCGAGCTGTGTCGTCTTGCCTCCTGGAGCCGCGCACATATCTAATAAAATTCCGCCATTATTCACTTTTCATTTTTCATTTTTCATTATTTGCTCTCTGAGCAAATGTGGTGGATGGGCAGCGGCGACTTCTTGAATATAGAACCATCCTGCCTGATGTTCGAGTGTATTTCCGAGGGCGATACTCGTATCCTCACGATCGATGAGAAACACTTCTGGAATATCAGTGGGGGTCAGTTCCCAGCCTTGTTCTTGTGCGTGGGTTTGGAAGTCTTCAAGTGCTATTTTCCTCGTATTTACCCGAATACTCTTCCCCAGTGGTTGCTTCATCGCAGCAATAATCTCCTCCGCCTCGGGAGCAGAAAACTCAAATGTAGCCTGGAGATAGTCAGAGAATCGGGACATGTGTGGAATTGTAGTGATTTTTTACAAATATGAATTTTTATTGATTTTATCTCGTGGACGATACAATCATACACAGTAATTCCTTATCTTCTGAGAATATGATATAACTTCAATCATTTTTAATTTTTCTTTCTTAATTTATAATTTTTTATCCAATGTTCTCTTTTCTCCGAAAATCCCACGAAGCAACGCCTCAGGAAACAAAACTCCTCATGCTCGCGGGACTGTATGTATTTTGTATCCTCCTCGCTGAAATATTTGGCATCAAGACTATCCCTGTTGGTGACAGTGTCTCCTTTGGATTCGGACCGATATCTATCCGAGAATTGAAGGTCAGTGTCGCTATCTTTCTCCTCCCGCTCATCTTCTCTATTAATGACATCATCATCGAGGTCTGGGGAAAGAAAACTGCGAAAACGCTCTATCGTATAGGTCTCGGTGCGATTGTCGGTCTCGCTCTTTTTTCATTTTTTGCAACACGACTCCCAGCCAGTCAGCTCTTCGCAGGAAGTGAAGCTGCCTATGATGCGGTATTTAGTATGACGACTCGGATTGCTATCGCGAGCATCATCGCTTTTGGTATTTCTGATCTCCTCGATATCCTGATATTTGCTCGTATGCGTGCGAAAATCACGAGTCTCGGGTTGAGAAGTAATGTCAGTAATATTCTCGCGCAATTCATCGACACAACACTCTTTGTCTATCTCGCATTTTACACAGGAAATCACGCGATGATCTGGGGCATCATTCTCCCCTACTGGATATTCAAATGTTGTATGTCCGTTATTGTCACACCATTTGTCTATCTCGGCGTGAAGTGGGCAAGGGGTACGAAGTAAAAGTAAAAGAGGTGGCTTTGAAACTATCACTCTCTCGATAAACGGAAACGGGTTTTTAGGGGACAAACTGTTTAAGGTCCATGAATACAGAACTGATAGATGATAAAACTGGCCGAGTTTTTGTCCCCTAAATCGTTTTGGTACTTTTTCGACAAAAAGTACAAAGCCGTATCCCGCCTTTCCCCTATGCGTATAACAATTCATGTCAAACCAGGCAGCCGGAAAAAATCTATCGAATGGGTGGAGAATTTGTTTTGAGAAAAAACACTGGTCGTGAAAATACGAGAAAAACCAGTCGACGGAGAAGCAAATAGAGGACTTATTGAAGCTCTGTCAGAATTTTTTGATGTGCCAAAATCACGGATTAATATTGTCCAATGACATACTTCACGAGAGAAGGTGGTAGAGATAATAGATGTGGAATAATTTTGATACGAGTCCAGTAGTTTCACATTTTTGTCACTTTATGTTGGGTATTTGCGTCTATACTGAGTAGGTGTTTATTTTCTATCATATTTCAATATGAGCCCTTCTCTCAAAAACCTCCTCGGACTCGCGGTCATCGCCAGTCTCGTATGATTCCTCTACTTTGGTTTCGTGGTCACGAGGACATACGACCGCTCGAGTGAACCAACCAATTTCCGGAGTTTCACCGTCCAGGGCGATGGTAAAGCTGTCGGCGTGCCTGATGTGGCGAGTTTCTCATTTGATGTCATCACTGAGGGCGACAAAGATCTCGCAAAACTCCAGTCAGACAATGCGACCAAGATGAACGCTGCCATCGAATTCGTCACGAAGCAAGGTATCGATAAAAAAGATATAGCAACAACAGGATACAGCATCCAGCCTCGCTATGAAAATGTCATCTGTGATTACCGAGCCGGAAGCGTCTGTCCACCAGCAGAAATCGTTGGTTATACAGTGCAACAAACAACTCATGTCAAAATACGAGACTTCAAACTCATAAGCCCCCTCCTCACAGGCGTGGTCACGAGTGGTGCAAATTCTGTCACAGATATCCGATTCGCTCTCGACAATCCGACAGAGATAGAAAATATGGCTCGTGCGGAGGCCATAGAAAAAGCGAAAGAAAAAGCGAAAAATATCGCAGAAGCAGGAGGATTTACTCTCGGTCGACTCCTCGAAATCAGCGAAGGATATATCTCACCAAGTGTCTCGTATCGTGGTGGTGCTATGATGGATATGGCAGTTGGTTCAAAAGAAGCTGCTGTCGCTCCAACTATCGAAGCTGGCTCACAGGAAATCCAGATTCAGGTGTATCTCAAATATGAGATTCGGTAGTATTTAAGTAGTGTATATTAAAAAGTTTGAATTCTGTCATCGCGAGGCACGAAGCGATCCACGAAATGGATTGCTTCGACAGAATGCTCCTCGCAATGACAGACTCCCCTTTCAATGAATTTTTTATTGTTCGATAAGTGACTGAACTTTTTTTTCTATTTTTTCCATCTCTTTCCAATCCGCATCAGTCTCGTGATCATAGCCTATGAGGTGTACGAGTCCATGGACGATGATATATTCGAGTTGTTTTTCATATGTCTTGCCGGATTCTTTCGCGTAGGATTTTATCTTCTCGAGACAGAGATATATCTCTCAGGCGACCAAGTTTTGAGTTTTGAGTTTTGAGTTTTGAGTTCAGAAAAATCCTCCTCTTTTCTCTTTTATTTTTTCTTTTTTCTCTTGGTTTAAGTACGAGAAAGTCAGTATATCCGTCGGACCCTCTTTCCCCCGATATTGCTGATTCATGTGGGCCATTTCCTCGGAATCAAGAACGATGAGATTGATAATCCCCTGCTGTGGTTTTTTGATCACTTTTTCAAGTGCCTGAAGTGCTCGAGCGCAATAGTCTCGAGAAAGTGTTCGTGGGATCTTGAAGTATTGGAGTTGGAACATGAATTAAAAAGTATTAAGTAGTATGTATTAGGTATTACGATAAATTCCTTCATTTTGTACTTTGTCTTTTGTATTTATTGAGAGCTATTCGTAAAATTTCTGATAGACATTCACTCATTTTTTCTGGATGACGACGCGAGTATTACGAAGTCCTGGTTGCTTGAAAAACTCTGTTTCCTCTGAACAATATCCGGGAGGAAGACGGTAGCTCAGGGCGGTTTCTTTTGTGGTGCCTGGTTTTGTCGTCTCATAGCCATGGATCGTCGTGAAATCGGAAGTAGTATCAGCCAGAGAAAATGCTCATCCAGAGAGGAGCTGTGTCCCTGGAGGGACGATAAATCTGAGATACTGGACATTGTCTCCTCCGCCCTGAATCGGGAGGAGTGTTTGGAGTTTTTCAGTGAGTCAGAGCTCTTGAGCCAGTGTACGAATACGAGAGGCTTCTATGAGATCAAACCAGTGTTTTTGCCGTAGAGTCAGTATCCTGTCGCAGGTGTCTGTATGATTGATTTCAAATGTTCTCTCCATGAGTCTGTCTGATTTATTACGAGAAATAGAGGTAAAAAGTGGGTACACCCAATCACCGCGTTTGCCCTGCCAGCGGTCAAATATCCCGAGACTATCGAGAGCTGCCTGGACATCAGGACGAGATGAACCTGCGATAAATTCTCCATGGTAGACATGAGAAGCAAATATGAGTGCTGCTTGTTGCTCTTTCCCTTGTTTCTGGAGCTCTCTGAGGAGTGTATCGGAGAGTATCTTAACAGTTCATTTTGGTGTTCATTGGAGAGTTTTTTTACCCTCTACCAGCATCGAGAGGATGAGTGTCACATTTCTGTGATCGATGTTCATCGGTATGCCTTCTATAGTAATTGGTTCCACGAGTCGGACCATGTCTTCGAGAAATTTCTGATTGATTCCCACGACCATATCAAGTGGTCCTATGCCAGCCTCTCGAGCCAATTCATCGAGCTTCACAGCGCTCTCATGAAAGAGTGGATAATAATTGGCATCTCGGATTTCAAATTCTACTGGTTTCCCTGGGTAATTGATCGAACGAAGCTGATTGATACCCTCGGGTGATGGGCGATATCAGGTCAATTTCCAATCAAGAGCATAGATATCATAGAATTGAAATCTCGTCATCTTCCCTGTGTCAAATTCGATGATAAATGCAGTCCCCGGAAATCCTCCACCCGCTCTGAGCTCATCACTATTTTGGTTCAGGAGAAGTATACGAGTCGGCTTTTCTCGTCCGAGTAGGCTATACCAGACATCCTCATGCTTGAGAAAATTGGTCCAGAGAGTAAATGGAGTCTCTCATCCGAGTTCAGGAGCGTGTGTCTGCACCATCATAGCGAGCTCACGAATATCACTATCCATGCTTGAGAGCCATTTCATAACTTCGCGTACAATCGGAAAAACACTCGTCGTATCGGATGAATCTTTCCATGCCATGATATCATTTTCTATATTATGAATCCTATCTGTGCGCTGGAGCAAATCATAGCCTATATCCAACACTCGCCCATAGGTCGCAAATGGTTCTATGGGAAAAAATGGATTACCAAAAACGGGTGCCAGAATCTGATAATCTCGACGCATATCACGGAGTGTAGAGATACCTGATTCCGTCACCAGAGCTCATGGATTATCATTGATGGCTCGGAGATGAAGCTCAGTGCGAAGGATAAATCCCATACCATAAATAGCATACGCCAGTATCGTGAGGATGATGATTATGACTCCATGTCCTCTTGTGAATTTGCGAGCATAGTGTGGGATATTTTCACAGAAGTGATGGATGTGACGACGCAGTGTAAATGGTGTGTAGGATTTCTGTGTATCAAATAATCCACTCACGAGATTGATAGGAGCGCGTTTACTGATATCCCTATAGCTCTTGGGAGAGTGATTTTGGGCGACATCTTCACTCTTTTTGAGAGAAGTCTGTGAATGCTTATGAGAAAAAAGATCGAACCATTTCATGATGGTATGAGTATAAGCACATTGAAGAATTATCAATTACAGAAAAAAGCAGGAAAAATCTTGACAAAAAAAGACTTTCCATAAGATAACGAACAAGAAAAGACAGTGTGTCTCCTGGCTTTTTTCACCAAAGCGAAGCTTTGTGGACCTCATTGCATCAGAAAAAGTGCATGAAATGGAGTTTTCTCCATTATCCATCTTCCATTTAATTTCATAATTCGTCAGCTAATGCCTATCCTCCGCTCTGCAAAGAAGCAACTCAGACAGAATATCACACGACACCTCAGAAATGATCGTTTTCGTGGTCTCTTCCGTGAAGCTCGTGTTGGTTTTGAGCGTCTCATTGCGAGTAACAATGTTACTGAAGCAACTGAAGCGTTTCCAAAACTTCAAAAAATCATCGACACGCTCGCAAAGAAAAATATCATCCACAAAAATAACGCTGCGAGAAAAAAATCTCGCTTCGCTGGCATGCTCGCCAACATCTCTTCAAAGTAATCATCGATGCAACCACCAAAGAAACGAATGAATGAGCAGATTACTGCTTCTCGTGTACAGGTAATCAATGAATCAGGTGAACAGCTCGGCGTCATGTCACTGGGAGAAGCTCTCAACATGGCACGAGAACAAGAGCTCGACCTCGTCGAGATGGCAGTCCGCGATGGCGTCGTAATAGCCAAAATCGTCGACTGGCAGAAACAACTCTTCATCGAAAAGAAAAATAAGAAGAAGAATCAGGCAGCAACCAAGAAAACAGAACTCAAAACTCTTCGTCTCAGTTATGCCATCGGAGAACACGATATGGAAATCCGACGGAAACAGGCAGAAAAGTTTGCAAAAGAAGGTCATATCCTTAGAATCGAGCTACCTCTCCGTGGACGAGAAATGCGATTCCAGGACATGGCTCGCGCGAAACTCCAATCCTTCGTCGAAAGCATCGCAAAGATCTATCGCATCGAGGGTACAATCAAATTCATGGGCCGTCGATTCAATATCCAGCTCCATCCTCTAACTCCTTCATCATGAAAGCAAAAACCCACTCAGGAACCAAAAAGCGTGTAAAAATCACTGCTACTGGTAAATTCCGAACCGCAAAAATCGGTAAACGACATCTCCTCCAAAACAAATCTTCTCAGGCAAAAGGAAGAGGTAAATATGGTGCAGCTACCCATGTTGCCAATGAGCGCAAAATGAAATGGGGACACAAAGTTACCGGACTCAGAACACCAGCAAAAAAGACCGCTGACGGAAAAATTGAGAAAGTAGCTCGTGTTGCTCCAAAAATCAAAACTGTTGCAAAAAAAGTAGCAACACCAAAAGTCCAAAAAGCTCCAAAAACAACTGCAGCAAAGAAGACACCAGCAAAAAAAGCTGCTCCAAAGAAAACTGGAAAATAGAAACAAAATTATATTTTCTTGATTTTTTAGAATTTGCATTAGAATACAGTCCATTCGAGTCAATGAAATATAAAAATCCGCCATTTTTCATTTTTCATTATTAATTTTTAATTAGTTGAAGGTATGGTACGCGTCAAACGAGGTCTCATGACCAAAAAAAGACATAAGAAAGTTCTCGCTCTTGCAAAAGGATACCGAGGAGTTCGTTCAAGTGCATTTAAGCATGCAAAAACAGCGACAATGAAAGCAGGTCTCAATGCCTACAAAGATCGTCGTCGCAAGAAGCGTGATTTCCGCAAACTCTGGACTATCCGTCTCAATGCTGCAGTTCGCCCTCTCGGACTCACTTATTCTCGGTTCATCAATAGCATGTATATGAAACATGTGAAGCTTAACCGTAAAGTTCTCTCAAATCTCGCTATTTCAAATCCTAGTATTTTTGCTGATGTTGTGAAATTTGTGAAATAATAACACCGTGTAATCTCAAACCCTCCACATGGAGGGTTTTTTATTGCAAATATTCATTCCTGAACATAATAAACCTGTTAAACTCATCAACCCCATAAACTCTGTAGTATGATACCACCTGGTGAAAAAATCGTTGAAACAAAAATTTGCCCTATCATGGGGACAGAATTTCATGTAACGGATAAGGAAATAGAATTCTATGATAGCGTGTCACCTGTGATAAATGGGAAAAAATATGTTTTTCCACCGCCAACTTTGTGCTTTGAGGCAAGGCAACAAAGGCAAATGTCATGGAGTAATGAACTGTATCTCTACAAAAACACCTGTGCCCTCACGGGTAAGCAAATTGTTTCAGAATATGCCCCAGAAAATCCTCGTCCAGTTTGGGGATTTCGAGATTGGTTTTCTGACACCTACGATCCATTGAAGTATGGAAGAGAAGTCGATCTCAGTAAATCGATATTAGAACAGCTCTACGAACTAGAGAAAACCGTGCCGCATCCAAATGTCGCAACAGATCTGATGAATGAAAATAGTGATTACACTCATCAGGCATGACATGAGAAGAATTGTTATCTTATGTTTCATACTAGTTTTGCAGAAGATTGTTACTACTGATATTGAGTAAAAAAAGCAAAAAGTTGTGTAGATTGTTACTATTGTCATGACTCAGAATTTTGCTACGAGTGTACAGACATAAAGGGCTGTTCTAACCTCTCATGGTGTCAGAGTTGTCAAAACTCGAGAGAAAGTCAATTTCTCCACGATTGCATCTGATGTGACCATTGTTTTCTCTGTCATGGATTGCGTAATAAACAGTACTGTATTATGAACGAGCAATTGACCCCAGAAGCATACAATCAACGCATGGCCCAACTCGATCTACAAACCGCTTCCCAAGTATATGATATCCAGTCACGCCTTGCTCGTTTTATACAAAAATACCCTCAACGAGAGAACAGAAATATCATGACAGAAGGTGCCTATGGGAATTATCTTTATCAGGTCAAGGAAGTCTACCACTCCTACGATTGTTCAGATGCAGAAGAATGTCGCTACTGTACACAGTTACAGCTTGGCTCAAAATTTTGCTATGATATGTATCAATTTGGTGTAAATATTGATCACTGTTACGAATGTTCACAAACAGGGCACAATATTAGTAACTGTGCTTTTTGTTATTCAATGGTAGAGAATTGTTTTAATATGTTGTACTGTCTCAATTGCTTTAGCAGCAAGAATTGTTTTGCGTGTTATGGCCTCAAAAAACATCAATACTGTATTCTCAATAAACAGTATACAAAAGAAGAATACTTCAATCTTCTCGAAAAATGTATCCAGAAAATGCAAGAAGATGGCGAATGGGGAGAGTTTCATCCTGCAAGTAAAAGTCATATACCATACAATGACTCTATGGCACAGATATGGTTTCCTATTACCCAAAAGAAAGCAGAAGAAAGAGGTCTGACATGGAAAGATGAAAGTCAAAGAAACAAAGAACTAGAAGGAGAACATCATATACCCCTTCCTATCAGTCAATATGATGAGAGTATTGTCGGGTACGAAACTGCCAACACTAACATCACTGCATGTATATCTGGCATGATAAAATGTCAAAAGACAGGTAGAGCATTTACAATAATTAAACAAGAATTGTTATTCTACCTACAAAACAAAATTCCTCTCCCCACTCACCACCCGGACGAGCGTCGTCAGAGACGAAAAGCACTTCGTGATAGCCGTTATATGTATAATCGGACATGTGCACAGTGTGGATGTGATATCGCGACTCCATACTCTCCCGAAAGACCTGAAAAAGTTGTCTGCGAAGAATGTTATAGGAAGTTGGTTTATTAAAAAACATGCTCAATTCTCTCATAGTTCGCCTCATACGATATTACCAATTCCTCCTCTCCCCTGATCACAGCTTCTGGGCGAAAGCACTTGGTAAACATCATTGTCGGTATTATCCCACCTGCAGCATGTACGGGCGCGAATGCTTCGAAAAATTTGGATTTTTCCAAGCAATGAGGCTCACAATCTGGCGGATAATTCGATGCAATCCGTGGTCAAAAGGAGGGTTCGATCCCGTACCAGACATCGAACACTGAAAATGCAACCACAAACACTCGAAAAAATAGAAGAGTAGATTATACTCAGTCTATGCTCAACACACTTCAATCAATAGACTCGCACCTCCTCGAGATGATGAGGAATTTTTTTGTTATTGAGGCTGAGTGGTTTCGCTTACTGGTGCTCCTCGTCGCTGATAGTCAACCAATACTCTTTAGTCTCTTCCTCATAGGACTCTGGTTCTACGGAGTCTCACTCCGGAGCAATGGACCAAAACATGTCGCTCTCGATCTCTTCTGGCATGTCTTGGTGGCTTTTGCTATCTATTGGATTATCAATCAGCTCCTCCCTGTACGACCACGGCCAGAAACAGTGACAAGTCTCCCCCCTCTCGTCAATCACCTTCCAGATAATTCATTTCCTTCTGGTCATGCACTCTTCTGGTGAGCGAGCTGGTGGGCACTTCATGCCCTCCTAGGTCGCCCAAGAGTGACTATGGCATTTTTTATTCTCGGCTTCCTCACCTGTCTCACGAGAATCATAGCCGGTATCCACTATCCTGGAGATATAGTCGTCGGATTTTTCCTCGGATGGTGAATAGTCGAAGTGCTCCTGTGGCTCCCTCATGATACAAAATATAGACGATACGCTCAAGACCTCCCTATCCGCCTCGCACGATATTTCTGAATCTAGCACCATGAGAAAAATAGTCCTCTTCTTCATAGCATTGTCCCCTCTTATCTATAGTGCGACGCCTCTAGAGACTACTATAGCTGATACTCTTGCGAGCTACGATATCATCGTGAATAATTCCAAAAATCCTGCTGGGTACAGACTCGCAGATACCATTACTCGAGCCGAGGCAGTAGGTGTAGCATTGAGAGTCGCTGATATATCACTCCCAGATAAATATTTCTGTAAAAATTATTATCGAGATGTCTCCTATAATCCGGTAAATAACTGGATATGCCGAGCAATTGAGATAGCTGCTGACAGCGGGATTATCTCGAGAGAAAACACTACTGCGAGACCGAGTACACCTATTTCTCGTATAGAAGCTCTCGCTATCACTATGCGTGCAGGGAGGATTCCTTATGCTCGCAATGTTGATCGAAAAAACTATCCAGCAACTATGCCTCAATGGCAGATAGATCTCCTCGAGTGAGCACTGCAGTATCGGATTATTTCTTCTACGAAGAATTTCTGACCTGATATGCTCGCAACTCGTATCGATGTATTTGGTATGATCTACAATATGCGTTTTGCTGGAACAAAGATGGAATACATCACTGATATGAGCACGCCTCCAGGACCGCTAGGATCTGCACCTGATAGTGAATGAATCATCGTCACAATACCTGGAACAAATTGAGCGACCACCTCTCCACAAACACAAGCATCAAACACGAAAACACTTGCAGGCTTTTCCGTGACAGTCTCAAAAGATATAAAAACCAATACCCCCTTTGAGATGACAGTAAAAGCACTCGATGAATATGGGAATATTCTCTCAAATTATACAGGTACTGTCTACTTCGATCTCATCAATGGATCGTATATGGACATGTCACCTATTGCTCTCGATGAATGATATACTTTTACTGCAGCAGATAATGGTGTCCTCACACTCAAAAATGTGATTGTTATGAAGGCAGGTACCTACGAGCTCGATGTCTATGAAATAGCAAGCGGAGCTGATATTGTTCAGCCTTTTTCCATAACAGTGACAGATATAGCCCCTACCCCCACGCAAGTCCAGGCTACCAAGACAGTGGCTTCAATCAGTGTGACAGCACCAGCAGAATCACCCGTCAACACACCATTTGATATGACTGTTTCTATCCTGAATAGTGCCGGCCAGGTCATCACAGACTACACTGGTACTATCTATCTCTGAACAAATAATCTCGAGGTCGATGTACTATTCCCAATGAAATCATATACATTTACCGCGGCAGATAAGTGAAAGAAAATTTTCAAAAGTATCCAACTCAAACAAATAGGCCTATATGAACTCGTCGTCTATGAAGTAGACACAATACCAAATGGCACATCCAAAACTGTGAAAATAACTGCAAAAGCGAAAACAAACTAATTATGCTCGAATCCTTCTACTCATATATATTTCAGCTCTTTCAGGGGGTTGATTATATGGCCCTCTTTGTCATGATGCTCATCGAGTCATCTATGATCCCTTTTCCTTCTGAAATACCCCTCCTCGCTATCGGTATCAATGCTGCAAAGGGAACCATGAATCCTCTTCTCTGACTCATTGTGTCTCTTGTAGCTATTTTTATCGGCGCATCTGTGAATTATTGTCTCGGACGCTATGTGGGTGATGTATTTTTTGAGAGATATGGTAAGTATTTTTTGATCAAAAAACACGCCTATGAAGAAGCCAAAAAACTCTATGCCAAGGATGCAAATTTCTATACTTTCTACTGACGACTCATTCCACTCGTACGACAACTCATGTCCCTCCCTGCAGGCATGGTACGCATGCCATTTGGGAGATTTATCGGGCTGACTCTCGCTGGTTCATGCGTCTGGCATGTTATATTGATATCGCTTGGGTATTTTATTGGCGATAATTCAGCACTTATCAGTAATTATATTACCGCAATCACGATATTTATATTAGTTGTTGGTGGGCTCTACTTCTGACTCAAACACCAGAAACTCCTAAAAAAAATAGCGAAACAACTGAAATAGTCCGAGCGCCAGAAAAACACTCACAATCATATACAGTGTGCCCGTCACAGCGTGTGGTCACCAGATAAATATAGGATCAGCTCATACGAGCCTCCCAACGACTCGTTCTGATGCAAAGAGTCGGAGATGATAGCGGAGTATCGCAACAAGGAGCATGCACATGAGGAGGAGTGTGAGACCAGTGAAGAGAAGAAGCACGACCCATATATCCTGTATATCCTGCATTGATTGTTCATATTTCTCGAGTCTCATGCGAATATTTGCTCCATCAGTACCACTATCAAATAAATCTCGGAATTCCTGAATCCGCTTCCAGAGAAGAGCCGTATCCATACCCTGAAGAGGTATAATCATGACATCAGGCAGAGGATTATCGCCCTCCAAAACTGCGAGAATCCCCGGATTTCTCTGGATTTCACGATCGAGGGCTTGTTCACGAGGGATATATTCAAGGGGCTTCTCGAGTCCAGCAGAGACCAAACTCTCAGCAAAGTCTATCACACGCTCACTCTGAAATGTATAGAGAGGATTGAGCGCAAGAGGATAGGTAAATGAGCTCTCTATTTGTGCTCTCTCTTGCATGAGAAATGAGAGCATAGAGAGTCCCGTCAGACAAGTAAAGAGCAGGAAAGAAAAAACAAATACAACTCCAATAGATGCATACGGCATGCGACTGATATGCTGCCAAGAAGTACGAAAGAGGAATTTGAGCATGGTATGTACGATAATTAATTTACTCAAAAATACAAACAATGACCCAGAAAAGGGTCATTGTTATTTTATGAAAATGCGTTGCAATTACTGTGCGTCAACAGTGACATAGGTTGAGCGAGTTCTCTTCCCATCAAATCGTGTTCGTCCTTTTTCGTAGAATCTTACGACGCCGTCTGTCACAGCCTGGAGTGTGAAATCCTTACCCTGGATAACGCCAACACCTGGGAAAATCTTGTTTCCTTTCTGTCGGACGATGATATTTCCTGCGACAACAGCAGTACCAGCGTAGACTTTGACGCCACGACGCTTTGCTTGTGAATCACGACCATTTTTGGTAGAGGAAAGTGCTTTCTTATGAGCCATAGTGAGATATTAGTGAAATGAGAGAACTAGTTATTTTGATTTGAATTATTTGTTCGAGCAAAACGAGCATTCACTTTATTTGCTTCTGCATTCTTGTAGACATCGAGCTTCTTTTTAAATGCATTTCCTGTTTCCTGAGATGCTTCGATGAGCTCTGTTGCGAGTGCCTGAGCAAATGGTGTACCTTTGCGAGCCTGTGCTGATTCTTTGATCCATTTAGAAGCGAGGAAAAATTGTCTCTTTGGGAGGACATCACCAGGAACCTGGAATATCGCACCTCCGATTCGTTTTGGACGAACCTCGACTCGTGGCATTACATTTTCAAATGCCTTGTCCATGATAGCCTCTGGATCCTTGTTACCGCGTTCGCGAACGATCTGGAGTGCATCCTCGAGGAGATTGCGAGCGAGGTGTTTCTTACCCCCTTGCATGATATAATTGATGAACTTTTGTTTCTGTGTAATCATAAGAATAAATATTATTTTTTAGGTCGTTTAGCACCATACTGACTGCGTGATTGCTTGCGGTCAGCTACGCCTTGAGTATCGAGAACGCCTCGAACGATATGATATCGTACACCTGGGAGATCTTTTGCACGACCACCGCGGATCATAACAACAGAGTGCTCTTGGAGGTTATGACCTTCACCACCGATATAGGCGATAACTTCATATCCATTTGTGAGACGGACTTTTGCGACTTTACGGAGAGCCGAGTTAGGCTTCTTTGGAGTCATGGTGTAGACCTTGGTACAAACACCTCTCTTCTGTGGAGATGCGAGATCGATATCGACTCGTTTGAGGTTGTTTCTGATTTGCATCAGCGCAGGAGATTTACTCTTGCGGACTTTTGTCACACGAGGTTTTCGGATGAGTTGTTGGATTGTAGGCATGATACAGAAATGAAGAATGAATAATGACGAAATGAAATTTTAACGCTTAGACCATTGAATTCGCTTACGAGCCTTGTGGAGACCTGGTTTCTTTCGTTCTACTTTGCGAGCGTCACGAGTGAGGAGACCCTGGTCTCGAAGTGCTGATTTGTATGATTCATCGATGATGACAAGAGCTCGAGCGATACCGTGAGCAATAGCCTGTGCCTGAGCACTCTCACCAGAACCAGAAACTGTCACAGAGAAGTGATAGTCACCATTTCCAGCGACCTTGATAGGAGCGTGAACAACAGAGAGGAGATCGTCACGAGTGACATATTCCTTGAGTGGGCGACCATTTACTTCAGACTCACCTTTTCCAGCGAAGAGGCGGACTTGAGCAGATGCAGTTTTTCGGCGACCAATAGCGTAAGTGTATTTCATAAATCGAGTGTATTATGAGAGAGTAAGTATTTCTGGAGTCTGTGCCTCATGGCTGTGTTCAGATCCTTGGAATTGTTTCATGCGACCGAGCATAGCATCACGGTGGCTGTTTTTTGGGAGCATACCTGAGACTGCGAGCTTGAGTGGTTCGTATGGTTTCTTGGTGCGGAGATCAGCGAGACTGGTTGTTGTGAGTCCACCCATGTACTGAGAATGTGTGTAGTACTTCTTCTGTGTTTCTTTACGACCAGTTGTCTTGATCTTATCAATATTGGTGACGATGACATAATCACCTCCATCTATATGAGCAGAATAGGTAGGCTTTGTCTTACCAGAGAGCTTCTGGGCTACGACAGTCGCGAGGCGACCGAGAGTGAGACCGCTGGCATCAATGATATACCATTTGCGTTCGATGTTGTTTGGGAAAAGTGTTTTCATAGGGAATAACTGAGGGAGAGTATTAGGCGACAAGTTCGAGAGTGACGAGGAGGCTCGCATCACCAACACGGTATTTGAGTGGTGTGACACGGGTAAAACCAGATGTCTTTTTGGTGTTTTTTGCAAAATCCATAGCAGCTCGAGAAGCAGCCTCTGTGTAGAGTGAGGCCTGGAGAGCACGAATAGTATTCATAGAATTCTTCTCCTGTGCTACGCGGATGAGTCCATGTACCAATGGTGTGACAGCACGAGCACGCTTGTGTGTCGTAGCTATGCTTCCGTGAACGAAGAGGCTCGAAGCGAGGTTACGAAGAACTGCATCTCGGTGATTTCCATCCCGTCAGTTCATCTTCAGATTTTTTTTAGATCGGTGTCGCATAAAAATTTAATAAGTTGTAAGTGTAATAGGGTGAATAATTTTTAATCGTCTCAGAGAAGTTTCTTGTTCTGTGTTCCGAGAGCTGCACGGACTTCGTCCATAGCTTTTTTCCCGAAGCCTTTGATAGAACTGAGTTTTGCTTCTGTGCATTTTTCGAGCTGTTCGACAGAGAGGATATTTCCATTGACGAGAGCATTGAGTGTACGAGGAGAGAGACCGAGGAAATCAATGTGTGTGAAATTTTCACGGTGTTCTGTTGCCTGTGCATCTTTCTTTTCTTTTTCACGGAGAGAACGGACATCGCCCATAAATTCACTTTCGACCAAGACTTCTGTATCACAGAAGATATCAAAGTATGAACGGAGCATCTGTGCACCAAACTTGAGAGCACTCTCAGGAGTGATAGAACCATTGGTCTTCACTGTGAGAGCGAGGTGATCGAGGTCTGTCATATCTCCATATCGTTCACTTCTAACCTCTGTGCTGACATTGATAACTGGAGAGAAGCTCGCATCAACAACGAGAATCATGACATCGTCGTCTTCTTTTTTGAGTGTTTCAATTGATTTGTAGCCAACATTTTTCTCAACACGGATTTGCATATCGAGTTCGAACCCGTCACGATCAATTTCTGTAATGTAGAGGTCCTTGTTGAGGATTTCGACACCACCACCGGTCTTGATATCAGCAGCAGTTACTTTTCCTGCCTTGTTTTTCTTGAGAGTGAGCCAAGTGACACCTGTGTCAGATTTATCGAGAACGAGGTTCTTGAGATTGAGCATGATATCGAGGACGCTCTCATGGAGACCAGGAAGAGTCGTATATTCATGAGAAACACCTTCGATCTTTACACCAGTCACACGAGTCCCCGGAATCGAAGAGATAATAGAGCGACGAAGAGCGTGTCCAAGTGTCATCCCGTACCCTCGTGGAAGAGGTGCAATATCAAAAACAGATTCCTGTGAAAAATCATCTTGAGCAATACGATGCTCTGTCACTTTTGGAAGACCGATGATAGTATGGAGGATGTGCATGGAGAGAAAGATAAGAAGTAAAAACTACTACTTTGTGATTATTTTGAATAGAACTCGATGATCTTTTTCATGTCGATACTCTGATCATAATCAGCTGTCTCTGGGAGACGCTTGATAGTGATTTTGAATGATTTTGGATCTGCATCTATCCAGTCTACTGCTGAGACTCGACCAGCCTGATTGTTTTTGAGAAATTCTTCTGATTCAATCTGGAGAGTACGATAGAGCGGTGTGTCTTTGAGCTTCTCACGAACCTCGATAACATCACCGACAGAAATCTGGTATGATGGGATATCTACTTTTTTACCATTGACGATAAAATGAGCATGACTCACGAATTGACGAGCCTGCATGATAGTTCGAGCAAAATTCGCACGAAGTACTGCGACATCGAGACGAGTCTCGAGAAGTCTCTGCATGTTTTCGAGGGTATTACCCTGAAGACGAGATGCTTTCTTGAAGTAGTTTGAGAATTGTTTTTCAGAAACACCAAACATACGCTTGGTAGACTGTTTCGCACGAAGCTGCTGACCGTAGAGACCCATACGACCGACATTCTTGCCGAGGAGTTTTCTCTTTGAATCAGTCTGAGCATATTTCTCAGTTCCGAAGAGGTTTTTACCTTCTCGACGACAGAGTTTATTTTTTGGACCAGTATAACGCATAATAATATAAAGTGGGAATTAGAGTTTACGAACTTTCTTTTTCTTTGTACCGTTATATGGTACAGGAGTCTCATCGACGATAGAATCGATCTCGACACCAGCAGCGACTATTGCACGAAGTGCATTATCACGACCAGCACCGACACCAGATACACAGACATGAGCACGCTTTACACCGTAGAGACGGATAGCTTCTTCGAGACATTTTTCCATAGCCATAGTTGCAGCATAGGGAGTTGCTTCACGAGCACCCTTGAATCCTGCACGACCACCACTATGCCATGTGAGGACATTTCCATCTGTATCAGAGACGCTGACATGTGTATTGTTGTAGAGAGCAGCAACATGAATGACACCCTGTTCGACAGTGCGTTTTGTTTTTTTATTGCGACGAAGTGTTTGAGCCATATAGGTATTTAAATAAGTGAATTTCTATTGAGATTATTTAGCTGCTACTTTTTTGTTCGCAACAGTTGCCTTTTTACCTCTTTTTGTACGAGCGTTTGTCTTGGTCCGCTGACCACGAACTGGGAGATTATTCTTGTGACGAACACCACGATAACAGTTCATGTCTGAGAGAGCCTTGATATTACTGGTGACTTCTCGGCGAAGATCTCACTCGAGTGTGTGATTTTTGAGTTCATCACGGACGACACCGAGCTCTTCTTCTGAGAGAGTCTCGACTTTTCGACTTGCATCGATTTTGCAGGCAGCGAGAATTTTTTTAGATCGTGTTGGACCGACACCATAGATAGAGGTGAGAGCGACCCAGAGGTGTTTATGATTTGGGATATTGACCCCAGAAATGCGTACCATAGAAAAGTTTTAAGTTTTAAGTTTTTGGTTTTAAGAAAAAAGTTTCTTCATTTTTAAATTTTGCTTTTTTAATTCTTAATTGACGAAGTCTTAGCCTTGACGCTGATTAAATCGTCGATTTTTCTTATTGACGATGCGGACATACCGTCTGGTATGACTCTTGTTCCAACGAACAACGATAACATCGTTGCGAGGATCTCGTTTTTTTATTGACGGACGAACTTTCATACAGGCTGATGATTAGTATTAACATTGTGTCGGTAAGTGATACGACCTTTTTCGAGATCATAGGGCGTCAGCTCAATATCTACTTTGTCACCGTTGATGAGAGAGATATTACACTTGCGCATATGACCAGATACATGACCAAAAACGACCATACCATTGTCTCCGAGATCCTGACCAGAGAGAGAATTTATCTGAACACGATAACTCCCGTTCGGGAGCGACTCGAGGACAGTGCCTCAGGCAAGTATTTTCTCTTCTTTAGCCATGAATTATGGGCGAACTTTTTATGATATGTGGCGGCATGATAGTAAAAAAGTTGTCTATTGCAAATCTTTTTTATAAAAAAATAAAATAGAAATAATGGAAGAAGGAAAAAATATGATTTGGAAGCCAAAAAAAGAAATGTTGAGAATTTTTGTGGTGTCAAAAATAGTTCTTTTAGACCGAGAATGCGCCTTTGGGAAATCTTTCCTTCACCACGCCAACAATTTCTGCCTCATCATCTTCATCAATCACGAAATCGCCAAAAGCAGGATTAAATGATCGGAAGACCATCTTATCACCATCTTTGAGCACTTTTTTGATTTTTGGGAGGCCATTATGGACCACGAGAACCTGATCCTCAGGGTTGTACCCATTTTGCACCTTGATGAGGAGGAAATCCCCAGAATGAATAAATGGCTCCATCGAGTCACCCTTGGCTCGAGTGATGAAGTATTGATCAATCTCAGACTGATTGATGAGTTTCTTATGGATTTCAAGTTTCTTGCGAGGATACTCAGCGAGGATACTCTTCCCTGCATGTCCACACTGTGCGTATCAGAAAAATGGTATCATGAGTTGATCAGTCTCATCAAATTTTTTGAGGACTTGATAACCTCCAAATGGCGTACGAGCTATGTACCCGCCACGAATCAGCTGGTCTATCTTATCCTGAACTTTTTGTGGATGATCGAGACCAACTGCCTCACCTATATCCATGAGCGTAATAGTGTATTCTTGATTGTCGAGGAGAAAATCGAGTATATCTCGTTGTTTGGAATTGAGAGGTTTCATAGAAATGCATTATGAAATAACTCCCCTATTCTATTCAGAAATTTTTTCCTGGCAAGTTATTTTTCAGGAAAATATTGAAAATGAGAAAAGTTGAAAAGTATGCAAAAAGATATTTGCCTTTTTATAAAAAGTACATATAAAATATTAATGGACAAAGAAAATATTTTTCTGGATTTACCTCCTGATGCACCGATAATGATCCGTGGATATGCTCGATGAGGCCTCTGTAGCTGTGATCTGGCTATCAGTTCTGCAAATGCGATTGAGAGGTTAATTAATGCAAATCGTCCTACTGGCTACGGACCTCTGACTAGAAATTTCTCACGCAATGAAATCAAATACTTCCCGGATGAGCGAGTCTGGTGGGCAAAACATCCTGAGAGTTCTCCAGAAGCTGCCGCAAACTCTCTGTCTATCAGAAATATTAGAGAAAAATATCTAGAAGAAATACGGTGATTTGTGGAAAATGATACGCTCAAGACAGCCTATATCACACGACTTCTCGATAAACCAGGGATCTGTGATTGGATTATACGCTATGTCCAGGAACGCGACCAGGAAGAGCTCGATACACTGATACTCGCTGGTCCATATCGATACAGACAAAATGAACTTCCTCGTACTATCAACCAAACTCAACACAGACAGTCAGCGACTCTGGGTTCCTACATTTCCCGTGCATTTGCACCAAATGACCTCCATGCGATAGAAAAGAGGCCGTGACAAAAATGAAACAAAGAACAACGGGATGCTCTGATAAGGGCACTTCCGATAGATCCTGACAAGATAGCTGAGGAAACATTAATAAAGTTGGGACTTGCCCCAGATGACTTCATGACCTATACCCTCCAGGCACGCCGTCGCTACACACTAGCAGTTCGAAAGAGGTTTCTCACTATTTTTTCTCAAGCAAAAGAAGTCAAACGAGGACCAGGTCTCGAAACAGCAAGAATTTTGGAAGTAACTAGAGAAGATGGGCAAAAGAAAATAGCCATTTTCCGCACGGTAACAGAACTGGAAGTCGAATTCATAGAAACCTCAAAACCACGAAAACGATTCCATAAAATCTCCAAAACATACTGTAATATTTATGAAAATATAGACGAAGCTCTCCGATCTCAGATAGATGCTGTCACATCAATTGATTCAAAAATTATTCGATACACTCAACTTTTAGTGGGTTTTAGATCTTTTGAAGAATTACTGCCCAAAGTAAAAAGTGCATATCTCTCGGAGGCTCTTGAAACCTGCAAGAAACAGAAAAGTTTTTATGACAGAGCTCTAGTGAAACACCTATCTCAATATATCGAAAGTAAAAATCCACTCCTGCTCTGACACATAATAACAAAACTCGAAAGGGCTCTCGAGGACACCAAGAGGAAAAAAGCAGAAATTAGTTCTGTTTGTACGCTTCTCGAAGCGTCTCAGGAAAATTAGTGTTTAGAAGTTGATCCTTTTCCGTCCAGTCCTGATAATTTTTTCGTTACGGCATTTTCTACCAAGCCAGCACCTCCTATACCGGCAACAGTCAGACCAACACCATAGACCGCAGGACCAATTGGGCCAAGTATGGTCGAGACTGCCATTGTCGTCAGACCAGCAATACCGACTACTGCACTCGCTGTCCCTGCATTTTTGAGTCCGAGAAGTTTTGCTACACCGTCCTGCACTCCCTGCCATACGCGTGCCACAGGCGCGACAGTTTGTGCTATAATTCCTGGTGAATGTGAGGATTCGAGGTGTTTCATTCCCTATATTATACGGAGAGCCGGATTTTTACAACTCATGAGAATTTCAAAACGAAGAAGAGGAATTATACTGTCACTATAATCCTCTTCTATGAAAATATTTTCTGATCTTCTGCATATCATCACAAACATCTCTTGGGGAGCAGATATCGCTGCCACTATCGTAGCGATGGTCATCGGCTATATCTGGTATCATCCGTCTGTATTTGGTACCATATGGGTCAAAGTAGCAAATCTCAGTGCTGAATCAGTCAGTTCTGTACGGGCAAAAAATGGATTCCTCTATACTTTTCCAATTACCTTTGTCATTGCGGCAAATATTGCAGCATTTTGTAAACACCTCGAATACACTGATCCTGCTCGAGCATTTCTGATTGGGTATGATCTCGGACTCATCGCGTGTCTCCTGTTGGCGATACATTTCCTCTACGAACAGCGAAATTTTACCCACTATGTCATCACAGCTGGGTATGTCCTCGTCTCTATGGGTGCGATGGGGCTCGTTATCGGAGTCGTGCTCTAGATCAAATAGTACAAAAGACATAGAGCTTCGCTCGCTACCACTCGATATGCCTGTGGGTATATCTCCAGTACAAAATAATAGTTTTTGCCCTATGGGATGAAAAACAGAAATGGGGTTTCGGGACAGGAGATTTGCCTTGAATGGCAAAGCGCACAGTTTGAGCGGGATGAATACAGAAGAGTGACATAAATACAGCCTATAGCGAGTTTTGTTGTCCTGAATGCTTTTGGTACTTTTTGCAGAAAAAGTACGAAGACTGACTCTGTATCTGGAATGGATTGCTTCGTACCTCGCAATGACAGAGAATAAAAAATCCCCTCATTTTCGAGGGGATTTTTTCTGAGAATATTATTCTATATCTGGAACGAGGGCATGCGCAGAGTGTACTTCTGTCACATCTGTCACATTTCCTTCGTAGTATTCTTCGTCGAGTTCGAGATTGTTCTGGAAGTATTGGAGTGTCGGGATACGACGACCGATGATAACATTTGACTTGATGTCTTCGAGGTGATCGATACGACGCTTGCTCGCAGCATCCACGAGGACTTTCACAGTCTCCTGGAACGATGCAGACGCGAGCCATGAACCAGAGTGGAGTGAGACCTTTGCGATACCGAGAACGAGTCTCTGTCCGATAGCCTGTTTCTTGTTCGCTGCGACGAGTTTCTTGTTGGTGTCATTGAAGACTCCGATATCAATCGTATCACCTTGGAAAAATTCTGATTCACCTGGCTCAATGATAGTCACTTTTGAGAACATCTGTCGGACGATACAACTGACATGTTTCGCATTGACTGTCTGCCCCTGAGAAGCATAGATCTCCTTGACCGCAGCGACGATATACTGTTGTGCCTTCGCTGGACCCGCGACATTCATGAGTTCTTCGACATCGATATTTCCTTCACAGAGCTTATCACCGCGCTCAACTGTGTCACCCTTTTGTACTGTTGTTTTACGACCAAATGGAACGACATATTCGAGTGTTTGTGCTTCAACATCTGAGACATAGATGATACCATTTTCTACCTGTGATACGACGCCTCCTGTAGAAGCGAGAATTTTTTGTTTTGTCTCTGGAGATCGAGCGAGAACTTGCTTGACCTTGACCATATCTCATTTTTTCACTTCTTTCTCATAATCATGAGGAATATAGTATTCACGAGTTTCTGGTTTGTGAGCTCGGATATAGACAGTTGTTGATGTCTTTGTGTGTTCGATTTTTGTGACTTCACCATCGATGTGGCTGATTTTTGCGAGGTATTTCGGTGTACGAGCCTCAAAGAGTTCTTCGACACGAGTGAGACCTGTTGTGATATCTCCTCCTGCTGTCGCGACTCATCCTGAGTGGAATGTACGCATCGTGAGCTGAGTACCTGGTTCACCGATAGACTGCGCTGCGACGATACCGATAGGGCTACCGATGTCGACGATACGATTCATCGCGAGATCCATACCATAACAGTGCTGACAGACACCTTCATGAGTCTCACACATGAGCATAGTACGAACTGGGACACTCGCGACACTGCTTTCGAGAATAGTTTTGAGGAGATTCTGATCAATCATATCACCTTTCTTGGCAAGAGTTGTCTTACCATCTACGAGATCTTTTGCGAGGATTTTACCATAAATTCTCTCTTCAAATGATTCCTGGAACACCACTGATTTTGTGGTTTCTCTCTGGATGTCCTCGTAGTGAAGTGTACCACAATCATTTTCACGAACGAGGATGTTTTGGGCAGCATCAACAAGACGACGAGTCATGTAACCAGATTGTGCTGTTTTGAGCGCTGTATCTGCCTTACCTTTACGACCTCCGTGTGTTGCGATGAAGTATTCGAGTGCTGTGAGACCTTCTTTGTAATTTGATTTGATTGGGAGCTCAATAGTCTTTCCTGATGGAGATGCTACGAGACCCTTCATACCACAGAGCTGGGTCACATTTCCCCATGAACCTCGAGCGCCTGAATCGATAAAGTGGTAAATATGATTCTCTGCTGGGAACACTTTTTTCATTTCAGATTCAATAGTCACTTTTGTCTGACTCCAGATACGGATAGACTGTTCATATCGCTCGTCATCTGTGAGAAATCCTTCGTATGCCATGGATTGGATAGTACGGACCTTTTCTGTTGCTTGTTCGAGAATATCAGTCTTGTTGGCTGGTGTGAGCATGTCACTCTCAGAGATAGAGAGACCTGACATAGTCGCGTATTTGAAGCCAATATTTTTGACCGCATCAGCAACAATCGCTGTTGTAGCAGTACCATAAGTCTCAAATATATCAGAGAGAAGCTGAGAAATCTGCTTCTTGCCCATGGTTTTATTTTGAAACTTATGTCCTTCTGGGAGGACTGCATGGAAGAGCATACGACCATAAGTCGTATATGGGCCGTCTTGTGTGAGAGGTACCCATCCTCGTACACGAATCTGTGTATGAAGTGTTATCTGACCATTCATGTAGGCAACAGATGCTTCATCATATGAACCAAATACGAGACCGGTGAAAGAATTTGGTGTTTCCTTGGTGAGATAATAACAACCGAGGATCATGTCCTGTGTTGGAGAAACAATTGGTTCACCATTTGAAGGGTTCAACATATTTGCGGATGTCGACATGAGCTCTCGGGCTTCGCGTTGTGCCTCTGGTGTGAGTGGGAGGTGGACAGCCATCTGATCACCATCGAAGTCCGCATTGAACGCGACACAAGTAAGAGGGTGGAGATGGATAGCCTTTCACTCGACGAGAATAGGCTGGAATGCCTGGATACCGAGTCGGTGGAGTGTCGGAGCACGATTGAGGAGGACATATTTGCCTTCAATGACTTCTTCGAGAGCATCCCAGACTTCTTTGGTATTTTCTTCGATGATTTTTTCTGCGTGTTTGACATTAAATGCGTACTCTCGCTCTATGAGCTTACCGATAACAAAAGGTCGGAAGAGTGTGAGGGCGATAGGTTTTGGGAGACCACACTGATCCATGCGGAGATGTGGACCGACGACGATAACCGAACGACCAGAATAGTCGACTCGTTTACCGAGGAGATTTTGACGGAATCGTCCTTGCTTACCCTTGAGGATATCGGTGAGTGATTTGAGTTTTCGCTTATTTGCCATCGCGTACCCAGAACGAGAGCTACGAACAGACCCTGAGATGAGAGCATCAGCAGATTCCTGGAGCATTCGTTTTTCGTTTTTGAGGATGACCTCAGGTGCACCGAGCTGGATGAGTTTCTTGAGACGGTTGTTTCGATTGATAACACGACGGTAGAGGTCATTGAGATCAGAAGAAGCGATTCGTCCACCATCGAGCTGAATCATAGGACGGAGATCTGGAGGAAGAATCTGGAGTGCTTCCATGATAAAATCTCGTGGATGCTGATT